>NZ_JBQCFT010000236.1:0-3516 GCF_051958795.1 Luteibacter sp. | reverse complement strand
AGCGCGATCGTCTTCTCCAGCGCCGCATCGGCGTTGGGTTCGATGCCGGCGAGCTGTCGCGCCACGCCGATGCGCTTGCCGCGCAGCGCGTTCGGGTCGAGGAACTTCGTGTAGTCCGTTGCGTGCTTGTCGGCGTCCTTCGTCGCGACATCGGACGGATCGCTGCCCGCGATCGCGCTGAGCACGGCCGCGGCGTCGGCGACGCTGCGCGCCATCGGCCCGGCGGTGTCCTGGCTGTGCGAGATGGGGATGATACCGGTGCGGCTGACCAGGCCGACGGTCGGCTTGATGCCGACGAGGCCGGTCATGGAGGCAGGGCAGATGATCGAGCCATCGGTCTCGCTGCCGATCGCCACGGTCGCGAGGCCGGCGGCCACCGCCGAGCCGGATCCGGCGCTGGAACCACAGGCATTGCGGTCGAGCACATACGGGTTGAGGGTGAGGCCGGCGCGGCCGGTCCAGCCGCTCGTGGCGTGGTTGGAGCGGATGTTCGCCCACTCGCTGAGGTTGGCCTTGCCCAGGATCACGGCGCCGGCCTTGCGCAGCTTCGCGGCGACCGTGGAGTCCTTCGGTGCCGTGGAGCCCGCCAGGGCAAGGGAGCCCGCGGTGGTCTGCATGCGGTCGCCGGTGTCGATGTTGTCCTTCAGCAGGATCGGGATACCGGCGAGGGGACCCTTGCCACCCCTGGCCTTGCCGGCGATCGCCAGCGCATCGGGATTGGTTTCCAGCACCGCGTTGACCTTCGGCCCGGCCTTGTCGATCCGTGCGATCCGGTCGAGGAACAGCTGGGTTATGCCGGTAGGGGTGAGCTCCCCCCGCGCGTAGGCCTGCTTTAGCGTGGCGATCGAGGCGTAGGCATCGTCTTCGCCGGCGTCGCGCGCGTGCGCGGCGAACGGAAGAAGCGTGAGCGCGAGCGCAACGGCGATCGCGTGGCGGTGCTGCGGCATAAGGTCTCTCCCCCCGGGTGTCCGGCCGATGGTAGCCCAGCGCCCGTGCACTGTGTGGCTATACTCGGGCGAACACCCAAGGCGGAACCCAAGGGAGCAGGCGATGCGACGTTCGTTCGGATGGATCGTGCTGGCCGCGTGTGCCTGGGCGTGTGCCGCCCAGGCACAGGAATCGCCCGCCGTGCCCGATACCCTGCAGCAGCGGATCGCCGCCTGCACCAGCTGCCATGGCCCGCACGGCGAGGGCGGCGACAACGGCTTCAACCCGCGCCTCGCCGGCAAGCCTGCCGGTTACCTTGTGCGCCAGCTGCAGGACTTCCAGAAGGGCCTGCGCCACTACGAGATCATGGAGTACATGGTCGCGCCCCTCGATGAAGCGTACATGCGCGAGATCGCGGAGTACTTCGCCAGCCAGGACGTACCGTACTCGCCGCACCCGACGCATGCGATGTCGCCATCGGCCGTTGCGCGCGGCGAGCAACTGGTCACGAAGGGGGATGCCGCGAAGGGCGTGCCTGCGTGCATGGCCTGCCACGGGCCGAACCTCACCGGCGTGCAGCCCGACATCCCAGGGCTGGTCGGCCTGCCGTATGACTACATCAGCGCGCAGCTCGGCTCCTGGCGCACGAACACTCGTAGCACCACCGAGCCCGACTGCATGGCGACCGTGGTAAGCCGCCTCACCGACGCGGACATCAGCGCCGTCTCCGCGTGGCTAGCTTCCCGCCCCGTGCCACCCGATGCACACGCGGAGCCGGCGGGCAGCGTAAAACCGCCACTCCGCTGCGGCGTGCTGGGAGGCTGACCTGATGAAGACCTGGACCCATGCCGCGCTCTTCATCGTCGCCGCCATCAGCTGTTGTGGGAGCGCGCTTGCGCGCGATGCCGTCACCGAAGGCCAATACCTCACAACGATCGGCGACTGCGCCTCTTGCCATACCTCCCGCAACGGCAAGCCCATGGCCGGCGGCCGCGTCGTCCCAACGCCGTTCGGCGCCATCCCGTCGCCCAACCTCACGCCCGATCGCGAGACCGGCCTCGGCGACTGGTCCGCGGATGATTTCTACCAGGCGCTGCACAGTGGCAAGGCCCACGACGGCACCTCGCTGTATCCCGCGTTCCCGTTCACGTCGTACACCAAGGTCACCCGCGCCGACAGCGATGCTATGTACGCCTACCTGCGTTCGTTGCCCGCGGTGCGCAACCCGAACACGCCGGACACGCTGCGCTGGCCATACCGCTGGCGGTCGCTCATGGCGACGTGGCGGCTGATGTATTTCCACGAGGGCGAATACCAGCCCGATCCGAAGCAGGGCGCGCAGTGGAATCGCGGCGCTTACCTCGTACAGGGCCTGGGCCATTGCAATGAATGCCATGCGAACCGGAACAGCTTCGGCGCGATGGTCAGCGACCCGTTCCTGGCCGGTGGCCTCATCCCGGTGCAGAACTGGTATGCGCCCGATCTCTCGATGGGTCCGCAGGGCGGCCTTGCCGGGTGGAGCGAGGGTGACGTGGTCGCGTTGCTGAAAACCGGCCGTTCGGCGAAGGGCAGTGCGCTCGGCCCCATGGCCGAGGTGGTGTTGAAGAGCACGCAGCACCTGACCGACGCCGATCTCTCCGCGATCGCCGTGTACCTGTAATAGCTGCCCGAACGCACGCCGGTTCGCCAGCGCGGCAACGCCGTGGATGCCGAGGCCGTGGCGAAGGCCGGGCAGGCCGTCTACGCGAAGCATTGCGCCGATTGCCACGGTGCGGACGGACGAGGGAAGGGCGACGCGTATCCCGCGCTCGCGGGCAACGTGTCCGTGCGTGAACCCACGGGGATCAACGCGATCCGCGTGGTGCTCTCGGGTGGTTTCGCGCCTGCGACCGCCGGCAATCCGCGGCCGTATTCCATGCCGCCGTTCTCGCAGGTCCTCAGCGATGACGATGCGGCGGCCGTGGTGACCTACATCCGCCACGCCTGGTCGAATGGCGCTTCATCGGTATCGCCGAACGACGTGCGCGCCTATCGTTCGACGCCGGGTACCTGACGGACCTCGTCCGCCATCGCTTGCCACAGCGCGAGGTTCCATGAACCTCGCGCCTGGCCGGAAGGTGAGGGAAGGACCCATGCGATCGCGCCGCCGAACAAGGCGTCTTGCCGGCCGATGTGGACGTGCTTGCCGAGCGCGGCCATGCCGGCCTGCTTGCTGGTGAAGGCGATGACGCGCGGCGCGTAATGCAGGATCTTCACGTGCAAAGCCTCCGCGTCGAACGCATCGCGCGGCAACTGGTTATCGTTCCCGTGGTGGTATTTCGCGACATCAGTGAAGCCGATGCCGAAAGCCGGCATTAGCGGGAATTCAGCCGGCGCGAGCAGGCGCGGTGTCAGGCCCACCGCGTGCACGGCGCGCCAGAACATGTTGCCGGGATGCGCGTAGTACGCGCCATCGCGCGCCGAGCGCGTACCTGCCGCCGTGCCGCAGAAGACCAGGCGCAGGCCGGGTTCGAGCACGTCGGGCAGGATGTGTTGCGCGGAATCGGCATCGTTCATGCGACTAATGTATCCGGAAGCCCCCGCCGTTGT
>NZ_JBQCFT010000235.1:0-3040 GCF_051958795.1 Luteibacter sp. | reverse complement strand
CGTAGGAGCCCACCCTGTGGGCGACATCTTTCGCGATAACGCCACAGGCCCTGTGGCTCTTCCGCGAACGGCGTCGCCCACAGGGTGGGCTCCTACGTTGCGTTAAAGCCGGAACACCTCAACCACCCGCGCCAGCTCAGCCGCCTGGTCTTCCAGGCTCTTCGCCGCCGCGGCGGCCTCTTCCACCAGCGCGGAATTCTGCTGGGTGGAATCATCCATGCGCGACACGGCCTGGTTGATCTGGCCGATCTGCTCCGACTGGGCGGTAGACGCGCGGCTGATGTCGCCCATCAGGTCCGCCACGTCGCGGATGCGCCCGATCACGGCCTGCATGTTGTGGCCCGCCTCGGTGACCAGGCCATGCCCGGCATCCACCTGTGCGACCGACTCGGTGATCAACGCCTCGATCTCCTTTGCCGCCGTCGCACTCCGCTGCGCGAGGTTACGCACTTCCTCGGCCACCACGGCAAAGCCCTTGCCCTGCTCGCCGGCGCGCGCGGCTTCCACCGCGGCGTTGAGTGCCAGGATGTTCGTCTGGAACGAAATGCCGTTGATGATGCCGATGACATCGGCGATACGCTGCGCGGAGGCCTGGATGCCGTTCATCGACGCGACGGCCTCGGCCATCGCCCCCGCCTCCTGCTGGACGGCGACGCTGGCGCCTTCGGCGAGCGCACTGGCGCGTGCCGCGTTGCCTGCGTTGTCGCGCACCGTCCGGGTCAGCACATCGAGGCTCGCCGCGGTCATCTGCAACTCGGCGGCCTGCCGCTCGGTGCGCATCGACAGGTCGGTGTTGCCGGCAGCGATCTCGGAGGTGCTGCTGGTCATGCTGCCGGTCGCGCGGCGCACGGAATCGGCGATCGAACCGAGGCCGTCGCCAATGCCGTCGATCGCGTTCATGAGCTGGCCGATCTCGTCGCCGCGCGTGGAGGCGAGCCGCGCGGTGAGGTCGCCCTCGGCGAGGCGGCTGGCTGCCTGCACCGCCGCCGACAGCGGCCGGGTGATGCGCACGCGGATAGCGATGAACAGCAGGACGCAGAGCACGCCAACGATCACCAGGCTGCTGCCAATCGCGGCGTTGCGCAGCTGGCGCACCGGTGCATAAAGCTCATCCATGTCCACGGTGCCCGTGACCATCCAGTGCCATGCCGGGTCGGTCGCGAACACGGCGAGACGCTCCACGTCACGCCCATCGACGGCCACGCGATAGCGCGCCTCGCCCTTCCCTGCCGAAAGCATCGGTGCGTAGACCGGCTTGCCGTCCACGCCGAGCAAGGTCAGCGCCGCCCCATCCGCCTGGCCAGCGGCGTCCGCCAGCGCGGGATCCACGATATACGAGCCATAGCGCTTGCCCGCGCTCGCGTCGATCACCGAGTAATGCCCGGTCTCGCCGATACGGATCGATGCGATCTGCTCGCGCAGCGCATCCATTTCCTTGCTGATCTCCACGCCGACGAACCAAACGCCGATGACGTTGCCCGAGGCATCGCGGATCGGCTCGTAGCGGGTGATGTAGGGCTTGCCGAACAGGATTGCCGGGCCGCCATAGCCCTTGCCGGCCAGCTGCAGCGGGAATGCAGGGTGTGCGTGATCGATCGAAGTGCCGACGGCGCGCGAGCCATCCTGCTTCTTCAGCGAGGTGGTCACGCGGATGAAGTCCTGGCCATCACGCACGAACATCGTGGCCACCACATGGGCACGGTCGGAGAACTCATCCACGACGGTGAAATCGCCATTGATGGCCTTCCCGCCCAGGGTCATCGTGGGCACGGTGCGCTCGCCCATGGTCACCCGGTGCACGGTGTCGGTCGCCAGCCTGTTCGCGGGGAAATAGCTCTCGAACACGGCGAGGAAGCGATCTGACTCCGCCAGCAGCGCGCCGCTGAACGTGTTCACCATGGCGATGATGGCGTGGTTGCCACGGCCCAGGTCATCGCGCGAACGTGTCTCGAGCTCGTGCGAGACGCGGGTCGTGACGAGCACGGTCAGCAGCGCGATGCCAAGGGAGACGATGGCGACGACCAGCAGCGTAAGGCGCGCGCCCACGCTGAGGCCGCGCCAGCGGGCGCGACGGAGGGTGTCTTTCATGGGGAACCTGCTTCGAAAACTGAGGAGCCGCAAGAAATGCAGCCCATGTAACGGCGTTTTCGGCAGGGTTACAGTTTGCTTTAATCCCAGCCCGCGTGAGACACGGCCGTAGGAGCCCACCCTGTGGGCGACCTCTTTCGCGAAAGAGCTACAGGTCTTGTAGCGTTACCGCGAAAGGCGTCGCCCACAGGGTGGGCTCCTACCGAATGGGGTTACCTCACCCCGTATTCTGCAGCCCCTGCGACACCCCGTTCACGCAGGCGACCAGCGCGTTGAGCAAGGCATCGTCCTTCCCGCCCGTGGCGCGCCAGCGCTTGAGCAGGTCGACCTGGAGCAGGCTCATCGGGTCGACGTACGGGTTGCGCAGGCGGATCGACGTGGCCAGGCGTGGCTCGCGCTGGAGCAGTTCCTTCGCACCCTTCAGCTTGAGGACCCAGCGCACCGTCCGCTCGAACTCCTCACGGATCTTTGGGAAGAAGCGTGCATGCAGGGGCCCGGCGAGTTCGGAGAAGGCCTCGGCGATATCGATGTCCGCCTTGGCCAGGACCATCTCGACATCGTCGAGCATGGTGGTGAAGAAAGGCCACTCGTGCGCCATGCGCCCCAGCACCTCCTCACCGGACTCCTTCGCCACCGCCTCCAGCGCGCTGCCCAGGCCATACCAGCCGGTGAGCACCGCACGGCACTGGGTCCAGGAAAACACCCACGGGATCGCGCGCAGGTCCTCGACGCCCTTCATGCTGCGCCGCCTTGCGGGGCGCGAGCCCAGCGTCATGCGTTCGATCACATCGATCGGCGTGGCGCCGCGGACGTAATCGACGAAGCCATCCATGTCGACGAACGCGCGGTACGCCTTGCGGCTTTCGTCGGAGAGACGAACCATCACGTCCTTCCAGCCGGCCTCGCGCACCTCGGGGCCGCGCGGGCGCAGCGAGGCACGCATGACGGCGCC
>NZ_JBQCFT010000234.1:0-8977 GCF_051958795.1 Luteibacter sp. | reverse complement strand
CGGCTGGGTTGGGGCCTGTTGGTGCTGCGGCTGGATAGGTTGCACGGCGGCCTGTTGCTCATGGGTTTGCTTCAACTGCGCCGAACTCTGTTCCATGCTGGTGTTGATCGCCTGTTGGGTGCTGACCTCGGCCAGCCGCTTGAACGGCGAGTTCATATCGCCCTGCACGAAGTAGGCCTTGCTGCCATCCTGGTTGAGCACCGCCGAGTCCACGCCGGTCATGCCTTCCTTGCGTGCCGCCACGGTGCCGGCCGCCGCGAGCCGATCGCTGACGTGATCGGGCGTACGACCTTGCTCGGCATCCATCTTGTGCACCGCTGCCTGGGCCTGGCGGAAAAGTCCGTGATCCGCGTGGGCTGCGTTATCGAGGCATGGTCCCTGACGCTCCGCGGCGTGGATGGCGCTGAGCGTGTGCTTGCCAACGACGCCGTCGACCTCCAGGCCGTGTTCCTTCTGGAATCGCTCGACCGCCGCCTTGGTGTGGTCGCCAAAATTGCCGTCCGGGACCAACGCGCGGCCGCGCTCGTCGTGGTATCCGAGCTGCTTCAGCGCGTCCTGCACTTTCCGGACATCCGCGCTGTCGTGGTCGCCCTTGCGCAGGACGTCGCCATGCGGTGCCGATGCGGCATGCGTGGCAGCTGGCACGTGCGACGAGTCCGGCTTGGTCCTGGCTGGCTCGTTCGGGCGGCCGGGGATGGCAACGGGTTCGTGCGTGCGGAACTCCGGCTTCGCGCGAAGCGCACCCACGATCTCCATGTTCGTCCGGAAGTAGTTGTTCTCGGTCATCGTGACCTTGGCGGGTCCCGTGCTGGTCTGGGAACCGTAGAACTCGATATTCCCGTCCTTGTCGTAGCCCTGGAAGATGGCGACGTGCTGGTTGCCGCCGTGCTTTGCCTTGAGCATCAGGATATCGCCCGGCTGCAGGTCGCCAGGGTGCTTCGCGGCGTCCGCCGCGGAGATGACGTCGAAGTGCTTCTTCGAGTAGTCGGTAATGGTGTTGCCGGAATACAGCGCGTGCGTGTTGAATGGCTCTGTGCCGACGTCGTAGCCGGCGTTCTTGAGCCCGCGCCACACGAGGGAGGAGCAATCCACGCCCCGGAGCCCATCCCCGTCCAGGTCCTGCTCATTGCGGCTTCGGTCGGTGACGTTGCCGTTCCTGAGGGTGGTCGTGCCGTCGGGACGGCCGTACTCGTAGCGTTCGCCACGCTCGGCAAAGTGGTAGTGCGCCTGATCGTAAATGTCTCGGCTCATCGTATGCCTCCTATGCGTTTACGTGACTACTTCAAGCCCATCGAGAAGACCTCGACGGCGTCGCTGTCGACCCAGCCCGCCGCGCACGCGCCGGTGAAGTCCCCCTCTTTGCCAACCCACTGGCATGCACCGGCAGGCTTGGTGCCGACCCACGTCTGGGCGCGCTCCTGGCAGAGCTCATTGCCCTTGCAATCCGCCACGTTCTTGGTCGGGAAAGCAATGACGTAGTACCGATCGGCATCCTGGGTTTTGCCGGATGTCGCGGCGACACAGACAAACTGCTGCTTCTCGAGATGCGCCGTCGGTTTGCCCTTTGCCTTGTCGAAGGCGGACTGGAGCGTCACGCCATCCTTGTCCTGAACCTGGCCCCAGGCGTAGTCGCCCGCGCATTCGGAGACCGACGTCGGGACGGAGTCCACGCGGCAGTTGATGTTGCCCCCCTTGCCGATCTCGCAGGAGGTGGTGGACCCCGGTGCCATCCGGGCCAGGCGCGCACCGGAGGAAGCGGCCTGGGCGGGAGTGGCTGCGTGGGCGATCGTGGCGGTTAGCAGCGTGACAAGGAGCAGGACGGTGGCACCACGGGTGCCGATCTTTGGTCGTTTCATGCTTGCGGATTTCCTTTCGTTACCGGCCAGGCTGCTGGGTCTGTTGCTGCTGGGCGTTTTGTGCTTGCGCCCGTGTGGTGGCGCCAACGTGCGACGCCTTTTACATCAGAGCGAGTCATCTTCCGTACGGTAGAGCTCCCAACATCCGTTCGTCGCACGGAAACGGTAGGTGACCTGGTAGTCCGTTCCAGGCTTCGCCAATTCGGCGGCGAAGCCACCCTTGGCGTCCGGCGTTTGCGTTAGGACCAGATGATCCGCCGCCGCGCGTTCTGTCGAGGGCATGATCGGGAACTTGAAGCGATCCTTGGGCAGGCTTTGGGTGACAGGCGCCGGCTCCGGTTCTGCGTTGGCATCGATGGTCTCGGCCTGCAGCGGGTCGGCGGTGAATTGCGCCTGGATAGTGGCATCGTCCATGAACCGTTTGACGAAGGCGTCAGCGGTAGTGGCAGGACAAGCGCCGCTTGCAGCCCACGCGGGCGCCGCCATGGCTCCCAGTGTGAGCGCGGCAAGCCAACGCATCACGGTCCGATCCCCGGCGCGGTGGTCAGCCTGGTCGTAGATGTCTTTGCTCATGGCCCGGTTAGTCCTTCAGCCCGTTGGCGTACTGGTCGAGATCGCCGTAGTTGATCCAGCCAGCAGCGCAGGAGGCGTATCCTTTGGCCGGGTCGACATCGGGATTGCACGTACCTGTCGGCCTGGGTTCCTTCCATGCGACAGCGTGGTCCCCGTTCTTGCAGAGATCATTGCCCTTGCAGTCGGCAACGGTCTTGGTCTCTACAGCGACGACGAAGTGCTGAGTGGTTTCCGAACTGATGGCGTGTCCGGCGCTGCAGACAAACTGGCCTTTCTCAAGGTGAGCTACGACCTTGCCCTTGCCATCCACCGACTGATTCAGGTCGACTCCACCGTCGGTCATGATCCGACCGTAGAGGGCGCCCTCGCCACAACCGGTGGCGTCGATCGAGTAGCCATCGGTTTTGCAGATCGCAGCGCCGTCCGCGTTCGCCTTGCAGGAAACATGCGACGTGGGGGCAATGGCCTGTGCGCCGGCCAGGGCGCCGGCGACGCGCGCTGAGGTTTCATCGGCCATGCACGGCACGGCGAAAAACGTTGCGGCAAGAATGGCGACAGCGGACAAGGATCTAGATCGCTTATTTGACATAGCGACCGGCTTCTCACGAGAAATGGATGTCATCGGTCGGGTTCCTTACCTGCCGGGCTGCTGGGTCTGCTGTTCGTGCGGCTGAGCAGGCTCGGCCAGGGAGCGTGCCGTGGCGGCCATGGTCGATGCGCTCTGCTCGAGCGGCGTCTTCACCGCCTCGGCGGTTTGGACCGTTGCCATCTTCTTCATCGGCGAGTTCAGGTCGCCTTGTACGGCGTAGGCCTTGCTGCCGTCGTCGCTAAGAACGACGTGGTCGATGCGACTCAGTCCGTCCTTCTTTGCCTGGGCTGCGATGGCACCGGAGAGATTTTCGCTCGCCTGGTCGGGCGTGCGATTCATCTTCGCGTCGATCGCGTGCACACCCTTGGTGGCCTGTGCGTACAGGGCGCTGTCCGGGTTGGCCGGGTTCGTCAGGTTTGCCTTGTCGATCTTTTGGTTATCGAGGTGCTTCTGCGCCGCGATGGATTCGCGCGTCTTTGGCCCGGCGACGCCGTCAGCCTGCAGCTTGTGCTCGCGCTGGAACGCTTCGAGCGCAGCCTGCGTGCCCGGCCCAAACTTGCCATCGGTGTGCAGTTCGCGGCCGTGGGCGTCCTTGTAGCCGAGACGGGCGAGGTCGGCCTGCAGCTTACGGACGTCCTCGCCGTTCATGCCCTCCTTGAGCGCGCGGTCGGTGGTGGGCGCGTTGCGGGTCGGGGCAGTCTGGCCGACCTGGCCGCTGGCGAGGCGGTCCATCACTTCCGGGGTGAGGCGCTTCTGCCAGTCGGCGAAACGCTGTTCGCGGTCTTCCAGGCCGTTGTACTTGCCGTTGACGGCTTTCGTGGCGGCCTTCACGTCATCGCGCGCCGCTTCGGGTACGCGGCTTTCCCAGTACCACGTCGCGATCTTCGAGGCGTTCTGCGGGTCGGCAGCCAGCTCCGGGTGCTTGACCAGGTCGAGGTCGAGCGCCTTGCCCGCAGCGGCGTAGTTGTCCTTGCCGGTGAGCTGGATGTAGCCGCGGCCGTGGTACTTCCAGCCATCGCCGGGTTCGTCGTTGCCGTTGCGGCCGCCGTACATCAGTTCGGCGAGTTTCTCCGGCTTGCCCTGCAGAGCTTCCTTGCGCGCGGCATCGAGCGCTTCGGGGCCTTCGCGCCACGCTGACTGCACGGGAATCTGCTGGATGTTGCGGGTGTAGCGAAAGCTTTCTTCAAGCCGGTTCAGCCCATTCGATTCATGGGTGACCTGGGCCATGAAGTTGGCCAGTTCCTTCGGGTCCCGGATACCGGCCGCATACGCGTCGGTCAGGACCTGGGTTTCACGATCAATCGCCATGTGTAGCTCCTGTTTGACTTACGGGGCGGTCCGGCCGTGGACCCGTAGCACCGCCAGCCCTGGCGGTGGTGGAACAAACCCTAGGGGAGGGTGGCCTCCGGGATCTTGCCTGGGTCGAAGTCCTTGAACGAGACCTCGCCCAGGTCCTTCGCGGAAAGATCCACGTGCTTCTCCTTGCCGGATTCGCTGTCGGAGGCCGTGCGTACCACGTGGCTGGCGAACCAGTCCTTCTTCGCCGCCGACCACGTGAAGGTGAATTCATCGGACCAGCGCTCACGACTGCCACCACCGTTGACGATGGTGAACTGGCCCTTGCCGATCTTTGTGTAACCGTAGGGATCGCCTGAGACGCCGCCGCAGGTGGCGCACGGCACGATGCGTGCGTTCGAGGCCGCCTTCTGCAGGTGACCGGATGCGTCGGGAACCACCAACAGCACATCGCGTGCCGGGCCTTCGCCCAGCTTCGCATCGGTGCCGCCCGGCGGGTCGATGATCAGCACCGCGCCCTGGCGGCCATCACCCGTGAGGTCACCCTTGGTGGACTCGAGAATCTTGGCGCCGCCCGTCGCAAACGACTTGAGGTCATCCATCTTGGTTCCTTTGTCCTGGGGAGCGGACGGTGCGGCGTTGGGTTTGGCGTAGGGGTTGGCGATCTGTGCACAGGCCCAGGCGGGTACACCGAGCAGGGCGATGGCCACCAGGCAGTTGCGTGTTCTTGGCTTCATGGTGGCTTTGGGCTCCGTGGGCTGGGATGAGCGTAGGTGAAGCGCTGGATCGGGGCTGTGCGCGGGGTTGGACTTCGCGCGTGTAATGGGCCGCCCCCGGCGATGGGGCGGCCCTGGTGCTTACAGCGACGGCTGGGACGCTTTCTGTTGGGCCGCCTGCGCCTGCTGCTGTTCGTTCGCCTGCTGACCCTGCTGGTGCGACCGCTGCTGCAGGTGCTGATCGACCTGCTGCGTGCTCTGCGCCATGGGGGTCTTCAGGCCCTGCATCACATCGACGCTGGCAATTTGCTTGAAGGGCGAGTTCAGGTCGCCCTGCACGGCAAAAAGACGCGATGCGTTGTCATCGAGCAGCACGTTGTCGATCCGCTTCATGCCAGTGCACACAGCGGAGGCGGTGACGGCGCCAGCGAGCTGGTGGCTATCCGGGCCCGAGGCGCGACCATGTGCCGCGTCGATCTTCTGCACGCCAGCCAGGGCGTCACGGAACATCGGGTGGGCGGCGTGCGACGGATCGGCGAGGCCTGCGGCCTTGTGTGCGGCATCGGCCTGGTGCTTCTGCGACTCGGCCTTCACGGCCTCGTGGATGGCATTCAGCGTGTTCTTACCGACGATGCCGTCTTCCTTGAGGTGATGGTCGCGCTGGAAGGCCTTCACGGCATCCTCGGTGTGCTGGCCGAACTTGCCGTCGGCGACGGTGCTGCCGAGCTGCTTGGCGTAGCCGAGGGCGATAAGGCCGTCCTGCATCTCATGTACGCGATCGCCATGCGAACCGTTCTTTAGCGAAGCGGTAGGCGAGGACGTCGTGGCGGCGTGGCCGGCTTGCGGTGCATGGCCAGTCGCAAGCTCGATGCCGTGGCGCATCGTGCGGCCGGCATAGATCTCGCGCATGTTCTCGGCGTACTTCGGGTCGGTGGCGTAGCCTGCCTTCTGCAGGGCGTCCGCTTCCTTTTCAAGGTTGCCCAGCGTGCCCTTATCGAACAGGCCGGCCTTGGTGTAGCGCTCGTTTTCCTTCAGGAACTTGGCGCGGTCGGTGAGCGCTTCCTCGTAGGAACCGTACACGCGGAACGCCTGGTCCTTCCAGACCTTCTTGCCGTGCTCGATTTCCCAGACGTTGAACGTCTTGGTGGGGCCATGCCAACTGGGGTCGGCCTTGATGTTGAATAGGTTGTTCGTGCCGGGGAGTACTTTCTCGCCCCAGCCGGTTTCGCCAGCCGCCTGCGCGAGCGTGAGCTCCGCCGAAAGGCCGGTTTCCTTGCTTACCTTGACTGCCGCCGGGTACAGGTCGGCAATGAACTGCTCTTTACTACCCATGATGTAACTCCTGGTGGATCGGTGGGTTTATTTAGCCAGCGGGATCTTCACCGTGACCTTGAAGTCGTGTGACGCGTCCGGTGCGTCAGTAAGGACATACTTGCCCGCGACTTCGATGGATTCCGGGCTGGTGACCCGGAAATTCTTTGCATCCAGCTCGGACGACATGCTGACCGAACCCTTCACGTCGGCCAGGTCGACGTACTCCATGGCCTGCACCTTGCCGGTGGCGGCGTCCAGCTGAGCCACATTAAGCAAAGTCTGGCCCAGTGAAGGTGAAGTGTTGGTATCACCCTGCACCAGCACATAGAGCGACTTGCCCGACTGCACACAGTGCGTGGCACGCGCCTGCTCGGTGAACTCCGGGAGCTTCAGCGTGGTGGTCCAGACGGGAGCCTTGCCGTCGGTGACGTAAACGAGGCCCTTGGCGTGCATGCCATCCGCATCGGTAGCCATGCCGACCTTGCACTGGCGGCCGCCGTCAACCGTGCTGGTGGCGTAGTCGCGGTGATGGGCGGGGAGGGTGGCTGCGTGCGCGGTGCAGGCCGTGGTGAAGGCGGCGAAGGCTAGCGCTGCGAGTTTGGTGGGGGTGTGGGTCATTTGGGGCTCGTTATGTATCCGTTGGCGTTGAGTTCTTCGCGAATCCGCGTCCGCTTTGTCAGTTGATTCGCCGATCTTCACTGCTTTCTGTTTAGATCGCTTGGCGCTCACCTCTTCCGTTCATAGTCAGGATTTCAGTCAATGCGCGCAGGAAGGCTGCATTCCTTGAAAATCATCAGACAACGATCTCCTTCGCCACATCGATTCAACGCTCTCGATACTGCTTCCTCAGCAGTGGCGGCAGTGGCGGTACTCAGCGGGCCGCCACCGGTTGGCTGAACTACGGCAGCGCATTGATTTTTGAAAACTTGAATCACTTCGCAGCTCGTTCCGCCATTTGATGCACAACGATCTAGAGAGCCTCGGGAAGCAGCGGACTCGCTGTCTTGGTCGACCGCCGTCCCGCCTTTCGCGAGCTTGAGATCAACTGCGATTGCACCCCAGCGGCTTTCCCAACGTGGCTGTGGTTGTTGGACGACCAACCCACTAGCGTCGTCTCTATAGTAGGGTGAGTTCGGTTGATTCGCCGGAATACACCCTGGATTCCCCGCTGATGGGACGCCTGGTGCGCACTGAGAATGGGCGGCATCTAGCGGAACCAATAAGAGGGCTAGCAGCCAGATCTTAGACTTCGTCACGGGTGATCTTCTTCGATTGTCTCGTTAGTCGATGCGGCGAGCTGTACTGCATTCCGTGTAGATGACTTGGCACTCGCTCTCGCCGCAAGATCTAAGCGCTAAGGTGCGCGCGCCATCGCGTGTCGGAGCGCCAGCGGTACCGATCGGACCGCCAGCGGGATTTTGCGCTGCAGCGGCGCACTGATTGTGGTAGGCAATCGCGATTTTGCACTCCTTTCCTCCTTGGCTCTCGCACATACCGATTGCCGCATCTTGTGCCTCACGACGAGAGTCAAGATCTTTGACCGCGCCGTAATGGCCACGACCGGTATCGAAGGCGATTGCACCCCAACTGTCCGCCCATCGGACGGGATTTCCCTGAACGGGGGCCGTGTCGAGTGCCCCTTGGTAGTAAGGCGAGTTTGGCTGATTCGGCGGGATGCAGCCCGGATTTCCTGCTGAAGGAATACCCGGAGCACACTGAGCGATCACCAGGTTAGTTGCCAAACCGAAACTCATAAAAGTGATGCCTCGCCGAATCAATCTACGCATGCTAGCTACCCGTTGTACTGGCTTCCCTGGAACAAAGCGGCAGCCATTGGCGGCGCCACGACGACTCAGGTCAAAAGGAGGACGATCTCTTTGTGTTGGCGCCGTCTATTGAACTCGAATGGGTAGGCTGCAATCGTGATACGTGACAGCACAGTTCTGGCCACTCTTCGTACAACGAGCCATGACGCGGCTGACGGCTTCATCATCATCGCTCGCAGTCGCAGAGCTAACGTAGGCCCCGTTGTTAGGAATAGCGATAGCTGCGCACTGGTTCTTGAAGTTAAGAATCACCTTGCACTTCTTTCCGCCATCTTCACTGCATACAGAAAGGGCGCCGCTTGCGGCCCGAGCCTCACTTACCTTGTTCGTCGAGGCGCCGGCCTGACCACCATCCATGTCATACGCAACTGCGCCGAATCGATCCTCCCACACGGGGGTGGGCTGCGGTGCATCAGTCGGGGCGGGTGTGTTGTTTCCTTGATAGTAAGGCGAGTTAGGCTGAGTCGGCGGGATGCAGTCCGGATTTCCTGCTGAAGGAATGCCCGGAGCACACTGAGCGATCACCAGGTTAGTTGCCAGACCGAAACTCATAAAAGTGATGCCTCGCCGAATTAACCTACGCATGCTAGCTACCCTTTGTACTTCGTACCATCACCGTCGACGCCCGGTGCGGTGCCTCAGCCCGTGTTCGACCCCGTCGTCGTTGTCATTTGCCCTATAGACAACGATGGAGTCGATCGCTGCTCGAGGGCGGTGCATCGATATCGAAGCTACGTTCTGAGTTGCAAGGTCTAGTTGACGCGTTCCGCTTGTACGCATGCGCTGTAGAACACTTTGCAGGACGTG
>NZ_JBQCFT010000233.1:0-6970 GCF_051958795.1 Luteibacter sp. | reverse complement strand
GTATCGCGGAGGGCATCGAGGGTGTCATTGAAGCGCTGCTCATGGGCCAGCGTACCCAGCAGGCCGGCAAGCGGCTTGCGGACCTTGGGGTGCTGCGCCAGCCATGGCATGCGTTCGGAGAGGGTGCGATCGATGCTCAGCATGATGTGGCTCCCTTAGACGTCAGACGGACGGTACCGGCCGGGCGTGGTGCGGAGTCGTGGTTTGTCATAGCGCCTTTGAACACCTGGTTTGGCCCCTGCCGGGACCCCGTGAGCGATGCCCGACGCCGGGTCAGTCCCGGCCCCGCCCATGCTCGCGGGCAATTATGACAGTTACCCTACCGCTACGTATGTTCATACGGCAATGTGCAGATAGGAGGATAGACCTCCCAGGAACATCTGCACCGAAAGCGCGATCAGCAGCATGCCCATCAGGCGCTCCAGCGCGGTCAGCACGCTTTCGCCCAACCACTTGAACAGGAAGGTGGAGCTGAGCAGGATCGCCGAGGTGGTGAGCCAGGCCAGGAACAGGGCGATACCCCACTCCGCCGTGCGCCCGGGCTGGGAGTTGGTGAGCAGCAGCAGGGCCGCCATGGCCGAGGGGCCGGCCACGCCGGGGATGGCCATGGGCACGATGAAGGGTTCGCCTTCACCGGGCTTGCCGAACACCCCACCTTCCACCGGCGGGAACACCATGCGGATGCCGATCAGGAACAGGACGATGCCGCCGCCGATGCTGACGGACTCCTGGCGCAGCTGCAGCAGCTTGAGGATGAACTGGCCACCCAGCAGGAACGCGATGAGCACCGCCAGCGCGATCAGCAGTTCGCGGATCATCACCTTGCGGCGGCGCTGCGGCGGTACATCCTTGAGCAGGGCCAGGAAGAGCGGAATGTTGCCCAGCGGATCCATGATCAGGAACAGCAGGATGCCCGCGGATAACGTCGTCATCTGCGTTTCCATGGGGAGGTACTCCTAAATTTCGGTGGATCAGTGGGTGTGGCGGATATCCAGGACCGTGCCCCGTGCCTCGGCGCCAGCGCCGGAGAGCAGGTAGACGATGGCCTCGGCGGATGCGGTCGGGAGGGGGCGATCGAGCGTGTTTTCGCCGTAGTAAGCGGCGCGGCGCAGGGCCGTGCGCATCGGCGCGGGCAGCAGCGCGTGCACGCGCATGGCGCCGCCGCGGTTCTCGGCGTGCAGCACGGCGGCCATGCGCTCCACGGCGGCCTTGGAGACGCCGTAGCCGCCCCAGTGGGCGCGTGATACCAGCTCCGGGTCGTCGAGCACGAACACCACGGCGCTGTCCTCGCCGCCGGTGAGCAGGGGCATGCAGGCCTGGGTGAGCGCGAACGGCGCCGAGACGTTGACCTGCATGGCCCGCAGCCAGTCATCCGGCTTGTGCATGGCCATGGGGGTCAGTTCGTTGAAGTGCGCCGCCGCGTGCACCACGCCATCCAGCCGGCCGAATTCCTTCTCGAGGCCGTCAGCCAGCGCGGCGTAATCGTTGGGCGTGGCGCTTTCCAGGTCGAGCGGGTGGATGACCGGCTCGGGGCCACCCAGGGCCACGAGTTCGTCGTAAAGCTTTTCGAGCGGACGCACCTTGCGGCCCGTGATGACCACCGTGCCACCGGCCCGGATGATCGCCCGAGCGGTCTCGCCGCCCAGGCCACCCGTGGCGCCGGTCACGACGTACACGCGGCCGGCCAGGGCGCCGGACGGCGGCGACCAGCCGCCGGGCAGCCGCGCCGAGGGCAACGCGCTCACGATTCCGCCCCGGCCACGTCGGCTGCCATGCGCTTGAGTTCACCCGCCGCATGCAGGTCCTCGACGATGTCGCAACCGCCGATGAATTCCCCTAGTAGGAACAACTGCGGGAAGGTCGGCCAGTTCGAGTAATGCGGCAGGCCGGCCCGGATCCGCGCATCGGCCAGCACGTTCACCGTATAGAACGTCGCACCCGCCGCCTCCAGCGCCTTCGCCGCTCGATCGGAGAAGCCGCAGGTCGGGTATTCGGGCGTGCCCTTCATGAAAAGCACGATGGGATGTGCCGCCACGATGGCCTTGATCTCGTCTACGACGTCCATAGGTCGGGTTTCATCATTAGAATGCTGAATGTTTCATAGTGTAGCAGCCGCGCGGGCCGCGCCCTGCTTCATCCATTTCCCCCAGCCACCGCTAAGGAGCCCAGACAATGGCGTTCGAACTTCCCCCGCTTCCCTATGAGAAGAATGCCCTGGAGCCGCACATCTCGGCCGAGACGCTCGAGTTCCATTACGGCAAGCACCACCAGGCCTATGTCACCAACCTCAACAACCTGGTGAAGGGCACCCCGGACGAGAACAAGAGCCTCGAAGAGATCGTCAAGAGCTCGTCGGGCGGCATCTTCAACAATGCCGCGCAGGTCTGGAACCACACGTTCTACTGGAACTCGATGCGCCCGGCCTCGCAGCAGGCCGAGCCGCCGGCGAAGCTCGCTGACGCGCTGACCAAGGCTTTCGGCTCGGTCGACAAGTTCAAGGAAGAGTTCACCAAGCAGGCCACCGGCAACTTCGGTTCGGGCTGGACCTGGCTGGTGCAGCGTCCGGATGGCTCGCTGGCCATCGTGAACACCTCCAACGCCGCCACCCCGATCACCGGCAGCGACAAGCCGCTGTTCACGGCGGACGTGTGGGAGCACGCGTACTACATCGATTACCGCAATGCCCGCCCGAAGTATCTTGAGAACTTCTGGGCGCTGGTTAACTGGGACTTTGCGGCCAAGAACCTGGCCTGATCTCCCGGCAGTAAAACAAAAAGCCGGGCCTCGCAGCCCGGCTTTTTTCGTAGGAGCCCACCCTGTGGGCGACATGTTTCGCGACCTACCCGCAAATCCTGCGGCTCTTTCGCGAACGGCGTCGCCCACAGGGTGGGCTCCTACGACGTTATTGCAGTGCCTCGATGGCTGGGGCCACCTGGTCTTTTCGACCCAACCCCTTCCCCACCGCCGCCAGCTTCTCGCGAAGGCTTCCGGCATCCGGCGCACACACGGTGGCATGGCCCACCTTGCGCCCCGGCCGGGCTTCCTTACCGTAGTCGTGCCAATGGCCATCGGCCACGTTCAGCACCGGCGACGGATCCGCCATCTCACCGATCCAGTTGAGCATGGCGCTGGGGCCGCGCACGCCGGTATCGCCGAGTGGCAGGCCGAGCACGGCGCGTACGTGGTTCTCGAACTGGCTGGTATGCGCGCCTTCGATCGTCCAGTGCCCGGAATTGTGGACGCGCGGCGCCATCTCGTTACCGAGCAGGCGGCCATTGCACACGAACAGCTCGAGGGCGAACACGCCCACGTAGTCGAGTGCTTCCGCCACCTTGCGCGCATGGGCATTGGCGGCCCGCTCCAGCTCATCCGTGCAACCCGGCGACGGGGCCAGGCTGAGCGAGAGCACGCCATCGACGTGCCAGTTACGGGTGAGCGGCCAGCTGCGGAACGCGCCATCGCGCCCGCGCACGGCCACGACCGACACTTCGCGCTCGAACGGCACGAAGGCCTCGAGGATCAAGCCGACTTTCCCGGCGGCCTCGCCGAGCGCGGCCCAGGCGGCGTCGATATCAGCAGCGGTCTTAAGACGAAACTGGCCCTTGCCGTCGTAGCCGAGCCGGCGGGTCTTCAGCACGGCCGGCGCACCGATGCGCTCGACCGCACGGACCAGGTCCTCGCGGGTATCGACCGGTTCGAAATCCGGCGTATCGAGCCCGCTTTCGCGGAACAGGGTCTTTTCGCTAAGGCGATCCTGGGCCACGGCCAGCGCGCGCGGGTTCGGGAACACGGCGACTTTGGCGGCCAGGCGTTCGGCGACGGCGGCGGGGACGTTCTCGAAATCGAAGGTCACCACGTCCACGCGGGACGCGAAATCGTCGATGGCGGCATCATCGAACCAGTCCGCTACCACCAGGTCGGTGACCTGGCCGGCGCAGGCATCGGCGCTGCCATCGACCACGAGCGTGCGGATACCCAGCGGCGCGGCCGCCAGCGAAAGCATGCGGGCCAGCTGCCCGCCACCGAGGATGCCGACGGTGGGGAGCTTGCGGGTCACGTGCGCGGATCCGGGTTATCGAGGACGGTCTGGGTCTGCTCGGCGCGGAACGCATCGAGCGCCTGCGCGACCGCCGGGTCATGAAGGGCGAGGACCGACGCGGCCAGCAGGGCTGCGTTGGTGGCGCCGGCACGGCCAATCGCCAGGGTGCCCACCGGGATGCCGGCCGGCATCTGCGCGATCGACAGCAGGGAATCCATGCCGCTCAGGGCCTTGGACTGCACGGGCACGCCAAAGACGGGCAGCGCGGTCTTCGCCGCCAGCATGCCCGGCAGGTGGGCGGCTCCGCCGGCACCGGCGATGATCACCTGGATGCCACGGCCACGGGCGCCATCGGCGTAGTCGAACAGCAGGTCGGGGGTACGGTGGGCGGAGACGACGCGCACCTCGTGGACGATGCCCATGCGGGTCAGCATCGAGGAGGCGTGCTCCATCGTTTCCCAGTCCGAACGCGAACCCATTACCACGCCGACGCGCGGTGCGGAGGCTTCGCTACCCTTGGTGGAAGTCATGGCCGGAGCACCCAAAAGTCGTTATTGTACGGACATTCGGTTTAATAAGGTTGGCCCTCCAGGGCCGCATCCATGGACAAGCGCCTCATCGATATCCTCTGCTGCCCCGTCAGCAAGCGCCCGCTGCGCCCGCTCACCGCCGCCGAACGCGACCAGCTCAACACCGCCGTGAAGGCGGGGACGGTTGACACCGTGGCCGGTGAAAAGGTGACCGAGCCCCTCTCCGAAGGGCTGATCACGACCGACGGCCAGGTGGTCTACCGGGTGGACGATGGCATCCCCGTCATGCTGCCCGAATCCGGCATCGGCACCACGCAGCTGGCAGGGTTTGCGGCTGAAGCGGGTCGCGCGCACAATCCGTGACGCAAGTCACACTTTGAGACCCGGGTTCCCGCACAATGACCCCCTCAGGCGGGGGCCTTAGTTTTTCCAGGATGCGCGATGAGTAACGCGAGCGAACCGTCTAACGTGGTCGATCTGAGCCAGCGCCTGGATCCGCGCAGTGATCGCGTGGGCGCGCTTCTGGCGACGGTTCGCGGCCTGGCGACCAAGCGCCTGCACGCGCTGGCCAGCAACATGTTCGAGAACATCGACGACGCCCTGTTCGACCTGGCCGAAAAGGCCGAGAACAACGCGGCGCAGACCCAGTTCTTCGACGGCATGCGCGAGGTCCGCAAGAAGCGCGCGATCGTCGAGCGTACCTTCCTCGGCCAGGTCGCCCGTGACCTGGCCGATTTTTCAGCAGGCCGCATGCGCGCGCCGGAAGCCGATGCACACACGCGCCCGCTCGCCAACATCGAGCTCAGCCTCGTCGGCGAGAACGAGCTGGAAGAATCCCTCGCCGTTACCTCCATGGTGGGCAAGAACGAGCAGCGCCTGGCGCGCGCCCTGTTCGCCGTGAACCAGCGGCTGTCGGTGATCTGCGGCGGCAACAAGATGGATGACGCCAGCAACCCGGTGGGTCCGGCGTCGCTGGCCAATGCCTTCCGCCAGGCGCTGCGCGAGCTGCTTGTCGAAGTGCGCGTCAAGCTGATCATCTACAAGCTGTTCGATCGCTACGTGCTCGCCGGCATCGACGAGCTCTACGACGACATAAACAACGAACTGGCCGCAGCCGGCGTCCTGCCGCAGCTGCGCCACGAGATTTCCACCCGGCGTAGCGATGCGCCGGCACCAACCGGCCCTGACTCCACGGCCACGCCTGTTGCTCACGGTCCTGCAGCACCGGTTACCGATGCGGCCGCTGCCGAGTTCATGCAGTCGTTGCATGCCCTGTTTACGGCGCGCCGTGGCGTCGCCGTCGACGGTGCCGTGGCCGGCATGCATGGCACCGGCGTACCGCTGCCGACCGGCCCGTTGCCGAGCCCGGCTGAGCTGCTTGGCGCGCTCACCCTGCTGCAGAGCCAGATGACCGTGCTGCCGGCCAGTGCGGCGCAGCTCGCCACCCAGGGCGAGATCGCGCGCGACGTGGCCCAGCTGAAGGAACAGCTGCTGGTGCAGATCGGCCAGCTCCGCGGCCAGCAGACCGCGCACGTTTCCGGCGTGGATGAAGACACGATCGACCTGGTGGGCATGCTCTTCGAGTTCATCCTCGAGGACCGCAACCTGCCGGCCGAGATGCAGGTGATGCTTGCGCGCCTGCAGATCCCTTACCTCAAGGTCGCCCTGCTCGACCGCCGGATGTTCGCGCACAAGTCGCACCCGGCGCGCCAGCTGCTCGATGCGCTGGCCGATGCGGCCAAGGGCTGGTCGCCCGAGGGCGACCGCGATGGCCGCCTGTTCGACAAGGTGAAGTCCATCGTCGAGCGCCTGCTGCACGATTTCGATGACGACATCGCCATCTTCGACAAGCTTGCCGCCGAGTTGCAGGATTTCCTCGACGTGGCCCGCAAGCGCGCCGAGCTCGCCGAGCAGCGCGTGGCGGAATCCACCCGCGGCCGCGAGAAGCTGGAACAGGCGCGTCGCCGCGCCGCGCAGGAGATCGTCAGCCGCGCCGCCGGCGCGAACCTGCCCCCGCTGATCTATGGCGTGCTCACCCGCGCATGGGCCAACTACGTGGTGCTCACCCTGCTCCGCCAGGGCGAGGAGTCCACGGAGTTCGCCGACTCACTGCGCTTCATCGATCACTTCGTGGCCAGCGCCCGGCCCGCCAGCGATGCCAACAGCCGCCGCGATCTACGCGCACTGCTGCCGGGCATCGAACGCTCGCTGCGCCGCGGCCTTGCCTCGGTCGCTTTCCAGGAAGCCGACACCGAGCAGCTGCTCGGCCAGTTGCACGCGTTCTATCGCCAGCAGCTGGGCGAGGTGGCGCCGGATGTCGAGAGCGGCACGCTGGTCGCCAGCGTCATGCCGCTGCCGGAAGCCATCCAGGCCATCGAGGAACCGGTGGTCGAGCCCGAGC
>NZ_JBQCFT010000232.1:0-5745 GCF_051958795.1 Luteibacter sp. | reverse complement strand
ACACCTCGTCCAGCGCGATATCCCGCGGTGCGGCCTTCATGGCGCCGGTGTCCAGCCGCGAGAGGTCCAGCAGTTCACTGAACAGGTGATCGAGCGACTCCACGCATTCCTGGATGTGCGCGATGCGATTCAGCCGGACCGGATCGAATTCATCCACGGCCAGGCCGGAGGAAAACAGGGTCAGCGCATACAGCGGCTGGCGAAGATCATGCGACGCGGCGGCAAGGAAACGCGCCTTGGCGACACTGGCGGCTTCCAGCGCTGCGTTCTTGCGCGCAAGTTCGTCCGTGGCCGTGGCGATCTCGCGTTCCATGCCGATCTGCGCGTGCAGCAGCTTCGATGCCGCGCCGTTGAAACCGCGCTGCAGGTCGCCGATCTCGGTGTCGTCGGTCACCGGCACCACGACCGTGCGGTCGCCCAGGCCGAGCTGGCGCACGGCAATGGCCAGGTTGCGCAACGGCGCGCTCATCCAGCGGGCCGCGGACCAGCCGATCATGATGGCGATCAGGAGGCTAAGCGAGAGCCAGATGAGCGCGTTATGCACGCTGGCGCGCTGTGCCGCGACGGCATCTTCCACGCTGACATCCACGGTGACCGAGCCCACCACGCGGTGGCTGACCGGGTCGAGCACATCACGTGAAACGGTCAGGTTGTCATCATCCTCGACCGTACCGTTCACCCGGTCGGCGAGGATCTCGCCGTCGCGATCGGCGATGCGCACCCGCGACACCTGCGGCAGCTGCACGATGGATTGCGCGATGCGGCCGAGTTCGCGGCGCTGCTCACTGCGCAGGGCTTCGCCGGAGACGGTCGCGGCCTGCTGGGCAATCGCGTCCGCCGTCGAGCGGCCCATCTCGTGCAGCGTATCCATCTGGTGGCGGGTCAGCAGGGTGACGAGCAGTACCGCGCTGATCGCGGTCGGGGCGAGAGCGACGCAGGTCAGGCGCTGCACGAGGGACGTGCGCCGCCACACCTTTTCCAGCCAAGAAGCCGATCCATCCCGCATGCCTGTCCCCTGGCGCCGCCCGGGCCGGCGCGAGGCTT
Source organism: Luteibacter sp. (assembly GCF_051958795.1). GTDB lineage: Bacteria > Pseudomonadota > Gammaproteobacteria > Xanthomonadales > Rhodanobacteraceae > Luteibacter. Next base: position 4,701 of record NZ_JBQCFT010000232.1, on the reverse strand, counting down.
TAGCCTAGCGCAAGTTGCCGGGACGGGCCCTAGTCCCTATGGCGGTCTTGCCAGGCCTTCACGAGGGAGGGCAGGGTCGCGATCACGACGAACACGGCCAGCGGCACGAGCAGCCGCGCGTTGGCGAGGGTGGAGGCGGTGACCGGTCCCTGCCCAAGCGTATCGGCGAGGCCCGCGCCGATAGCGCTTTCGACCGCTATCGATACGGTGCCGCCAAGCCACGTCGCAGCAATGAACAGCAGGGGCGGGCAGCCCAGCCAGGCGAGCGCGAGGGTCATCGCGCCCAAAGGCACGATCGGCACGAAGCGCAAGGCGAAGGTATGCCGAACGGGATGCCGCCGGTAACGGTCGCGCAGGCGTTCGGCGAAGGCCGGTGGCTGGCGGGTGCCTGCCGAAAAGGCGTGCCGCCCCGCGCCATACAGCACGAGCGACCCGGCGACCAGCGCGACCGAGCCGAACAACGTGCCTTCGACGGTGCCGAACAACAGGCCGCCGGCCAGTACGAGGACGATGGTGCCCGGTACGCCGGTGGCGATGGCCACCGCCAGCGCCACGGTGAACGCCAGGCGCGACAGGATGGGGTGGCTATCCACGAAAGCGAGCAACGAGCCCTCGCCCTTGACCAGGTGCGAGGCATCCACGTTCTCGAGGACACCGCTGGCGATCACCGCGATGCCCAGCACGATCAGCAGCACGAGCGGCAGCATGGCGCGCCATGCGCGCCAGCCCCGGCGCGGTGGCTCAGTACGCGGCGCCGATCTCGCCATAATGGCGCAGCACGTCACGCGCTTCATCACGGAGGATGTCGGTACGCACCGCGATCCCGCGACGCGTGAGTTCGCCAACCCAGTCGGCGGGCAGCGGGCCTTCATCGAACGTGGTCAGCTCTTCCACGTCGCTTGCGCGCGCGCCGATGAGCAGCGTATCGACGCCCGCCCACACGGTGGCGCCGTAGCACTGGCAGCACGGCTGTGAACTCGTGGCGAGCGTGACGTGGCCGCCATCCTCGTTAAGGCGGAAGCGCTGCGTGCGCTGCTGCGCGAGCATGTACGCCATCATCTCGGCGTGGGCCACGGAGCAGCTGTGCGGCACGACGCGGTTCACGCCGACCGCGATGATGCGGTCGTTGCCATCGAACACCGCCGCGCCGAACGGGCCGCCGGAGGTGGCTTCGACATTGCGCGCGGAAAGCTCGATCGCAAGCTTCACCTTGGCGTCGTCGCCTTCATAGGCCTTCGAGGTATCGACGAAGTCGTGGACCCAGGCGGGCAGGGTGAGGTGGACCTGTGCGTAGAGCATGCTCAGCCCCGCTTCGCCCACGAATCACGCAGCGTCACCACGCGGTTGAATACCGGCGCGTCGTGCGTGTGGTCGTGCATGTCGGCGACGAAGAAGCCCAGGCGCTCGAACTGCACGCGATCCTCGCGTTCGGCACCGGCCGCCGCGGGTTCCACGTAGCCGTGCACGATGCGACGCGATTCCGGGTTCAGGTGATCCTTGTAGGTCTTGCCATCGGTGTCGTCATCCGGGTCGTTCACGTCGAACAGGCGATCGTAGAGACGTACCACGGCCGGCACGGCATCGCGCGCGCTCACCCAGTGGATCGTGCCCTTCACCTTGCGATCGGCACCCGGCATGCCCGAGCGCGACTCGAGGTCGAGCGTGCAACGCAGCTCGACGACATCGCCGGAGTCGTTCTTCACGACCTCGTCGCAGCGGACGATGCCGACGCCGCGCAGGCGCACTTCACCTTCCGGCTTCAGGCGGTGGAAGCCCTTCGGCGGCACCTCGGCGAAATCCTCGCGCTCGATCCACAGCGAGGGCGAGAACGGCACGCTGCGCGTACCGAAGCTCTCATCCTTCGGGTGGTTGGAGAAGGTGAGTGTTTCGGCGTGGTCGGCCGGGAGGTTGGTGATGGTGAGCTTGACCGGATCGATGACCGCGAGGCGGCGGGGCGCCTTCGCGTCGAGGTCTTCGCGGATGCAGCCTTCGAGCACGCTCATGTCGATCGTGCTGTTCTGCTTGCTTACGCCGATGCGCTCCCAGAACAGGCGGATGCCGGCCGGGGTGAAGCCGCGACGGCGCACGCCGGCGACCGTCGGCATGCGCGGATCATCCCAGCCGTCGACCAGGTTTTCCGACACCAGCGTGATCAGCTTGCGCTTGCTCATCACCGTGTAATTGAGGTTGCCACGCGAGAATTCGATCTGGCGCGGCTTGCTCGGCACGGTGGGCAGGCCGGCGGCGACCAGGGTTTCCCACAGCGACGGGTCGTTGGCGAGATCGACCTTGTCGACGCACCAGTCGTACAGCGGGCGGTGGTCTTCGAACTCCAGCGTGCACAGCGAATGGGTGATGCCTTCCACCGCATCGGAGAGCGAATGCGCGAAGTCATACATCGGGTAGATCGGCCACGCATCGCCAGTGTTCTGGTGGTGCACCTTGCGCACGCGGTACAGCGCGGGGTCGCGCAGGTTGATGTTGCCCGAGGCCATGTCGAGCTTCGCGCGCAGGGTCTTGCTGCCGTCGGCGAACTCGCCGGCGCGCATGCGCTGGAACAGGTCGAGGTTCTCCTCGACCGAGCGGTCGCGGTACGGCGAGTTGCGGCCCGGCTCGGTCAGGGTGCCGCGGTATTCGCGCACTTCATCGGCGGACAGGTCGTCCACGTAGGCCAGGCCCAGGCGGATCAGCTTCAGTGCCGAGCGGTAGAACACCTCGAAATAATCCGACGCGTGGCGCAGCTCGGCCCACTCGAAGCCGAGCCACTTCACGTCGCGCTGGATCGCTTCGACGTACTCCACGTCCTCCTTCGAGGGGTTGGTGTCGTCGAAGCGCAGGTTGCAGGTGCCCGCGAACTCGCCGGCCAGGCCGAAGTTCAGGCAGATGGACTTGGCGTGGCCCAGGTGCAGGTAGCCGTTCGGCTCCGGCGGGAAGCGGGTGTGGATTACCTGGTGCTTGCCGGAGGCCAGGTCGTCGCGGACGATCTGGCGGATGAAATGCTGCTGCAGGACGGGCGTTTCGGTCGACATCGGGGAGTGGCTCTGCGGTGGGTGCGGCACAAACGTCCGAGTTTACCTTTCCTGCGCGCCCGATGCTTGCCGTGGCGCCGTGGGCCGGGTAGCTTGCCCAGCATGCGGATCGTCTACCACGCCCAGAGCCTCATCGATGCCCATCTCGTCCGGGATGCGCTGGCGCAGGCGGAGATCCCCGCTTTTATTTCCGGCGAATACCTCACCGGTGCCATCGGCGAACTGCCCGCCCTGGGCCTGGTCGCCGTCATGGTGCCTGACGCCGCCGCCGAAGCCGCCGACGGCATCGTCCGCGCGGTCGACGCCCGGCTGGTCGAAGCCCGTGCGGCGGCGGCCGAGGGCGATTTCGACGCAGGCATCCTGCCCGCCTGAAGCCGGCAACCCCATCAGGAAAACCCCACCCCATGCAGGCCATCTTCGACCTTGTCCGCGACGTGCCGGATTTCCCGCGCCCGGGCATCATGTTCAAGGACATCACGCCCTTGCTCGCCGACGCCGCCGCCTTCGCCCAGTGCATCGATGCGCTTTGCGCCCCGTGGCGCGAGCAGGGCATCGGTGCGGTCTGCGGCATTGAATCGCGCGGCTTCATTTTTGGTGCCGCCATGGCGCAGGCGCTGAACGCGGGTTTCGTCCCGCTGCGCAAGGCCGGCAAGCTGCCGCCGCCGGTCGTGGGCATGGATTACGGCCTGGAGTACGGGCTGGATCGCCTGGAGATCGGTACCGAGGCGATCGCACCGGGCGAGCGGGTCATCATCGTGGATGACGTCCTGGCCACGGGCGGTACGCTCGACGCCGGCCGTCGCCTGGTGGAACGGCTGGGTGCCGAAGTGATGGGCGCGAGCGTGGCGATCGAACTGGGCGGCCTGAACGGCCGCGCGCGCTGGGGCGGCACGGCCCCGCTGCACGCGCTGGTTACTTACTGACGCCGGCGGCCGGTTCTTCGCGGATACTTTCCACCAGCACGATCTCGCAGCCGCCCGCGCCGGTGTCCTCGCGGGTGAGCGAGGTATCCCAGTGCCAGCCGTTGTCGCGCTTCACGTCGACGAGAAAGCCTTCGAAGTGGATCACCTCGCCGGGGCGCACCTCGCGCAGCTCGCGGGCCGCGGTGTCGTTCGCCGGGATCATGTGCATGTTGGCGCTGGAATCCTCGATCTCGTGCCGCGGGATCGGGAACGAATCGGTGTACCAGAAGTAGAAACGGTTCGACTGCGAGATGCGGATCTTGTCCAGCACGGATGAGTCCGACATCCGCCCCCAGCCCATGGCCAGGTCGGTCGGCGCGATCGGGGCAAGGTCGGCCAGCTGGTAATCCTCACGCGAAAGCACGCGCCCGGACATGGCGAACTTCGCCCGCGGCTCGAGCTTGAAACGGCCGTGGGAGAGTTCGGTGCCGCGCCGGATATCTTCCTGGTCCGGGACGTCGCCCGCGACGATGCCTGGTGCATCGTGCACCGGCCGGTGGCGCCACCAGTTGTAGCCGCCCCAGCCGCAAACCACGAGCAGCAGGACGACGAGCCATGAACGCATCAGCGAAAACCGTCAGGGGGTCGGATGGGCAACGTCCGAAGCCTTCGCCGGTTGACCGGTGGCGCAGCCCCGCGCGTTGAACAGGTCGGCAGGGACGTCGCGCACGACCTCGGCAAGCGACTCGAAGAAGGGGGTCATGGCCGAG
>NZ_JBQCFT010000231.1:0-7649 GCF_051958795.1 Luteibacter sp. | reverse complement strand
CGCGCGGGGTGCCCCCCCCCCCCCCCCGCGCGCCCACCCCCGCTCCCACAGGAGATTGCGCCCGTAGGACGTGCGTCACACTGTAAACCTCGACTGTTCAGCAACGTGATTGTGTCATTCATCACGTTTCTTGCCGGATTCGGCTATGGTTGCCGAAAATGCGTGGTGGCGCGCAGGCCCGTCCTGTCTGCGCCGCCTCGCCCGGGTGGCGGGCAGGGAGGGTGCAGGGATGTCAGCGAAGTTCACGAAACGCAGCCTGGTCCAGCGACTGCCGAGCTGGTCGTTTATCGACGCCACCGTGCATTTCGCCAGCTTCCTCCGCCAGCACAGACGCCTGCCGCGGCGCGAAAGCCAGCTGGTCAACGATGTCATTTACCGTCTGAAGGCTTCCGGGGAGTTGCAGGATCCCTTGCGCGTCTTCGTCACGGATAAGGAACTGCTGAAGGTCTACGTGCGGGACACGCTGGGCGACACGTTCAACGTCCCGACTACGCGAATCCTGCGGCATGTCAGCGAGGTGAGCGACGACGTTTTCCCCGAACGTTGCGTGATCAAGCCCACGCACGCGAGTGGCGAAGTCATCGTCCGGCGTGACGGCGAGCCGCTGGATCTGGCGCGGATCCGCCGCTGGTTCCAGCTCAACTATTACCGCCGTTCGCGCGAGCCAAATTATCGGTACCTGCAACCCAAGGTGATCGTCGAGCCGCTGGTCTTCGATGCGGATGACCTCATCGACTACAAGATCTTCTGCGTGGATGGATCGCCTCGGCTGATCCAGGTCGATGCGAACCGCCACGTGCGCCATTGCCGGCGTTTCTTCGACCTTGACTGGCAGCCACTGCATTTCGGCCTGGTTTATGAGCGGGGAACCATTGATGTCGCCCGGCCGGATAACCTCTCCGCGATGCTCGACACCGCGGCCCGGCTCAGCCGCGGCTTCTCGCTTATCCGGGTGGACCTGTACTCGAACGGCGAACAAGTCCTCGTCGGCGAACTCACCAACTGCCCCAGTGGCGCAAACGGCATTTTTTATCCAGCCGACGGCGAGGCCACGGCATCACGGATCATCCTTGGCGACGTGGTACGCAATGCGGTGCGTCCGCAGGTCAGCCTGACGGGGCCGGTGGCCATCGATACGCTTGATCTTGGTGATCTTGTCCGCGACGACTGATGGTCTCAGTGCCCCCTGAGCGTCTCGGCCGCTTCGGCCATCAGCGGCTGGCCGTTCAGCCGTAGCAGGATGCCGACGAAGCCCACGGCGATGCCGAGCAGGGCGGTCAGGGTACCGCCGGCCCAAAGGGCGACCTGCAATTTGGTCGGGTAACGCGCGAGCGCCTGCGAGATGCCGTTGAGTTTTTCCATGATGAGCGAGGTCGTGCCATCGATCTTGGCATCGAGCCGGGCTACAGCCCCGTCGATTTTGGTGTCGAGCCTTTCGACCGCGCTATCGATCTTGGCGTCGAGCCTTTCAACCGCGCTATCGATCTTGGCGTCGAGCCTCTCGACCGAGCTGTCGATCTTCTGCTCGAGCCTGGTTACCGTGCACTCGAGCGACCCGACCCGGGATTTTATTTCCCGTACGTCGCCCTTGATGACATCGACGTCGTCGCGAAGGTGATGGACGTCGTTTTCCAGCTTGGTCATGCGTGTTTGCATTAGCGTGCGATCTTCCTGGACATGTGCCGCGTGACGCGCTGCCGGCAGATGACGACGCGACAGCGTGGTTTGAAGTTCTTGCGATCTTGCCGCCATGAGAGTCTTCGACACAATGAGTGGTGGGTTGGAAGATGGTATGGCATCGCACTCTTGGCGGTGCCCGCCCCATTGCGTAGGCGTTTTCTGACTTCCGCGCGTGTTGGCGGCTGTTCACGCCTTGCGCGCGCCCGTGCGTATGACGAGCGACACCGCTGTGAGGGATTTCTGGAAAAGCAGCGCCACGAAGTAAATCGCCCGCGCGATGACTCGTGCGGGCGATCAGGGTGTGCCGATGTGTCGCGCGATCAGGTCGCCGGCACTTCCTTGCGGATGCGCACGGCGCGCGGACGGCTGGGCAGCGCGTGGCGCAGGATGCGCCAGACGACCTGGCCGAACTGGCGCGGCAGGGAGCCGGTGTTGTAGTGCTGGCCATAGCGAGCGCAGATCTCGCGCACTTCGACGGCCATGGCCGCGTAGCGGTTAGCCGGGAGGTCCGGATAGAAGTGGTGCTCGATCTGGTGGCTCAGGTTGCCCGACAGCACATCGATCACCTTGCCACCGCTGATGTTGGAAGAGCCACGCAGCTGACGCAGGTACCAGTGACCGCGTGTTTCGTTACGCAGCACTTCCTTCGGGAACACTTCGGCATCGGCGGTGAAGTGGCCGCAGAAGATGATCACGTACGTCCACACGTTGCGGAGGCCGTTGGCGACCAGGTTGCCGAGCAACACCGGCAGGAAGAACGGGCCGGCGAGCAGCGGGAACACCACGTAATCCTTCAGGAGCTGCTTGCCCATCTTGCGACCGACGGGGCGGAACGCCCGGCGCAGGTCGCGGAACTTCATCTTGCCTGCGAACAAGCGGCCGACGCGCAGGTCCTGGATCGCCACGCCCCACTGGAAAAGCAGCGCGAACACCACCGCGATCGCCGGCTGCATCAGGTAGAACGGGCGCCAGCGCTGCTCAGGGAAGATGCGCAGCAGGCCGTAGCCGATGTCGTCGTCCATGCCGCGAACGTTGGTGTACGTGTGGTGCTGGAAGTTGTGCGTCTTCCGCCAGGCCCGCGACGTGGCGACGATGTCCCACTCGTAGGTCTTGCCGTTGAGCTTCGGGTCGTTCATCCAGTCGTACTGGCCGTGGATGACGTTGTGGCCGAGCTCCATGTTCTCGAGGATCTTGGACAGCCCAAGCAGCAGCGTGCCGAGGATCCACGCGGGCACGAGCACGGTATGGACGAAAGCGCCAAGGAACAGCAGTGCGCGGCCCAGGACGCCGGTCCAGCGCACGCCCGCGACGACGCGACGAATGTAGCGCGCATCGCTCGGGCCGATATCGGCCTGGACGCGTGCGCGCAGTGCATCGAGTTCGGCGCCGAACGCATCGAGCTCGACAGCTGAGAGGGTGCGGTTGCGAGTACGGCTCATGTCGGTCTCAGAGATCCAGGATCAGGTCGGTGGTCGGCGCGCTGACGCAAAGGCGAAGCTGCGTCGACGGTTCGCTGCTGCGGTCACCGGTGAGAAGGTGGCGGGTGGTGCCGGTCTGGCGTTCGCATGCGCAGCTGTTGCAGATGCCCATGCGGCAGCCATGCGCCGGGCGGACGCCCTGGGCTTCCAGGCCCTCGAGCAGGGACTGGTTGCGGGAAAGCTTCAAGGTGCGGCCGCTGCGGGCAAGGTGCACGTCCACTTCGCCTGCTTCTTCCATTCCGGTGGCCGCAGGGAGGCTGAACGCCTCGGCCTCGAAGCTGGCGACCTGGCCATCGAGACGCGCACGCGCGGCCTCGACAAAGCCCCCCGGGCCACAGGCGAGGACGCGGCGCTGGTCGAGCGCCGACACCGCGTCGAACGACGTCTGGTCAACACGTACGGCGGGCGTGGTGCCTTCGCGGGTCAAGAGGAAGTGCACGCGCAGGCGCGGATGGGCCGCCGCAAGCGCCTGCAGCTCATCGACGAAACAAAGCTCGTCCTGCTGGCGTGCCCAGTAGAAGAGATCCACGTTCCGCGGCATGCCCCGGGCCGCAAGGTCGCGCAGCAGCGCTCGCATGGGCGTAATGCCGCTACCGGCGGCCAGGAGCAGCAGGTCGTCGCCAGCGGCCGCGAGGGTCATCGCGCCAAACGCCGGATCGAGGCTGATGATCTCGCCCACGCGTGCGTCGCGCGCCAGGTACGTGCTGACCCGTCCGCCGTCGATGGCCTTGACGGTGATGGCCAGGGTGCCATCGGCGAGCGGCGTGGGGCTGTAGCTGCGCACAAGCCGGCGCCCACCGATGGTCACGCCGATGTTCACGTGCTGGCCGGCGCTCATCCCGGCCCAGTGGCCGTTCGGGCGGAAGACCAGGGTCACCGCATCACGGCTCGCGGCGGTCCTTGAGACAAGGCGCGCCAACGGCTGTTCCAGGGTCCAGAGCCGGTTGACCCGGGTGGCCCAGAAGTCGAACAGGGCCGGGGAGACCGCGCGCCGGGCCAGGCGCAGCGGCCAGCGGGGTTTGGAGGCGGAGAGGGCAGCGTTCATGGGGTCATACTATACGAACACATATACGAATGTGTATACACATGTATATTTCTTGACCGAGGTATCATTTCTCCTCGAACGAACGGGCCCCGCCATGTCATCCAGCCTTCTCCTGCCGACCGCCGACGCGCCTCCCGCCCGCAAGGGTGCGATTTCGCGCGAAGACCTGCTGGCCGCGACCCTGAAAATCATCGGGCCGAACCGCAGCCTGTCGACGGTGAGCCTGCGCGAGGTGGCCCGCGAGGCGGGGATCGCGCCGAACAGCTTCTACCGGCAGTTCCGGGACATGGGGGAGTTGTCCGTCGCCCTGATCGACCTGGCGGGCAGCTCGCTGCGCACGATCATCGGCCAGGCACGCGAGCGGGCGACGTCGACCGAGCGGAGCGTCATCCGGGTCTCGGTCGAGACCTTCATGGAGCAGCTGCGCGCGGACGACAAGCTGCTCCATGTCCTGCTACGCGAGGGGGCGGTGGGTTCTGATGACTTCAAGCACGCGGTCGAGCGGGAGCTGGCCTACTTCGAGGATGAGCTCCGCGTGGACCTGATTCGCCTGGCCGCGGCGGATGGGGCGACCCTCTACCAGCCCCAGCTGGTGGCCCGCGCGATCACCCGACTGGTGTTCGCCATGGGCGCCATCGCGATGGACCAGCCGCCCGAACGCGATCCGGAATTAATCGAAGAGATCTCGCAGATGCTGCGGATGATCCTGACCGGCTCACACGCGCTGAACCGCGCAAGCTGACGCATCGCGTAGGAGCCCACCCTGTGGGCGACGCCTTTCGCTAAATAGTCTCTGGCCTGCGCGGTGGCGCGAATGATGTCGCCCACTGGGTGGGCTCCTACGGCAGGCGTTTCAGTTCAGTGTCGTCAGTTCGATCGGGATCACCGTCTCGCCGCTGATGACCTGCGCGTGGCCGTCCTGGACCATGAACTGCAATTGCATCGTGCGTTCGGTGAGCGCCGCCAGCGCATCGACCGTGGACGGCGCCACATCGATGACCGTGACGTTCTTCGTCCGCGCCACCGCCGATGAAATCTTCTTCCACCACACCTCGGCTCCACGGCCGCTGTAGGTGTAAATGATCACCCGGTTGGCGCGCCCGGCCGCGCGGCGGATGCGCTGCTCATCCGGCTGGCCCAGCTCGATCCACAGGTCGACCTCGCCCGTGAGTTCCTTGCGCCACAGGTCCGGCTCGTCGTCGGAGCTGATGCCCTTGCCGAACACCAGCGATTCGTCGGCGTTCAGGGCGAAGGCCAGGACGCGGACCATCATCCGCTCATCGGTCTCCGAGGGGTGCTGGGCAATGGTCAGGGCGTGGCCCTGGTAGTAGTGGCGGTCCATGTCGCTGACCTGGAGGTCCGCCTTGAAGACCGTGGATTTGAGTGCCATGGGGTGCCCGGGGCTCGAAAGTAGCCGCCAAGCGTACACGTGTGGGAGCGTGCTTGCGCGCGCCCCCACATGCGCCGGGGGATCCATACAAGGCCTAGACGTAGGGCGGGCCTACTATCCGCTGGACTTCCCAGGGGGACCAAACCCATGAGCTACCCAGCCGCACCACGCCGTTCCGCCGTGGCCAATGCCATCTACGGCCTACTTAATCCCATCCCGTTCGGCTTTTTCGTCGCCGCAATGATCTTCGACATCATCTACGCGAAGACCGGCACCATCCTCTGGGTCAAGGCCGCAGCCTGGTTGATTACCCTCGGCCTGCTGCTCGCGATCATCCCGCGCCTGGTCAACCTCGCCCAGGTCTGGATCACCTCGCGCCGTTTCAGCACGGGTGCGGACCACGTCGATTTCTGGCTGAACTTCGTCGCGATCGTCGCGGCGATCCTCAACGCCTTCGTCCACAGCCGGGATGCCTACGCGATGATGCCTGCCGGCATGTGGCTCTCCGTGCTCACGGTGCTGCTCATCGCCATCGGCCACGTCATCATCGCCGTGCGCTACTCCACGGACCGGGGGTACAACCATGTCTAAGCATGTCTACCGTGGCGCGCTCGCCCTGGCCTGCGTGGCCATCCTCGGCGGCTGTGCTGAAAAGGCCTCGCAAAGCGCGGCCGACCAGTCCGGCGGCAACCCGTCTATGCCCAAGGCGCAGAACTTCCTGGTGCCGCCGATGCAGGTGCCCGATTTCGCAGGGTGGAAGGACGGTGCGATGCCCACCGTCGCTCCCGGCCTGAAGATCGAAAAGATCGCCGGTGACCTGAAGCATCCGCGGCAATTGCTGACCCTGCCGAATGGCGACGTGCTCGTCGTCGAATCCAACGGCCCCGGCGAGGAGGCCGTCACCACGCCCAAGCAGCTGATTGCCGGCATGGTGAAGAACAAGTCGGGCAAGGGTGCCAAGGGCGGCAACCAGATCACGCTCCTGCGCAAGGGCGGCTCCGGCGAGTGGGAGAAGCATGTGTTCATCAAGGGCCTGCATTCCCCGTTCGGCGTGCAGCTGATCGGTAGCACGCTCTACGTGGCGAACACCGATGCCATCGTGACCTTCCCGTATACCGACGGCCAGACCGAGATCACCACGCCCGGCGTGGAGTTCACCGACCTGCCTTCCACCGTCAACCACCACTGGACCAAGGCGCTCCAGGCTAACGCCGATGGCACCAAGCTCTACGTGGGCGTCGGCTCGAACAGCAACATTACCGAGAACGGCCAGGAAATCGAATACCGCCGGGCGAACGTGCTCGAGGTAGATGTGGCCAGCCGCGGCAGCCGCATCTACGCCTCGGGCATTCGTAACCCCACCGGGCTCGCGTGGGATCCGACCACGAACAAGCTCTGGGCCATCGCCAACGAGCGCGATGAAATCGGCGCGGACCTCGTGCCCGATTACATGACCGCCGTGACCGAAGGCGCGTTCTACGGCTGGCCGTACAGCTACTACGGCCAGCACGTGGACACGCGTGTGATGCCGCAGCGGCCGGACATGGTGGCGAAGGCCATCCCGCCGGACTATGCGCTGGGCTCGCACGTGGCCGCGCTGGGGCTGACGCTTTCGCAAAAAAATGCGCTGCCGGCGAAGTACCAGGTCGGCGCTTTCGTCGGTGAGCACGGCAGCTGGGATCGCTCGCCGCTCAGCGGCTACGCCGTCGTGTTCGTCGCCTTCCAGGATGGCAAGCCGGTCGGCAAGCCGGAGACGCTGGTGAGCGGTTTCTACTCGAAGGATGAAAAGCAGCTGTTCGGCGCGCCGGTCGGCGTGACCTTCGACAAGGACGGTGCGCTGCTGATCGCGGACGACGTGGGCAATACGGTGTGGCGCGTGACCTCCGCCGCGCCGTAACAGCCGTTGTGGGAGCGGGGGGGGGGGGGGGGGGGGGGGGGGGGGGGAGCCCCCCCCCCCCCCCCCCCCCACCCCCCGCCCCCCCCGCGCGCCCCCCCCCCCCCCAGGCGCAGGGCGCGCCCCCCCCCCGCCCCCCCCGCGGCGCGCCCGCGCGGCGCC
>NZ_JBQCFT010000230.1:0-10203 GCF_051958795.1 Luteibacter sp. | reverse complement strand
GTCCTTCGCCACCCCGCCACCCCACCCCCGCCGACTTCACACCAAACCCCCCCTCCGCCCCCCCGCCGGGTTTCTGTTTTCATCGTGTGGTGGCGCCGGTGTGGGCGTTTTGCCCGCCCCCCCCGCTCCCACAATGGGTTTCGTCAGTTCAAGCAAACAGGGATCTCAATCGGGGCCCGTCAGCCGATATGGAACACTTCCACGGATTCGCATGACGGACAACGGTAGCTCCGGAGATTGCCCGACCCATAGGAGGAGTCCCCGTCGAACGACCCCTGGGCCACCATTTCGACGTGCTTCCCCTCCTTCGCGCAATCGCTGCAGAGCACCGGGCCGTCCGGTAGTGATGGATAGGTTTGCGCCATGACAGGCCTCCGATGGATGACGGGGGAAAAGGTGTAGAGCGTTGCGCCGCCATCGTCCGTTAGTGCGCCGGATTGCGCTTGCCGAAGGTGATGCCGAGTTGGACTTCCGCGTTGTGCCGGGCACGCCGACTCGTATTTGCGAATGAATCTCATTAATATAGCGGCCGCCCGTTCCCGAGAGAGTCCATGCCGCGTCCTACCTCCACCGGCGCGCCCGGCGCACGCCTTGCCCACGCCCTGGACGTCGCGTCCCGCACGATCCTTGCGGCCGTCGGCGGCTACGTGGCCGCCGCGCTCACCGCGGCCGGCTTCGCCCGGTGGCTCCCGATACCCCGGGTCGAGGCGGTGATGACCGGCATGCTCGTGTCGTTTGCCGTCTACGCGGTGGTGGCGATCTTCGCGTTCGCGGTGGCCCGGGCCGCGCGGGTCTGGTTCTGGACCAGCGCCTACTGCGTGCCGCTGGGCGTGGCGCTCTATCTCTCCATGCACGGGGCCGGCGCATGAACGGGGGCATCCGCCAGTCGATGGCCTGGCTGCACACCTGGGTCGGCCTGCTGCTGGGCTGGCTGCTGTTCCTGGTCTTCGTGACCGGCACGGCCGCGTATTTCCAGGATGAGATCACCCGCTGGATGCAGCCCGAGGTGCGCGGCCAGCACAACATCGACGCCGGTGCCGAGGGCGCCGTGGCCTATATGCAGAAGCACGCGGCCAACGCGGAACAGTGGTCGATCGAGCTGCCGGGTGAACGCGCGGTCGCGACCACGGCATTCTGGAAGGAGAAAGGCGAGACGTTCGCGCAGTGGCGCGACCATGCGTTCCTCGTCGACGGCCACGGCCAGAAGGTGGATGCGCGTGACACGCTGGGCGGCTGGCGGCTGTACCGCATGCACTTCGACCTGTACTACCTGCCGGTGCTCTGGGCACGCTGGCTCGTGGGCCTGGCGGCGATGTTCATGCTGGTGGCGATCATCAGCGGCGTCATCACCCACAAGAAGATCTTCGCGGATTTCTTCACGCTGCGCTTCGGCAAGGGCCAGCGCTCGTGGCTCGACGGCCACAACCTCACCGCCGTCCTCGCGCTGCCCTTCCATTTCATGATCACGTACACCGGCCTCGTCACGCTGGCCGCGCAGTACATGCCGTGGGGCGTGTCCGCCGCATACGAGAACCGGGCCGCTTACTACGCGGATGCGTTCGGCGCCGACGAGGCGCCGAAGCGTTCGGGCAGCAACGCCACCATGGCGCCGATCGCGGGCATGCTGAAGCAGGCGCGTGAAACCTGGCATGGCGCGGAGCCCGGTTACATCTTCGTGCCGATCCCCGGCGACGCGCATGGCGTCGTGAAGATCATCCGTTCCACCGGTGCCGGCATGGCCACGCGCGGTGAAACGCTGACCTTCGATGCGGCGACCGGCGTGATGCACGCCCGGCCGCCTGCGCCGGGCGCCGCGCGCGAGACCGAAAGCGTGATGATCGGTCTGCATGCCGGCCGCTACGCGCCCGTGCTGTTGCGCTGGTTCTACTTCCTGTGTGGCCTGGCCGGCACCGCCATGGTCGCCACCGGCCTCGTGCTGTGGACCTCCAAACGGCGCATGCAGCTGCCCGATCCGGAGCGGCCGTACTTCGGCTTCCGCCTGGTCGAACGCATGAATATCGCGACCATCGCCGGCCTGCCCTTCGGCATCGCGTGCTATTTCATGGCCAACCGGCTGCTGCCCATGGATGTGGTGCAGCGCCCGAACTGGGAAGCGAACTGGCTGTTCATCGGCTGGGGCGTGCTCTGCGTGGTCGCGATCGTGCGCCCGGTGAAGCGGGCATGGGTCGAGACCCTGTCGGTCGCCGCGGCGGGCTTCCTCGCGGTACCGGTGGTCGACATGATGACGACCGATCGCGGGCTGTTCGTCAGCCTGTGGCGTGGCGACATGGTGTTCGCGAGCTTCGACCTGATGATGCTCGCGCTCGCTGGCCTGCTCGGCTTCTGCGCGTGGAAGCTGCACAACCGCAAGGACGTCGTGCGCGTGCGCCGGAAGAAGGAGGCCGTCGCATGATGCTGCTGTGCCTGCTCACCGCGTTGCTGGGCTTTGCGGCGCTCAGCATGGGCATGTCGCGGCACCAGCGCGATGTGCTCGGCAAGGTCTTGCCGGCCGCCACGACGCGTAGCGTGAAGCTCGCCGGCTGGCTGTTGCTCGCCGCCTCATGGGCCGCCGCCATCGCCAGCGATGGCGCCGCGCTCGGTTCCGTGTACTGGCTCGGCGCGCTGACCTTCGGCGCGCTGGTCGTGGCCTTGTCGGTTACCCGCCTGTCGCGTTGAACGCCGGGCGCGTGCCCGGCAGCGCCCACAGGATCCCGCGCGTGATGATCGTGGGGAACACCGTGAGGTGATCCTCGCCCGGCACGGTCATCAGGTTCACATGCAGGCCCGGGTAATGCTTCGCCTGCAGCTCCGCGACGAAGCGGCGGTTGTCACCGACCATGTCGACGCCTGTGTTGAAGCGGCGGTCGGCCTTGTCCTTGCTGAGTGTTTCGAACCCGCCCAGGATCACCAGGACGTTCGCCGGGAGATCCTTCCGGTTCGCCAGCGCCTCGTGCATGCGGGTGAACTCGACGCCGTGATCGAACTGCAGCGACGGGCTGCCGAGGATGTAGTGGCTGAACATGCCCGGGTCGTGCAGCAGGATCTCGTAGCCGAGCAGGCCGCCGTAGGAATGGCCCACGTAGATCGCGCGTGACATGTCCGCGCGGTAGTTCGCTGCGATGACCGGGAATACGTCGTCCCGGATGGATTCACGATACGCGGCGGCTTCGCCATGCAGTACCGGACGGCCCGGCATGTCGGACGTAAGGCCGCTCGGGCCGTGGTTTGTCGGTGTGTAATCGCGGCGACGGCTGTACACCGGGGTATCGCCCACCGCGTACGAAAGGCCGACGAGGATGAAGTCCTCGGTACCGTCACCGTGGTCGCCGAGGCGGCGGGCGATGCTCCGGATCAACGGGAAGCCGTAGTTCGCATCCGTGACGAACATCACCGGGTACTTGCGCTCCGGGTGCTGCGCGTAGTCCTGCGGCAGGCTGACGAAGAGCTGGTAGTCCCGGTTGAGCTTCGGTGCGTGGATCGTGCGGACTTCGGTGTCGTCGAGCACGTAACGCTGCACGGCTTGTACCGGTACACCGGTGACCGTGGAAGCAGAGACCGGTACGGGCGCCACCTCAACATGTGGCGTGGTCGTCGTGGCCGACTTCGGTGCTTCGGCCTCGGGCGCCTTCGAACAGGCTACCGTGAATACGCAAGCCGCGAGCGCGGCAACCCATGTGCGACGGACCATCCGATGTCGTTCCCTATGCCTGGCGAACGCGCATTGACGCACGGATGGCCGCGCGAGTCACGCCACCAGCAGGTCTTCGTAGAACGCGCCGATCGGCAGCGTGGGATGCGCGATCTGGATCTCCAGGATCCACAGGCCCGGGACGGGTTCGGCATCGAAGTCGCCCAGGTTGCCGGCCTTGTGCACGGCATGCGGGTAGTCGCCGACGCGGTGGCCTTTGGTGGCGTGGTTCAAGCGCCAGCCGAGCGATTCGGCTTCCGCGCTGACGTAGTCGTACAACGCCACACCCGTCACGCCTTCGCGCCAGCGCGCCTCGCCGCGGCGGAACAGCTCACGCGCCGCTGCAGCGCACGAGTGCATCACACTGTCATCGCCCACCACGAAGGTATCGCCGACGTCACCTTCATGGCCTTCGAACACCGGCCCCAGGTCGACGAAGAAAATGTCGTTATCGGCAAGCACGGTATCCGGCGCCGAACGCTGGCGGAATGTCTTCAGCGTGTTCGCACCGAAGCGGATGATGCTCGGATGCCAGATGCGCTGCATACCCGCGGCATGCAGGCGCTCACCGGCCATGGCGATGGCTTCGGGTTCGGTCATGCCGGGGGTGATGTGGGCAGCGATGTCGCGGAGCGCGGCCCAGGAGCGCTCACGGGCTTCCTGCATGCGCTCGTTGGAGAATCTGGCGCCGGTGGCCTGGGCGGTGGGACTGGACATAAAGGGCTCCTGAGCTCGCCGGTACTCTACTCCAGCTATGGAAATCACGACGCGCCTCGCGCGTTCGATCACGCGCCGTCGGGCAGCAGCCCCGGCAAATCCCGCCCAGCCTTGAACCGCCGAACCAGATTCCACGGCTTCCGCCCCAGCTTCCCAAACTCACCGCGCCTGAAAGCGGCCACCGCATCCAGCACGCGCTCGCTCGCATGCCCATCATGCGAAGGATGGATGTTGTCGGCGTGCGCCTTGATCGCCGCCATCAGTTCCGGCGGATGCGTCAATGCAAGATCGATCGCCGCATCGACATCGTCAGGTGTCGGCACATCCAGCATGAAAGGGTGCGGCACGCGGTTCGCGATGGTGACCACCGGCTTATTCATCACGGCGAACTCATGGATCACCGATGAGGTGTCGCAGACGAGCACGTCGGCGGCGCGTTCCAGTTCGATCAACTTATCGGACGTGTAGAAGCGCGCGTTTTCCGCTTCGAGCCCGCGATATGCGGCGACCAGTTCCTCGCCGCATTTCGGATGCAGGGTCAACAGCCACTGCCGGTCGCCACGGGCGATCATCCGGCGCACCGGCTCCACCATCGCCGGTGCCGCGCTCAGGCGGTGGCTGAAGGTAGATGCGTACATCACGACGGGCCGGCCATCGCGTGGCAGGATCGAGGGATCGGGCGTCGGCGGTGGCTGGATGAACAGCGGATCGAGCTTGGGCCAGCCGGTTTCGCGGACGGCGAAGTAGCGATGTTCCTTCGCCAGCGCTTCGAACGGCTGCGTCGTCGCCGGCCCCTGGGTCACGTAGAGGTCGAAGAAGCCGCGTATGGCGAAGTGCCCGCGGCCGGGCTCGCGCTTCTCCGCGTTGAATCCGTGGAAGACCTGGACCTTGATGCCGGGCAAGCGCGGGGAGACCCAGTTGGCGGCGCAATACACCGCCTCGGGCTGCAGCGCTTTCGCGGCCTTCAGGCTGGTGATGCGTTGTTCGCCTGGCGCCAGCTGCGCAGCCACGGAGTCCGGGACGATCCAGCCGACCTGCTGCCCGCGCGCCTGCGCGGCAGCGGCCAGCGGGCGCAGGATCGGCAGGGCATATTCCTCGGTGGCGAACATCAGGCACGCGGCCACGGCAAACCTCGGTCGGGGGCAACGTGGCATTATGGCGCGTCAGCCCCTTTCCTTCCCGTGCTTTCATGACCCGGCGGCCCATTTCCCTCTGCGTGATCACCCAGAACGAGGCCGACCGCATCCGGGATTGCCTGGCGAGCGCCAGCTTCTGCGATGACCTGGTCGTGGTGGATGGCGGCTCGATTGACGACACTCAGGCGATCGCCCGCGAGATGGGCGCGCGCGTGTTCGAGCGCAAGTTCGACGGGTTCCGCAGCCAGAAGGCCTTTGCCGTGGCGCAGGCGAAGCACGAGTGGGTGCTCTGCCTGGACGCCGATGAGCGCGTCGGTGACGAACTGCGCGCGGCGATCGAGAAGGCCTTCGATGCCGGCTTCGCCGGTGCGGCCGGCTACCGCTTCTACCGCCGCAATGATTTCTTCGGCCGCTTCATGCAGCACGGCAACGCCGGTGCGGACAAGGTGCTGCGCCTGTTCGACCGCCGCCAGGGCGGCTGGCGGGGACCGCGCGAGATCCATGAATCGGTGAGCGTCGATGGCGACGTGAAGATGCTCGGCGGCTACCTCGACCACTACCCGTACCGCTCGCTCTCCGAGCTGATGGCCAAGCAGGAGCGCTACGCGCACATGATGGCCACCGAGGAATTCGCCGCGGGCAAACGCGCGACGCTCACCCAGATCATCGTGAGCCCGATGTGGCGGTTCTTCCGCGGCTACGTGCTACGCGCCGGTTTCCTCGATGGCTGGCGGGGCATCGTGTATGCGCTGCTGCGGGTGGAATACGTGCGGCGGAAATACGTGAAGCTGTACCTGCTGCAGCACGGGCAGAAGCCGTAACGTTCGTCGTAGGAGCCCACCCTGTGGGCGACAGCTTTCGCGATAACGCTGAAGACCCTGTGGCGGATTCGCGAACGGCGTCGCCCACAGGGTGGGCTCCTACAAGAGCTTTGCAGCTTCGTCGGCGATGCGGCGGGTGGTGGCTTCGGCGCTGCCTTCCCTTGCGAGGGCGCCGGCCTGGCCGCTCCAGAGCGGCTGGAAGTCGCCGTGGCCGAGCTTTTCCGTCGCCGCGCGCATGGGCGCCAGGGCGCCGCCGGCCAGCGGGAAGGGCAGCGCATCGGGCGAGAGCGGTCCGACCTCACGCATGATCCGGTTGATCACCCCGCGTGCGGGGCGGCCGGTGAGCACGTTGGTGACGGCGGTATTGTCGTCGCGGGCCTGCTTCACGGCGGCCTTGTGCACCGGCACGCTCAACGATTCATCCGAGAGCAGGTAGGCCGTACCGATCTGGACGGCGGAGGCGCCCAGGATCAGCGCCGCTCCCATGCCGCGCCCATCGGCGATGGCGCCTGCGGCAATCACGGGGACCGGCAACGCGTCCGCCATCTGCGGGACCAGCGCGAACAGGCCGGGCTGGCTCGCCATGTCATCGGTGAGGAAGTTGCCGCGGTGGCCGCCGGCTTCGTTGCCCTGGGCGATCACCGCGTCGACGCCCCGGTCGGCGAGCCAGCGGCCTTCGGCCACGGTCGTGGCGGCGGCGATGATCTTCGCGCCGGTGGCGCGGACCCGTTCGAGCAGCTCGTGGGCCGGCAGCCCGAAATGGAAGCTCACCACCTCCGGCTTCAGCGACTCGACCATGCGGCACATGGCGTCATCGAATGGCGCGCGACCACCGGCGGCCGTGAGGCTGGCCGGGTCGACGCCGAACTCGGCGAAGTAAGGCGCCAGCCGCCCCAGCCAGCGCCGCTGGTCGTCGTTGCTCGGCGTCCGCGGCTGGTGGGCGAAGAAGTTCAGGTTGATCGGCGCCGCCACGGCGCCGCGGAACACCGCGACCTCCTCGGTCGCCTTCTCCACGCTGATCGACGCACACGGGATCGAACCCAGCCCGCCCGCCTTCGCCACCGCGATGGCGAGTGCCGACCCGCCGGAGCCCGCCATGGGGGCGAGCAGGAGGGGCGTGTCGATACGGAACAGGTCGAGCAGGCGGCGGTCGGTCCAGGTGGACATGAGGGGGAAGCTCCCGGGGACGGAGGAAGCGCCCATGATGCGCCCGTCGGGGCCATCCCGCTTGTCCCCACCCGCCCGCGGTTCGTCCCCGGGTTGGCCGTGTTCCTCCCCGCGGCCGCGCCAGCGCCCGCGTCACGGTGCAGGATCGGTGGCAACCCAAAGGAGAACGACCATGGACCGCCGCACCCTGCTGAAGACCGCCCTTGTCCTGCCCCTGCTGCCGCTGGCCGCGAAGGTCGACGCCTACGTCACCGGCGGCGGACGCTGGTTGAAACCGGGTGCCGCGGGCTGGCCGACCGATGCGGACTGGGACGCGCTGAACCGCCAGGTCGGTGGGCGTCTCTCCATTCCGAAGAACCCCCTGCTCGACCCAGCGACCCGCGAGGACGCCCTGGCCCACATCGGCAACCAGTTCTACGTGGGTGACCAGCCGGGCCTGACCCAGACCGGCGCTTACTACAACGCCTGGACCTCGACCCCGAGCGCCCGCGCACTCGCCGCGGAGAGCGCGCAGGACATCGCCACGGCGGTGACCTGGGCCCGCAAGCACCGGGTGCGGCTGGTGATCCGCGGTGGTGGCCACAGCTATCTTGGCGCCTCCAATGCAGCTGACTCGCTGCTGATCTGGACCCGGAAGATGAACTCGGTCCAGCTCGTGGACGGCTTCGTTCCCCAGGGAGCGAAGGCCGGCACGGCAGGTGTTCCCGCCGCACACGTCGGCGCCGGCGCCATGTGGATCGACGCCTACCACGCCGTCACGACCATGGGCGGCCGCTACATCCAGGGCGGCGGTTGCACTACGGTCGGCTGCGCCGGCTTCACCAACGGAGGCGGCTTCGGCAGCATGTCGAAGGGCTTTGGTACCGGCGCATCCAACCTGCTGGAGGCCGAGGTCGTCACGGCCGATGGGGTGATCCGCGTCGTGAACGCGTACAAGGATCCGGACCTGTTCTGGGCCCTGAAGGGTGGCGGTGGCGGCAGCTTCGGCGTGATTACCCGCCTGACGTTCCGCACGCACTATCTGCCCCAGTCTGTCGGCGTCGTCCGTGGCAAGATCCAGGCGGATAGCGACGAGGCGTTCCACGCGCTGGTGGCAAAGGTGATGGCCCACTTCCGTGACCGCCTCTGCAACCCCAACTGGGGCGAGCAGATCGAGTTCCACGGCGACCGGCGGATCGACCTGCAGATGTTTTTCCAGGGCCTCGCGGAAGACCAGGCCAGGGCGGCCTGGCAACCGTTTCTCGACTGGGTGGCTGCCAGCAAGGCGTACACCTGGACGAGTCCTTTCTGGCTGGCGACCCTGCCTGCCCGGCACCTCTGGGATATCGATTTCTTCCAGGCGCAGGGCCTGAACTACGCCGTGCCGGATAACCGGCCGGGCACCCCGGCGTATCACATGGCCTGGGCCGGCGACCAGGAGCAGGTCGGCACGTACATCTACGCCTACACCTCCGCCTGGATGCCTTCGCGCCTGCTCAAGGAGGAACACATCGGAACACTCGCCACGGCCATCGTCGAGGCGGCGCAGATCCGGGGCTTCTCGTTCCATTTCAACAAGGGCCTCTACGGCGCTTCGGAAGAGACCCTTGCCAGGGCGCGCGACACGGCCATGAACCCCGAGGTGCTCGACGCGTTCGCCCTGGTCATCATCGGCGCCGGTGGCCCCGCGGTCTTCGAAGGGCTGCCCGATGCCCACCGCGACGACGTCAAGGCGAAGCGGGAATCGGACGCCGTGCAGAAATCCTACGCCAGGCTGACCCAGGTGGCGCCTGGGGCGGGCGCCTACTTCTCGGAGAGCGATTACTTCCAGAAGGATTACCAGAAGGCCTACTGGGGCACGAACGCGCCCCGGCTGGCCTCGGTCAAGCGAAAGTACGACCCCGATGGCACGTTCGTAGTGCGCAACGGGATCGGCTGAAGGCCCGAAAGCCTTGGGGCAGGCCGGGTTGGATCAAATACCTGCGACAGGCTGTTGCTATGCAACAGCCGTGTAATGCGCGATACTTGAGACCTATTCTCATTTCCATTCGCATTACTGGGTGCCACGCCACCCTCCAGGATCCGCCATGTTCGCCTCCCGCCTGCCCCGCCGCCACCTCGCGGTCTCTGTCCGTACCGCCCTTGTCGGCGCCCTCCTCGTCTCCGCTTCGGTGCATGCCGCCGACGCTGACGTGGCCGATGCGCAGAAGAAGGCCCAGGAGAACGCCACCACGCTTTCCGGCGTGCAGGTGAGCGCCGACATGGCCGCCCCGACGGCTGCCTACGCCGGTGGCCAGGTCGCCCGCGGCGGCCGCTTCGGCGTCCTCGGCAACCAGGATGCGATGAACGTCCCGTTCGCCCTGACCAGCTACACCGACAACCTGATCCGCGCGCAGCAGTCGCGCACCCTGGGCGATGTCGTCCAGAACGATCCGGCGGTCCGCTACGGCTTCGGCTACGGCAACTACTCGCAGGTGTTCACCATCCGCGGCTTCCAGCTGGCCAGCGATGACATCAGCTTCGACGGCCTGTACGGCCTGCTGCCGCGCCAGCTGCTCGCGCCGGAACTGATCAGCCGCGTCGAAGTGTTCAAGGGCGCGAACGCGTTCCTCAACGGCATCAGCGTCAGCGGCAGCGGTATCGGCGGCGGCATCAACATCGCGCCGAAGCGCGCCGAGGTCGAGCCGATCACCCG
>NZ_JBQCFT010000229.1:0-11257 GCF_051958795.1 Luteibacter sp. | reverse complement strand
GTTACTGGGATGACGGATAGGAGAAAGCAAACGGCGTGCCATGCTTTTGGCGCGCGGCGGATCAACGTTTTTTCGTGCGATTTCAGGTGGTTGTACGGGGCCTACCCCAACCCCTCCCTACCCTGATGGTGGTGCTAGCCGGAAACCTGACGCTCGACGGCAGTTAGTCACCATGACGGTCACGTTTTCCCTTGCCGAAAACGTTGGTGCCCACCTTGCGGGACGACAAACGACTGTGGGAGCGCGCTTGCGCGCGATGGGGCTGGCGGCAAGCCCCATCGCGTAGGAGCCCACCCTGTGGGCGACGCCTTTCGCACGAACGCCACAGGGTCTGCAGCGCTGTCGCGCAAGATGTCGCCCACAGGGTGGGCTCCTGCGGGAAGCCGGTCAGGCCGGCTCGGGCGTCGGCGACGGTGCTGGCGTCGGCAGGCTGGCTTTGACCGCCGGGCGGCGCATGTGTGACTCGAACTGCACTGCCTTGTTGCCCGCCGCGTTGGCCATGCGGCCGCGGAAAATCGGCACGTCCTCGGCGAAGACGGTGGCCAGGTCGGGCAGGCTGATCGGGATGATGTCGCCCTTGCGCAGGTGCAGGAAGTCGCCGATGGTCAGGCGCGCCTCGGCCAGCATGGAGGTGACCTCCACCTCGGCATCCAGGATCTCCTCGTGGAGGTTCTGGATCCAGCGCTCGTCACGCTCGGCACGGTCGCTCTGCACGCCAGCGTCCAGCAACTCGCGGATCGGCTCGACCATCGAGTACGGGAGCGTCAGGTGGATCTCGCCGCCGCCGCCATCCAGCTCCACGTGGAAGCGGGATACCACCACGGTTTCCGTGGGGCTCACGATATTGGCGAACTGCGGGTTGATCTCCGAGTTCAGGAACTCGAACTGCATCTTCAGCACCGGCGCCCAGGCCTCGGCCATGGCGCCGAACGCCTCCGCCAGGACGATCTGGATCACCCGGTTTTCGGTCGGGGTGAAATCCCGGCCTTCGATACGGGCATGGAACCGGCCATCGCCACCGAAGAAGTTATCGATGACCGTGAAGACCAGGCGCGGCTCGAACACCATGAGCGCGGTGCCGCGCAGGGGCTTGATCCGGACCAGGTTGAGATTGCTCGGCACGGCCAGCGAATGGACGTACTCGTTGAACTTGGTCATCTTCACGCCAAGGACCGACACCTCGCAGGACTTCCGCAGCACGTTGAACAGGTTGGCGCGGAAATAGCGGGCGAAACGGTCGTTGACCATTTCCAGGGTCGGCAGGCGGCCGCGGACGATGCGGTCCTGCTGGGTGAAGTCGTAATCGAGGATGGAGCCGGGCGGCGGTGGCGGCTCCAGCTCCGTCTCCACGGAGCCGCCTTCCACGCCGGCCAGCAGCGCATCGATTTCTTCCTGGGTAAGGATGTCGCTCATGGCCGGACGGCTCCCGTCACTGCATGCTGAAGCTGGTGAAGTACAGGGCGTCGACGCCCGGACGGCCGATCTTTTCCTTGAGCACGCGCTGCACCTCAGCCAGGGCGGCGGCCTGGAGCTTCTGCTTGCCCTTCACATCCGAAAGGGCCTTCACGTCCTGCGCCGAGAACAGCATGAGCAGGGCGTTACGAATCTCGGGGTCGGCTTCCTTGGCCGCGGTAATCGCTTCCGGGTCGTGCGACATCACGTTGACGCCCACCTGCAGGAAGCGCAGGGCGGTGTCATCCTGGACATTAACCACGAAGGCGGGATCCAGCTGCAGGTAAACGGCAGGCTTGGCCTTGGCCGATTCCGCGGCAGCCTGTTCGGCGCTCTTGGGGTGGCCACCCTTCAGGATGAAGAACGCGCCGCCGCCACCGGCAGCCAGCACGACCAGCGCGGCGATGAGCAGCAGCTTGCCCTTGCCCTTCTTCTTGCCTTCTTCGCCTTCTTTCTTTGCCGTGGCCATGCCGGTGGAACCTCGTTGATGCGGATGCGGTAGGTGACTGGCCCGTGGGGCCCCGCGGGTATTGTTGCAAGCGGCGTGCCATGACGCACAGTGGGCAACGCCGGTGCAGACCCCTTTTTTAAAGGGCTTTTCGGCCTGAGAGCCGGAATGACCAACAAGGCGGAAAATTGACGCGTGACGTCATTACGTCACGCGCAGGGTCAGGCGACCTCGTCCACCAGGCCGCGCGAAACGCGCGACGTGCCAGCGGTCACCAGGGCATCGCCAGAGGCATCAGCCGAATCAGCGCTACCGCCCTGCCCGCTCCCCTGCTGGCCGCCGTTCTGCTGCGCGCCGCCCTGGTTCACTTCGGCCTGGCCGAGCGAAAGCCCGTGGTGGGCCAGCATCGTGTCCAGGTTGGAAAGCGTCTGCTGCACGGCATGCACGGCGGCCGGGTGCTGGGCCATGATCGCGACATTGACCTTGCCGCCATCGACGTTCACGCGGACATCCATGCTGCCCAGTTCTTCCGGGTGCAGCTTGATCCGGGCTTCCTTCACGTCACCGGCGGCCGAGCTCATCCAGGCGATCTGTTCGCCGAGCTCCTGGGAGAACTGCGGCGAGGTCGCCGGCTGGGTCGCCTGCAGCTGCATCGGGCCGTTGAGCTGGCCAGGTGCCTGCGTGTGCGCCAGCGGCATCGGGCCGGCGGCAGGGTCCAGGCCCCGGGTCTCGTCCTTCGCGTCGTCCGTCCCAGCGCCCTTGGCGCCAAGCAGTGCGGCGAACGCGGAAAGCGGCGTCGGCGCGGTGGTCGTGGTTTCCGTGACGGCGGCCGGCAGCGCGTTGAGCGCGCCGGCCGTGACGGTGGCGGCATCGCCCTTCGCACCGGTGAGCGCGGCGAGCGCGTCGCCGGCGTGGCCTGTCACCACATCCTTCGCCGCGCCGAGTGCGTTCGCGGCCACCTGGGTCACCTGCGTGGGCACGCCGATAAGGGCGAGCATGGAAGCGGCGAGCGAGGTGCCATCGCCGCCCGCGGTGCCGTCATCCTTTTTCGTCGTGTCGTCGTCCTTCGTTCCTGCCGTATCGTCCTTCTTCGAATCCGCCGCCGATGCCGGTGCCTTGTCGTCCGGGCTGCCGGCCTGCGACTTCGCCGTCGTGTCGTGCTGGCTGTCGTCCGCCTTGTGCGCGTGGTTGTCCGCACGCGCCGCATTCATCGCGTGGTTGAACGGCTTCTGCGCCGCCGAAGCGTCGCTGGCCGTGGACGATGCCGTGGCCGGCGATGACGCGGGCGCTACCGGGGAGGAAGCGTGCGTCGCGGCGGACGCCGAGGGCCGGGCGGCATGGAGGAGAAGCGATGTGTTGTTCATGCGTTTGGCTCGATGGGGTCGATCGGCGGGAGGCGTGGCGTGATGCACGTCAGGCCCCTCACCTGGGGTTCCGGCGGTATTGCGAGCGCTCGTCAGCCTGTTCCTGCTCACGGCGATCCTGCGATTTGCGCTCCTGCTCGCGGTATTTCGCGGTGACGGAATCGAGCGCCTTCGCCCGGCCGCGCGCTTCGCTCCAGTCGTTTCGCGCGCGTTCGAGGGCGCGCTCGCGGCGCTGCACCTCGCCCATCTGCTGGACGATGGCCATGTCGATCTTCTGCAGGAACTGCTGGCGGTTGAGCAGCTCGGCGACGCCAATGCCCGAGGGTATTTCGGCGTATTCGTTGCGGTAGCGGCGCAGGTCCGCGAGTTGCTGCTCGGCGTCGGCGACCGCGCGCTGCTGCACCGCGAGCGCGCGCGTCGCCTCCTCCGCCTTTTCAGCGGCGAGGTCGACGACGGGTTGCAGGCGGTCGGCGCGGGAGGGCATCAGCGGGCCTTCGCGGCATCGACAAGGCCGGCTTCGGCCTCATCGAGATAGACGGGGGTATCGGTCTCCTGCTGGAGGAAGGCCGACAATTGCGGATACAGGGCGATCGCCTCATCCGTACGTGGATCGCTGCCCTGCTTGTAGGCACCCACGGCGATCAGGTCACGCTGCTGGCGGTAGGCCGAGTACACCTGGCGGAAACGCTGCGCGGCGCGCATGTGGTCCTTGCTCACGACCGAATGCATCACGCGGCTGATCGAAGCCTCGATATCGATGGCCGGGTAATGGCCGGCTTCAGCCAGGTCACGCGACAGCACGATGTGGCCATCCAGGATCGCGCGCGCCGAGTCAGCGATGGGATCGTGGCGATAGTCATCGCCCTCGGTGAGCACGGTGTAGAACGCCGTGATCGAGCCGCGCCCTTCCGCGTCGTTGCCGGCACGCTCGACGAGCGCGGGCAGCATGGCGAACACGGACGGCGGGTAGCCCTTGGTGGCGGGTGGTTCGCCGATCGCCAGGGCGATCTCGCGCTGCGCCTGCGCGTAACGGGTGAGCGAATCCATGAGCAGCAGGACGCGCTTGCCTTCATCGCGGAAATGCTCGGCCACTGCGGTCGCCACCTGCGCGCCACGCAGGCGCGAGAGCGGCGGTGCATCAGCCGGCGCGGCGATCACGACAGCACGGCGCCGGCCTTCCTCGCCCAGCGTATGGTCGACGAATTCCTTCACTTCGCGGCCGCGCTCGCCGATCAGCCCCACCACCACGACATCGGCGTTGGTGAAGCGGGTCATCATGCCCATGAGGGTCGACTTGCCGACGCCCGAGCCGGCGAACAGGCCGATGCGCTGGCCGCGGCCGACGGTCAGCAACGAATTGATGGCGCGCACACCGGTATCGAGCGGTGTATCGATCGGCTGGCGCAGCATGGGGTTGATCGGGTCGCGCCGCAGCGGCGCACGCTCGCGCGCCAGCAGCGGGCCCATGCCATCGAGCGGCACGCCATCCGGGCCGATCACGCGGCCCAGCAGCGAATCGCCAACGGGAATGCCGGAAACGGAAGCCACGGGGGTGACGCGCGCATTGGGCAGCACGCCGTGCATTTCGCCGGTGGGCATCAGCAGCAGGCGGCCATCGGAAAAGCCGACGACCTCGGTTTCAAGCTGCTTGCCGTCCGCACCCGCCACCATGCAGCGCGAGCCCACGGGGGCCTCGCAGCCGACCGCTTCCAGCGTCAGGCCGACGACGCGGCGCAGCTTGCCTTCCGCCTGCAGCGGACGCACGCGCTCGACGTTGGCCTTCTGCACGGAGAGGGCGTCACGCCAGTGCGCCGTGCGGTTCGCCTTGTGGGCGTCCGCGCTCACGGGGCAGCGACCTCGTCGCCTTCCGATTCCGCGGCCGGCGCCGGCATCAGCACGCTATCGATCACCGCGGCCAGCCGCGTGCGCACGCGCGCGTCGAGGCGCGAATGCTCGCTCTCCAGGCGCACGTCACCGCGCTCGAGCGCGGCATCGTCGAGGATCGTGCCTTCGTGGTCGGCCGACGAGCGATGCTCGCGCACCAGCGTGGCGTCGGCGGGATTCAGGTGGATTTTCAGATGACGCGAACCGGCCGGCAGCACGTCCACGGCCTGGTGCACGATATCGAGGATCTTTTCCGGGCGCGTAGCGATCTCGTAACCGAGCACGCGCTCCGCGATCAGCGTGGCCAATGCGGCGAGATCGCCCGCCACATCGTTATCGAGTTCGGCGAACGGACGCTCGACCGTGGCAAACAGCGCATCGAGGCGCGCCACCTGGGCCGTGAGTTCGCGCTTCGCCATGGCCCGGCCTTCATTGAGGCCGGCATTGAAGCCTTCCTCGCGGGCCTGGCGCTCGATCGCCTCGATCTCGGCCACGGTCGGCCGGTGCGGGCCATCGTCTTCCTCGATCTCGTCCGCGTGGTGCACGGCGGAGCCGCCGACGACCGGCAGCTCCCAACGCTCGAACTGATCGACGCGTTCGCGGGAAAGGATGGAGGTAAGGCTCATCAGACGAACTCTTCCCCGCCGCCGGCGAGATTGATCTGGCCAGCATCAGCCAGGCGCCGCGCGGTGGCGAGCACTTCCTTCTGCGCCGCATCCACTTCGGACAGGCGCACCGGGCCCTTCACTTCCAGGTCGTCGCGCAGCATGTCGGCGGCACGCTTGGACATGTTGGCGAAGATCTTCTCGCGGATCGCCGCATCCGCGCCCTTCAGCGCGGTGATGAGGCGGGCCGACGGCACTTCACGCAGGAGCACCTGCATGCTGCGGTCGTCCAGCTCCGCGAGGTCATCGAAGACGAACATGAGTTCTTCGATGCGGTCGCCGAGACCGGTATCGATGCCACGGATGGCGCCCATCAGCTCCGCCTCGCGCGAGGTTTCCATCGCGTTGAGGATGTCCGCCGCGGCCTTCAGGCCACCGACCGTCGCCGACTTCAGCTTGTTGGAGTTGCCGGAGAACTGGCGCTCCATGATTTCGTCGAGCTCGTTCAGCGCATGCGGCTGCACGCCGTCGAGCGTGGCGATGCGCATGACGACATCGCTGCGCGTACGCGCCGGCAAGTAGCCGATGACTTCAGCCGCCTGGTCCGGTTCGAGGTGCGCGAGCACCAGCGCGATGATCTGCGGATGCTCCTGGCTGATCATTTCACCGATCGCCCGGCTTTCCATCCACTTCAGCGACTCCAGGCCCTTGCTGCTGCGGCCCAGGAGGATGCGATCGATGAGGCCGCCCGCCTTGTTCTCACCCAGTGCGTTGACCAGGATGCGGCGGATGTAGTCTTCGGTGCCGACGCCGATGGCGGTGTGCTGGCCCACGTCTTCCTGCAGCTTGGTGAGGACGACCTCGACCTGCTCCTTGGAGACGTTCTTCAGCTGTGCCATGGCGGTACCTACCGCCTGCACGTCACGCGCACCGAGGTGCTTGAGTATCGAGGCCGCGTCTTCCTCACCCAGGGTAAGGAGCAGGATCGCGGCTTTCTGCGCGCCCGTCAGGGCTTCTTTATCAGCCGCCATCGTCATTCACCCAGCTCTTCACGACCTGCGCTACCTGCTTCGGATTCTCGGCCGCCATCCGCTTGGCGAGGCCGACCTTCTGTTCGTATGCCAGCAGCGCCGGTGCGCCAAGCTGGACCTGGGAGGAAACGTGGGCACGGTCCGAGCCCATGTCGTCGTCATCGACCATGACCGATACGGTGGGCATCGGGCCGGCGAGCGCCATGCCCTGCTCCATCGACGGTGCGGGCTTGAGCAGCCCCTTCAGCATCGGGCGCAGCACGAAGAAGCCGACGATCAGCGCGACCATCACGCCCAGGCCCTGCTTGATCAGGTCGAGCATGCCCGGCCGCTCCCAGAACGCAGGGCCCTCCGGCGCATCTTCGGCGGCGACACCGTGGAACGGTTCGTTGATGACGCTGACGCTGTCGCCACGCTGGGCGCTGAAGCCCACCGCGTTCTTGGTCAGCTCGGTGAGGCGCTGCAGTTCTTCCGGCGTGAAGGGAACGCTCTTCGTCTTGCCGTCCTTATCAGGCACGGTCTTGTTGTCGACGACGACGGCAACCGTCAGTCGCGCGACCTTGCCGGCCGGATCGGTGACATGGCTGACCGTGCGGTCGAGCTCGAAGTTGCGGGTCGCGCTTTCCGTCTTCTGGCTCGGCGTCTGCGCGGTCTGCGTCGTCGCCGCCTGGCCCGGTGCCGCCGGCTTGCCAGCCGTGGGGTTCGCAGCGGTCGGGTTACCACCTGCGTTCGGCGGCTGGTTGCTCAGCGCGCCCGGCACGCCACCATTGCTGGCGGGATCGGTGCGCGTGTCGCTGCTGGTCTGCTCGCTGCGCAGCGCCGGGTTGTCGTGGTTGAAGGTTTCGCTGGCCTTCTCGGTCGACGAGAAGTCGAGATCGGCGAACACCTGCGCGCGCACCTTGCCTGCGCCGACCAGCGGCGCCAGCAGGTCTTCGACGCGCTGCGTGTAGGTGGCTTCGATGCGGTTGGACAGGCGCAGGCGGTTGTCGCCAATGGCGGCGGCGCTATCCGGATCGTTCTGGGTCAGCAGGCTGCCGCCCTGGTCGATGACCGAGACGTTGCGCGTATCGAGTTCAGGCACGCTCGCCGCGACGAGGTGGACGATCGCAGCCACCTGGCCCTGGTCGAGCTGGCGCCCGGGGTACAGGGTGACGACGACCGAAGCACTGGCCGGCTTGTTATCGCGAATGAAGGCGGACGGCTTGGGCAGCGCGAGGTGCACGCGGGCGGCGCGCACCGACTGCAGGCCGGCGATGGTGTTGCCGAGGTCGGCTTCGAGCGCCGACTGGTAATGCGAGCGCTCGGCCATGTCGCTCATGCCGAACGGGGAATCGGAAGCGGGCTGCGCGGTAGCGGCACCCTGCGGCAGGCCCTGGCCGGCGAGCTTGAGGCGCACGGCGGCCACGTCGGCCACCGGCACGAAGATCGAGCTGCCATCGGTGCTGAGCGTGTACGGCTCGTTCTGGGTCTGCAGCGCCTGGGTGACGGCCGCCGCGTCTTTCTGTTCCAGGCCACCGTAGAGCAGGCCGTAGTTCGGGGCACGCGACCACATCACCGCGGCGATGCCAATAGCGACGGCACCCGCGATACCGGCCAGCATGAACAGCTGGCGCGCGGCAGGCGTCTGCGCGAGCGACTTCAGCGAGTGCATGCGCGATGCGTTGCTGGTGTCCGTGGTAGCGACGCCGTTATCAGCCATGGGGGGTAGTCAGTCCTGGGATACGTGGCACGCCGGTTAAACCGACATGTTCATGATTTCTTTGTAGGCATCGACCATCTTGTTGCGCACTTCGGTCATGCCGCGGAACGCGAGGTCGGCTTTCTGGCCCTGGATCATCACCTGGGCGAGATCCACGCCCGGGTCGCCGCGTTCGAAGGCCGTGGAGAGCTGGCCGGCCTTCTGCTGTGTTTCGTTGACGCCATCGATGGACTGCTTGAGCAGGTCACCGAACGAGCCCTTCTGCGCGGGGGCGGCTTCGCCCACGCCACGGATGGCGGGCATTTCGGTCTGCGCGCTGATGCGGCGCATCTGGAGCAGGAGGCTGTTGACGTCGATCGTGGTCATGACGGTTTTCCAACGCGTAATCGTCTTACCGACACTTCAAGCACGACCCATGCCAACCGTGAAGAACGATCAGCCTGCCTGCGCAGCTTCGGAAAGGCCGTATTTGCGCAGCTTTTCCACGAGGGTCGTACGCTGCACGCGGAGCAGCTTGGCCGCATGGGCGACCACGCCGTTGGCGGAATCCAGCGCCTGGCGGATCAGGCCGATCTCGATGCCGGCGAGGTGATCCTTGAGGTCCAGGCCGCCCTGCGGCAGCACCGACGGATCGCCTTCACCGCCGTAACGGAAGGTTTCCGTCACGTCCGGCTCGGCCTCCATCATGGCGATGAGCGCCGCACCCGATACTTCCTCAACCGGCGTCGCACCGCGGTACTTTTCCGGCAGGTCGGCGGCGCGGACATCACCCTGGGGCATGAGGATCGCCATGCGCTCCACCAGGTTCGACAGCTCGCGGACGTTGCCCGGCCACGCGTGGGCGCACAGGGCGTTCATGGCGCTCGGGGTGAAGCGGACCGACGACAGGCCACGGGTGACCAGGCGCTGGTTGAATTCGGCAATAAGCGCCGGCAGGTCTTCCAGGCGCTGGCGCAGCGGCGGCATTTCCAGCGGGAACACCGACAGGCGATAGAACAGGTCTTCACGGAAGGTGCCACGCTCGATGGCGCCCTCGAGGTCGCGGTGGGTCGCGGCGATGATGCGCACGTCGCAGCGCTGCGCGCGGTTGCCGCCGACGCGCTCGAACACGCGCTCCTGCAGCACGCGGAGCAGCTTCACCTGCATCGGCAGGCTCATGTCGCCGATTTCGTCGAGGAACAGCGTGCCGCCCTCGGCCAGTTCGAAGCGGCCCTTGCGCGAGCTGATCGCGCCGGTGAAGGCGCCCTTCTCATGGCCGAACAGTTCGCTTTCGAGCAGCTCGGCCGGGATGGCGCCGCAGTTGATCGCGACGAACGGCTTGTCACGGCGCGGCGAGCAATCGTGGATGGTGCGGGCGACCAGTTCCTTGCCGCTGCCGGATTCGCCCAGCACGAGCACGCTGGAATCGAACGGGGCGACCTGGCGGATCAGCGAGTTCACCCGCTGCATCGGGCCGGACTGGCCGACGAAGCGCAGGCTGGAGACCGCCGGCTGCATGCGGGCCTGCAGGCTGCGCAGGGCTTCCGACAGGCGCTCGTAGCGCAGCGGCATGTCGATCAGCTCGACGTTCTGGATGTTGTCGTCGGCGATCAGCGCGGTGGCGATCGGCGAATCGGCGGCGACCAGCATGGGCAGTTCGCGGGCCTGGCGGCCGAGCGGTGCGAGGTAGCCTTCCAGCTCGGCCTCGTCGTCCACCGTGCCTACATAGGCACCGCGCCAGGCCTCGCCCGCTTCCACCGTGTGCATGCGGCTGGCCAGCACCGGGCGGTAACCCAGGAAGGCAAGCGCCGAACCCACGGCATCGGCGCGGGACGGGTCGGATTCGACAACGAGAAAGTTGGACGACTTCACCGGATATACCTCGCGTAGAGAATGATCGAAGGCCCCTGGGCGGGTCCGTGCTGGAATCCCGTCGCCTTCGTTGCAAGGTATCAATCAAGGAGCGTGCCAACGTCGGAAAACCGACGGGAAAAGCCTGAAATCCGCGTCAGGGAACGGACTGTCGCCGTGTAGGGAAAACCTTTTCGGCAACGTGTGAAAACGCCCCGGTGAGCGTCAGCGTCAATCGTGACGACACGCGTCACGAATGTGACGCAGGAAGACACGCGACGTTCTTACGTCACGTGACGTAAAAGGTCACCCCTGGGCTGACTGGGCCCGGGCCTCGGCGACCTGGCGCCGGTGCTGGCGGAAAACCAGCCGCTCGATCTCGTCGCGGACCGGCTCGGAAAGGCCCTCGAAGGCCACGAAACCCTTGCCGTCCATGGGCCCCGGCTGGCGGATGCCCGGCAGTTCCAGGGGCAGCGCCCTGACCACGTCGAAGTGCAGCTTCACCAGCACCGACTCGCCCACGGGCGGCAGGCCGTCCCAGGGGAGGACTACGCCAAGGGCGTTGAAGCGCAGGGAAATGCGGGGCGGCAGGGCCGACTGCGGCAGGAGAAGACGGTTCACGATCTCCATGAGGACGTTGAGCTTGGCATCCAGCCGGGCGACCTCATGGCTGAGGGCGTTGTCCTCATCGCCAGTATCGACCCGGCGGTCCATCAGGGCGGCGACAGCGACCAGGACATTGGCGTTGCGATCATTGACCGAAGCCAGGGCGGCCGGCGCGGGGCGCTCGGCGGGCTCACAGGTGGCGTGGAACCGGGCGTCCCAGGTGACCCGCTCCGAAAAGGCCTTCCACGTCGAGTCACTCATGGGCCTGCCACCGTGGTGAAATCAGAACGAAGTATACGCAGCCACGGCCTTGCGTACCCGGTTCGAGGAACCGAGCG
>NZ_JBQCFT010000228.1:0-2027 GCF_051958795.1 Luteibacter sp. | reverse complement strand
CGCCCCCCCACTTATTTTCCCGCCCCGCATCACGCGCTTTTCCACCTGCCAAAAAACCTGGCCGCCCCCCGCCCCGCTCCTACGAAAAGCCCGTTCTTTTACCAGCCCATGTAATGCCCGCCATTGATGGCGAGGTTGGAGCCCGTGATCCAGCTGGAGTCTTCCGACGTGAGGAACGCCACCGCGTGGGCGATTTCCTCCGGGCGGCCGAGGCGCCCCACGGGAATCTGCGCGACGATCTTGGCGCGGATGTCTTCCGGCACGGCCATGACGAGATCGGTGCCGACGTAGCCCGGCGACACCGTGTTCACCGTGATGCCGAACTTCGCGTTCTCCTGCGCCAGCGAAATCGTGAAGCCGTGCACGCCGGCCTTCGCCGCCGCGTAATTCGCCTGGCCGTACTGGCCTTTCTGTCCGTTGATGGAGCTGATCTGCACGATGCGGCCCCACTGGCGCGAGCGCATGCCTTCGATCACCGGGCGCGTGACGTTGAAGCAGGCGTTGAGGTTGGTGTTCACCACCTCCGTCCACTGCTGGTAGTCCATCTTGTGGAACGTGGTGTCGCGCGTGATGCCGGCGTTGTTGATCAGGATCTCGACCGGGCCCGCGAGGTCTTCGACGCCGCGGACCATGGCCTCGGCCGAGACCGGGTCCGACACGTCGCCCGGTACCATCACGACATCGATGCCGTCGCGAATCATGTCTTCGCGCCACGCCGCCGCGCGGGCCTCGTCGCGGTAGTTGGTGGCGACGCGATGGCCCTGACGGGCAAGGTAGCGCACGAGCGCCGTACCGATGCCGCCCGTGCCGCCGGTCACCAGTGCCGTGCGTTGCGTCATGCCCTGCTTCATCCTCGCCTTTTTCCTGTCGTGGCCCGCGCGCGGGCAAACCTTCGTTATAGCGTCGTGCCGGGGGTAAGACTACTGCGGCGGAGCGTCGCAGGCGCGAATCCGTCGAGTGCGTCGCTCAACAGCCGCGCCGGCGTGGCCGCGGCCCCCGGCTTCACACCGAGCCAGTCCAGCGCCTTGCGCAGGGCGGGCAGGGGATCGGCGGGGTCCACGGGGAGGGCCGCGGTCGACTTCGAGAGCTTTCGTCCCTGCGCGTCCATCACCAGCGGCAGGTGAAGGTAGCCCGGCGTCGGCAGGCCCAGAAGTTGCTGCAGGTAGATCTGCCGGGCCGTGGAGTAGAGCAGGTCCGCGCCGCGGACCACGTGCGTGATGCCCTGATCGCCGTCGTCGACCACGCAGGCCAGCTGGTAAGACCAGAGGCCTTCGACGCGACGGATGACGAAGTCGCCGGCGACCTCACGCAGGTTCTCGGCCTGCGGACCCTGGAGGTCGTCATGCCACGTCACGACCCGGTCCGGGGAGCGAAGGCGCCACGCCGGGGGCCGCGAGGGATCGGCTGCGGCGATGCACCGACCGTCGCGGTGAAGGCCGCCATGCGCCGCCAGCTCGGCGCGGCTGCACCAGCAGGGGAACAGGTGACCTGCGTCGCGCAGCCGGTCGAAGGCCGCGGCGGAGAGGTCGTTCCGCCGGGACTGGTAGACCGGCGGCTGGTCAGGCGTCAGTCCGAAGGCATCTAGCGTCGACAGGATCGAGGCGGCCGAACCGGGAACCTCGCGCGGCGGATCGATGTCTTCGACACGCACGAGCCACTCGCCGCCGGCGTGGCGGGCGACGAGCCAGCTACCGACCGCCGTCACGAGCGACCCGAAATGCAGGGCGCCGGTGGGCGACGGGGCGAAGCGTCCACGATAGCGAGAGGTGGTCATCGGGCGAAAATTGAGAGGTTTCTCAAGATGGGCGAGGCATGCGCGCGACAGTGTAGGCGATGCCGACAGGCACGCCAGCCGTCTGCCAAAGGCCTCCCTTGCGGCAAAGCGTGCGAAGGCATTGAATCGTTCAGTCTTCGCCCCGAAAAATTGCATCAGCGGCGCCACATAGCCAGCCGCATGAGAGAGACAAACCATGTTCAAACGTATCGCTCTGTTCGTCGCCACCAACCTCGCGGTCATCCTGCTGCTG
>NZ_JBQCFT010000227.1:0-8642 GCF_051958795.1 Luteibacter sp. | reverse complement strand
TTGCAGGCGCTGCATCGCCTTGTGCCGGACAAGGCGGATCGACGGCTTATCGACCATGCGCAGCGCGACCGATGGCTCGGTGCGCTGGATCTGCGCGAGGATATCCGCGTGGATCTCGGCGATGGTCGTCTTGGCCAGATCGACCGTCTCAGGCAGGCGGATGTCATACAGCTGGTGCAGGTGATGCCGCAAAACGGGATTGAACTCTGCATCGCCCGTGGTTGCCTGCATGACGTACTGGTCACGCACGCCCTTGCGCTTTGAAACCTCGACGGGGAGCCACAGCAGCGGCGTGGTGATTCGCTCGTCGGGCGATTCCTTCAGGTTGTGCCAGCGCAGGAAGGCGATCACGAGGCGCAGGTTGCTGAAGCCAAACTCGGCGCGGTCGCGCCGGGTTTCGGCGATAAGCTTGTCGAGCGCGGGTGGAAGGTAGGGCTGGTCGTCGAAGCGTAGCCACCCCTGCAGCGAGAGCGCGCTACCCGCGACGACATCGCGTGCGAATGGGCCGCCCCATGTGCACATCTGTTCGGGACGGATGCGTTCGATCTGTAACATCAGTGGCACGCTGGCCACGGTGAGGTTGACGGTCGATGCGCTCGGGCGGAAATAGAGCAGGCGATTACGTCGCGAGAGGTCAAACAGGCGGTCGCGCAAGTGGGCCAGCACCGCGACGCGCCGGGGGGCTACGCCCGTGGCACCGGCGAGCGCGCGCTCGACATCCAGCGAGAGCGGCTGGTCGCGCCAGTTTCGCAGCCGTGCGGTCATGCCTGCGACATCGGTGGCGCGATCGTGCCGGTTGACCTCGGTCATTTCCACGATGACGGCGGCGACGATCGGATGCAGGCGATCGTTGAGCTTGAACAGGTTGCGCCGCGCTTCCGCAAAGCGGGCCAGATCATCCGCATCGCTGAAATCGAGGCCGCACGCCAGGCTGGCAAGCATCATGCCCAGCATGAAGACATCCGTTATCTCGTCGTGGTGGCCAATCACGATTTCCCAGCTGGCTGGTCCCGGCAGGTACACGGGGCGCCCGATCGGTGCGGCCGCATCGCGCTGCACCGCCAGGTCGGATACCTCACGCCGCCCGTCTTCCTCATGGCTCTGCTGCAGGTGCCCAATGATGTTCAGGCCAGAGGACTGTTGGGGCTGCACCCTGTGCACCGCCTCGATATCCATTGCCGGCTCCTGGCCGCCCGGATGAGCGAGACGCAGGATGCCTTGCTCATCCACGAGGATCGTGTCGGTGGTGAGCAGGGCGACCTTGTCCTGGGCGTGCAGCGCTGCCACTTCCTCGAAGAGGGGCAAGACGAGCTCAACAATATCGTCGGTTCCGAGCGCGGCGCCGCCCTGCGCCTCGAGCAAGGCGGCGAGCGCCTGACGTGGAGCGCTATTCATGGGGTCGTTCATTTGGCGACCTCTTTGGCCAGTTCGCGCTTGTAGCGGTCGAGTTCGCGTTTGCCAAAGCCTGCGTCGCGACGCAGGTTGACAGCGAGGTCGTCGACGCTCCCGAGTGCGGTCGCCACCATACCTGCATGCAGCAGGGCGGCGTGTTGCTGGTCGGGATCTGCAAGGGCCAGATCAATCATCAGGGCATTGAAGAATTGCCGGATGTTCGCCTCGGTGATTTCGGCCGACAACGTCGCTACGTCGATCACCGGCTCGTCATCGCTCCAATCGGGAAAGATCAGGCGGACCTGGGCCATTACGGCATCGCTGGCCAGGGCGGACCCGCTCAGGAAATACGCGATGAATCGCCGGGTGAGCGACTGCATCCGGACCTGACCCGGCAGGTAGAGCCGATCGAGTGCCAGCTTGCCGCTGAGCCGGGCTTCAATCCACGGATCCAGGTCATCGGCTCCTTGCCACCACATGCCGAGCGCGCGTGCGCGGATAGTCGACTCCGGGTGGCTGTAGGCGCCGCTGGCAGCGGACTCCCGGGTTTCCACTTCATCTGACTGTCGCAGATAGGCCGCCGCGTCCACCGTGGAGATGCCGGTTTCCATCTTCACAAGCGTGGAAACCGCAGCTTCCACGCCATTGGCCGCGACGGCGGCTCCGCGATCGGCGAACAACTCGGTGTTCAACGCGTAGCGCCGCCAGGTCTCGCGGTGGCTATCGCGCGCGCCAGGCGCCGCAACCGCATCGGAAAGGATGCGCTCGGCGGCCAGGTAACGGCCGTCGTCGCGTGACCACAGCAGGTGGTGCGCGAGTTCGTGCCCCAGTAGCGCGAGCAGCTCATCCCGCGCAAGTCGTTCGAGCACCGCGCCGTGGAAAACCACGTGGATCTCGCCGGGAATAAACGCGAGCGATGCGTTCAGCTCGGTGCCGTGCGACTGGTAAAGCGTGACAGGCATGCCGGTCATCCCCAGGCGATCCATCGCCTCGCCAAGTATGGCGTGGGTATCGGGATGCGCCTGCGGTTCCATGCGGTAGGTGTTACGCAGCAGGGCAGCCCGAGCGGCGTCTAGCTGCTCTTCCTTCGTCGAGCGCTGGTTAGCCCAGTGCCAGACGTCCGGTTCATGCTGGAGGAGATATGCCACGACGACATCGTGGTAGGGAAGCGGGGCTAGGACTCGGTGCTGCGTTGGTTGGGCATCCATACCAGGCAATCCGGCGAAGGAGCGCTAAGTCTACTCCGCCCGCGGAGTCGCGCAGAGTGGCGGCGAATCCGCCTCGGGCAACCCGTCATCGTGAACCGGGACGGCGGATGGCGGGTCTACACACGGGATGGACGCCTTTTGGCGCAGTTTGACCAACGGTCACCGCCACGGCGAAGCGTCTACGCATCGTTACCCTGCGCCCCGGTGGACCCCGCTATCTTCCATGACCCTAGCCAAGAGACCTCCATGACGAGCCATCCGAGCGCCACGCCATCCATCCTGATCATTGGTGCCTCGCGCGGACTGGGCCAGGCCATGGCCGAAGGGTTCCTGAAGCAGGGCTGGTCGGTCACGGGTACGGTACGTGGGAGCAAACCCACACCCCTGCACGACCTGGCCACGACTTACGCTGATCGCCTGGCGATCGAATCCATCGACATCACCGACCCGAAAGACACCGAATCTCTACGGGCCCGCCTTGCGGGCAAGCGCTTCGACGTCCTGTTCATCAATGCAGGCACTACGAACGAAGACCCGAACCAGACGATCGCCGAGGTCACCACTGACGAATTCCTGCACGTGATGGTGACCAATGCGCTGAGCCCGATGCGCGTCGTCGAAGGCCTCGAGAGCCTGGTCACCGACAACGGGCTGATCGGCGTGATGTCGTCGGGGCAGGGCAGCATCGCCAACAACGAGCGCGGTGGCCGCGAGGTGTACCGCGGCTCCAAGGCCGCCCTCAACCAGTTCATGCGCAGCTACGCGGTTCGCCAGGTGCATACGAACCGTGCGCTGCTCCTGCTCGCGCCCGGCTGGATCCGTACCGACCTGGGCGGCGATGACGCGCCATACACCGTCGAGGAAAGCATCCCGCTGATCCTCGATGTGATCCAGAAGAAACGCAGCCGGCCAGGTCTCGAATACCTGGACCGCGACGGGAAGGCCGTTCCCTGGTGATCCCCATGGGGTAACCTCAAGACTCCACGGAAACGACTGGAGGTGCATGGTGGCCGACCTGATCCTCAACACGTTCGACTGGGTGCCCGAGGCGCCACGCGGCTACGTACGCGACCTGCGCGTGCGCTGGGCGCTCGAGGAAGCGGGGCTTCCGTACACGGTGCGTGGCGTGTCGTTCAAGGAGCGCGATGCAGCGCACTTCGCCCACCAGCCCTTCGGGCAGGTGCCGTGGATTACCGACGGCGACATCTCCGTCTTCGAAAGCGGCGCGATCCTCATGCACCTTGCCGGCCGCAGCGACAAGCTCATGCCCGGTGACGCCCGCGGCCGCGCCGAGGTGACCGAATGGGTATTCGCCGCCTTGAACTCGGTGGAGATGGCCAGCCTGCCGTGGGCGATCCTCGTGTTCTCCGAGGAAAGCCGCGAGTCATCCGCATGGGAGAAGCTCAACGGCTTCCTTCGCCTGCGCCTTGGCCACATGGAGTCGGTACTCACCCGTCGCGAATGGCTGGCCGGCGAGTTCTCGGTGGCCGATATCCTGATGGCCGACGTGCTGCGCCTTGTCGATCGCTTCGACGGACTGGCGGACTACCCCGCCTGCCACGCGTACGTCGCACGAGCCACCGCACGGCCGGCCTTTCAGAAGGCGCGAGCGGACCAGATCGCGCACTTTGCTGCGGCGGATGCGGCCTGCGCTTGAGAGCTCGGTGGTCGAAGACGGCTGCTCGGGTGCCGCGAGGCAGACGTAAAGCCTGCCCATAACCGCGCTGTTTCGTTTATTGCGAGTTTCGAATACTTCGAATAGCATGGCCGGCAGTCCACACAGGAGCCCGGCCATGACCGTCACAACCCACGCGAAAGTCGCCCTTCCGCTTGAGCGGGAGGTGCAGGCCGCGGTTCGTGGCCAGCGAGCGCTTGCGGCATTTCTGGCAACTAGCCTCGAGACGCAGCGCATCCAGATCTTCGACGATCAGAACCAGGCGCACCTTGTCGAACTCCCCACCTCGGCGCTTC
This sequence comes from Luteibacter sp., assembly GCF_051958795.1. GTDB lineage: Bacteria > Pseudomonadota > Gammaproteobacteria > Xanthomonadales > Rhodanobacteraceae > Luteibacter. Next base: position 4,071 of record NZ_JBQCFT010000227.1, on the reverse strand, counting down.
GCCTGTTGGTCGATATCCTCGCCGAGCTGGCTGATGGCAATGCGGTAAAAGTTGTGCCCGTACATGCCGAGCTCACCACGCAGGAAGCGGCGGATCTACTCAACGTATCGAGGCCGCACATGGTGAAGTTGCTCGAGGACGGCGCACTCGCGTTCCACCGGACCGGCAAGCACCGCCGGGTTCGCTTCGCAGATCTCATGCGTTACAAGGAAACGCGCGAGCGGGCGAGCGAAGATGCCATGTCTGAATTGGCGCGGCAGGCGCAAGACCTTGGTATGGGATATGAATGAGGCATTCTCCCTTTACCGTGATCTACGACGCGTGCGTTCTCTATCCCGCACCGCTTCGCGACTGCCTGATGTGGCTCGGGCCAGCGGGATTTCCCAACGCACGCATTGGCGCCTTATGGAATCGAGGCACAGCATCCCGATGAGTTCATCGAGAACCTCTTTGATCTCGATGCGGCATCGGTGCTGACGGCGGTCCGGAAGCAGCGAGCAACGCTTTCGAATCCCGCCGTCGATGTAGATGGCTTCCTCGAGACCTTACTGCGGCAGGGCTTGGTTCAGACGACAAAGACACTTAGCCTCTATAAGGCCATGCTCTGAGTTCGCCATGTCTGTCAGCGTCCAGGACCGAGGTATCACCCCAGCCACATCGAGAGTTCGACGTCGTCAGAGAACGGTACTGACAGATATCCGCTGTTGGCCGAGCGCACGCGCTCCATGTACTCCGGGCTGTAATCGGCATTGTCGGCGATGATCAGGGCGCCCACGCGCAGGCGCGGCTCAAGCAGGGCCAGGATCTCGGGGTAGAGCGCCTTGGCACCATCAAGCAGGACAAGGTCGATGCTTTCGGGCAGGTCACGGGCGAGTGTTTCCAGCGCATCGCCTTCGCGGATCTCGACCAGGTCGATCACGCCACCCGCGGTGAGGTGGTCACGGGCCTTCGCCACTTTCGATGCTTCGAATTCGCTGGTGATGAGGCGGCCGCCGCCGTTGTCGCGCAGTGCGGCGGCGAGGTGCAGGGTCGAGATGCCGAACGAGGTGCCGAACTCGACGATGCTGCGTGCACCGGTGCTGCGGGCGAGCATGTAGAGCAGGGCGCCCGTTTCGCGTGATACCGGGAGCGGCAGGTCCTTCATGACGCCGTAGAAGTCGATGTACTCGGTCTTGCTGTGCATCAGCCGCGAGCGGTCCGCATCCGTGAGGTTCTTCAGGGCGGGGTTATCGGTCCAGGAGACCTGGTCGGCTTCACGGAACAGGCGGTCGACGAGCCCGGCAAGGGGGGCGGTGGTGAGGGTGGTCATGGGTGTCTCCGGTTGCGTTGAAATGGCGTGGGATTAGAATGTGACGAATCCGTCAGGTTTTCTATTCGCATTCCCCAGGGCGCCATGGCCAGCCAGAAAAAACCGTCGATTTCCTCGCGAAAAAGCCCTAAACAGGCCCGCTCCAACGACCTCGTAGCGGCGATCCTGGAGGCGGCTGCTCAGGTTCTGGCGAAGGAAGGGGCTGCGCGGTTCACGACGGCGCGGGTCGCCGAGCGCGCCGGCGTGAGCGTCGGGTCGATCTACCAGTACTTCCCGAACAAGGCCGCGATCCTGTTCCGGCTGCAGAGTGACGAGTGGCGGGAGACCACCGACATGCTGGTCGCCACGCTTGTCGGCGACGGCCAGCCACCGCTGGAGCGCTTGCGCCGGCTTGTCCATGCCTTCATCCAATCGGAATGCGATGAGGCAGACATGCGCGTGGCCCTGGATGATGCGGCGCCCTTGTATCGCGATGCGCCCGAGGCCCGGGAAGCGAGGGCGGCGGGCGAGCAGGCATTCAACACGTTCATGGCTGAGGTGCTGCCGAAGGCGAGCGATGAAGCGCGAGCCACCGCGGTAACGCTGATTCTTTCCACGTTCAGTGCGGTGGGGAAGGATTTTTCGTCAGCGCCGCGCACGGGTGAGGAGGTCGAGGCGTTCAGTGCGGCTATGGCCGATATGTTTTGTGCGTATCTTCGGGATATCGAAGCCCGCTCGTTGTAGGAGCGCTTTCGCGGAATGCACTTTTTTCGCGAGCACCCATCGCGTGCAAGCACGCTCCCACAGCTCGCTGCCATAGCGCTCCCACCGCATGCTCCAACGGCGCGCTCCTACAGGGGCGGTGTCGCAGCGGTCAGGCGGGAGGTGTCAGTGGCCGGCGGCGCGCCGAACATGCGTTTGTAGTCGCGGGTGAACTGGGACTGGCTGTCATAGCCGACGGCGGCGGCTACGGCACCGGCCGAGCGGGGTTCCGCGAGCAGCAGCTTGCGTGCTTCCTGCAGGCGGAGCCGCATGCGGTACTGCACGGGCGTCATCAGCGTGATCGCCTTGAAGTGGCGATGGAACGACGTGACGCTCATGCCGGCCACGTCTGCCAGCGCGTCGATCGACATCGGCGCCGCGTAGTTCGCCTTGATCCACTGGGTCGCCCGGCCTACCTGCGCAACATGGGAGCTGTTCTGAGCGAGCTGGCGTAGCGGCTCGCCCAGGCCGCTGCAGAACAGGCGGTAGTAAATCTCCTGCACGACCAGCGGAGCGACGAAAGGAATGTCATCGGGGTGGTCGAGCAGGTCGAGCAGGCGTGCGAACGGCTCGAGCAGGTCGGGCGTCATGGCGGCGGTCGCCGCGCCAGCGGGTCCGCCGGAAGGCGCCTCCTTCAGTGGAAGCCTCGACATGGCTTCCGCCAGCGCCGAGCGGTCGATGTCGAGCGAGAAGGCGAGGTGCGAGCGGCCTTCCGCATCCAGGAAGACCTGCGCGCAGACGGGCAGGTCCACGGTGACGAGCAGAAAGGTCGACGTATCGGCAAGGAACGGCGCGTCGCCTGCGGCGATGGTCTTGCTCCCGCGAAGGATCACCACCATGCGTGGGCGGTAGAACACGTGGGATGGGTGCGCAGCCTGGTTGACCCGATACAGGGTCAGGCCGGGCAGCGCGGTCTCCTGCCGAGGGTGGGCGGCGTGGCGTTCGACCGCCTCGCACATGTGTTCAAGCATCGTCTCCATGCCGGCATTATGCACCCGGCGATTACGGTACCTGAACAGGCCAGCGGGCAATTTGGCAGGATCGTGCAAAACACCGGCAGCTTTGGCGTAGTCCCGCCTCGCCCTCGGCGCGATGCTTTATGGGTGCCGGCGATGCCGCTGGCCCATGCCTCCCCGCCAAAGGAATCCCCATGTCCGATTCAAAGATCTGGTTCATCACCGGCTGCTCCACGGGCTTCGGCCGTGAGCTTGCCGAGCAGGTGCTTGCCCGCGGCGAGCGCGTCGTCCTTACGGCTCGCAAGCCGGAGCAGATGCAGGATTTCGCCGACAAGTACCCCGAAACCGCGCTCGCGCTGGCCCTCGACGTCACCAGCGAGCAGGCGATCCGCAAGGCCGTTGCCGATGCGGAGGCGCGCTTTGGCCGCGTCGATGTGCTGGTAAACAACGCGGGCTACGGCTACTTCTCGGCGATCGAAGAAGGCGAAGACGAAGAGATCCGCCGCCAGTTCGAAACCAACGTATTCGGCCTCATCTCGCTGACCCGCCATTTCCTGCCGGGCATGCGCGAACGCCGCAGCGGCCACGTCGTCAATGTCTCTTCCATCGGAGGCCTTGTTGCGTTCCCGGCCACCGGTTACTACCACGCGACGAAGTGGGCGGTGGAAGGCTTCTCGGAATCGCTTTCGAAGGAAGTGGGCCCGCTGGGCATCAAGGTGATCATCGTGGAGCCTGGCCGCTTCCGTACCGACTGGGCCGGCCGTTCCGTCATCGAATCAAAGACGGTCATCGATGACTACGATGCGACCGCAGGCGAACGCCGGCGCCAGGCAAAGTCTTACACCGGCACACAGCCCGGCGACCCGGCCCGTGGCGCCGCCGCGATCATCCAGGCCGTGGATGCGGAAAACCCGCCGTTGCGCCTGCCGCTCGGCTCGGATGCGTACAAGTTCCTGAGCGATCGCCTCGACGAACTGCGCGCGAATTTTGAAGCGGTGAAAGACATTTCGACCAGCACCGACTTCCCAGGCTGATACCAGGCTCGTGTAGGAGCGCGCTGTGGGA
>NZ_JBQCFT010000226.1:0-6650 GCF_051958795.1 Luteibacter sp. | reverse complement strand
TGGCGCTACCGGGCCACGGTGCTGGAAGAGAAGTTCATCAAGGCCGTCGGCTGGATCCCGGGTGGTGCCCAGTACTTCCCGACCGAGGACGACATCCGCAGCGTCCTGGAACCCCGCGGCATCAAGGTGCGCTTCCGCCCTCTTTTCGGCCGAACCCCGTACAACAGCTGGCTGATGACGGCCTCGCGCCGCGCGGCCTGAGGGCGTATAACTGCCGCGGCAACTATCCGGTTGCATCAGGGGAGAACCACGTGAAGTCCACGCGCTTTATCGTTCTGTCCGTCGCCTGCGCGCTGTTCGCCGGCAACGCCCTCGCCCAGCTCAGCCAGGCACCTGCCGCCCGCGCCCAGCCCGTCGATGCCGCCGTCATGGGCACCGACGCACCGCCGTTCGCGGATCTCCCGAAGAAGCACCCCGGCTACCTGGAACGCAGTGACGTCCCGAAGGACGACAAGACCCTCGCGGTCCTCCGCGCCCACTTCAAGGAGGCCGACGCGAACGGCGACGGGCATGTCGACGAGCAGGAGTACCGGGCCTACATGGCCAAGAGCCGCTAGGTCCGCCCGCCAGCCCGGCGGCGGCGGCGCATGCTGCGGCGCAAAACGTGGTAGACTCCATCGGTCGTGCCGCCGCTATCGACTCCCTTGCGGAGCTGAGGCGCGGGTCCTGGAACCAGGTCCCCGCCGCTCCCCCACCCCCGAACAGCGCGCGCGACACCGGCCAGCCCGTTGCCCTTCTTGGCACGCGCGGCCGCCGAATTCATCGCCTGCGGCGCGGTTCCAGGGAACGCTCGGGCACACAGGAGTCATCCCCAATGTCCTTTGATTCGCTGGGCCTTGCGCCCGCGTTGCTGCGTGCGCTCGCGGAAGCCGGCTACAAGAACCCGACCCCGATCCAGGCAGCCGCCATCCCCGAGGTCCTCGCTGGCCACGACCTGATGGCCGCCGCGCAGACCGGTACCGGCAAGACCGCCGCGTTCCTGCTGCCAGTGCTGCACAAGCTCGCCAACTCCGATTTCCGGGAAGGCCGCCGCCCTATCCGCGTGCTGATCCTCACCCCCACCCGCGAACTCGCCGCGCAGGTGCAGGACAACCTCGCCGAATACGCGAAGTACCTGCGCATCAGCAGCACGGTGATCTTCGGCGGCGTCGGCATGGGTAACCAGCTGCACGCCCTGCGTCGCGGCGTCGAGATCGTCGTGGCCACGCCGGGCCGCCTCATCGACCACATGATGCAGCGCTCGGTGGACCTCTCGAAGGTGGAAACGCTGGTGCTCGACGAGGCCGACCGCATGCTCGACATGGGCTTCCTGCCCGCGTTGAAGCGCATCCTCGCCGCCGTGCCGCAGAAGCGCCAGACGCTGTTGTTCTCGGCCACGTTCGCGCCGGAGATCAAGGCACTCGCGCAGCAGTTCATGCGTGATCCGCGCGAGGTATCGACCGCGCCGGCCAACACCGTGGCCAACACCGTGACGCACCGCGTGCACCCGGTGGATGCCGCGCAGAAGCGCGACCTGCTGCTGCACGTGCTGGCGCAGGACAGCCGCCGGCAGACGCTGGTGTTCAGCCGCACCAAGCACGGCGCGGACAAGCTCGTGCGCTTCCTTGAATCCGCCGGCATGCGTGCCGCCGCGATCCACGGCAACAAGAGCCAGAATGCCCGTACGCGTGCGCTTTCCGACTTCAAGACGGGCCGCACGACCGTGCTCGTCGCTACCGATATCGCGGCCCGCGGCATCGATATCGACCAGCTGCCGGTGGTGATCAACTTCGACCTGCCGATGGTGGCCGAAGATTACGTGCACCGCATCGGCCGCACCGGCCGCGCGGGTGCCGAGGGCCAGGCCGTGTCGCTGGTGAGCCACGATGAGTCGGGCCTGCTGCGCGACATCCGCCGCCTGCTGAAGTCCGACCTCGAGATCGTCAACGTGGAAGGCTTCGAGCCCAGCTCGCCGCTGCGCCTGGATGCCGGTGCGCCGCGTCCGAAGCAGCAGCAGCGCCAGGCCGGCGGTCGCCAGGGTGGCGGCCAGGGCGGCCAGGGCGGTGGTCAGCGCCACGGTGGTGGCAACGGCCAGCGCCAGGGCGGCAACGGCCAGGGCCGCGGCGGCCAGGGCGGCGAGAGCCGTTCGGGCGGCGAAGGCCGGCCGGGCAATGGTGGCCGCCCGTCGTCGCACCGTCCGCATGGCCACTCGGCCGCGGGCACCGGCGAGAACACCGGCAACCACAAGCGCCGGCGCCAGCGTCGCGGCCCGGCGACCAACAAGGCCTGATGGCCTAGCCGCATGGGCGATGGTGCGCCCGTGCGGCAACCGGGATCATGCGGGGATTGGCAGTCCCCCCGGAAGCAGGCAAGACCCCGCATGACCCGCTTGTATCGCTACAGCACGCACACCGTCCGCACCCTTTTCGGCGCGCTCTTCATCTTCTCCGGCCTGAACCACATCTTCGGGTTCTGGCAGCCCCCCGCCCCGCACACCAACGCAGGCCATGCGTTCATCGCGGGCATCGGCGCAAGCGGTTTCATCATGCCGCTGCTCGGGGTGCTCTTCACCTACGCGGGCGTCGCGCTCATCGCACACCGCATGGCGGCCCTCGCGCTTCTGCTGCTGGCCGCACCCGTTGTCGTCATCTTCGGCTACCACTTCGTTACCGAAGGCGAGCTGTTCGGCATCCACGTGATCCTGCTCGCGATCTATCTCTGGCTGGCCTGGGAAGAACGCGCGGCCTGGTCGGCGCTATTCGCCGCGGACGCGAAGCCGACGACACCCGCCGAACCGTCGCCCCTCACCCCTGCGTTCTGATCTTCGCCGTGAGCACGTGGTCTTCCCACAGGCCATCGATCTTCAGGTAGCGCTTCGCATAGCCTTCTTTCTCGAAGCCCAGGCGCTCCAACAGGCGGCCGCTACGGTCGTTGCGCGGCATGTAGTTCGCCATCACCCGGTGGAAATCGAGCGGGCCGAACGCGTAGCGAACCGCCGCATCCAGCGCCTCGAACATAAGGCCCTGCCCTTCGTGCCGACGCGCAAGCCCGTAGCCGAGGTGGCACGCCTGGAACACGCCGCGCACGACGTTGGCGAACGTGAAGCTGCCGATCATCTCGCTGCCATCGGGCGATAGCATCACGAACGGGAAACCCCGGTCGGAACGCGCCGCTTCCAGCCCTGCTTCGATCGTCTGGCGGCAGCCATCGAGCGTGTAATGCGAGGCATTGCGCAAGGGTTCCCACGGCGCGAGGTGTTCGCGGTTCTCCAGCCGGTAGCGCAGCAGCAGTTCCGCCTCCTCGACATCGAGCAGGCGGATCAGCAGGCGCGGCGTGCGCATGCGGACCGGTTCGCTCATGCGAGGAGCGCTTTCGCGTGGTGGCGAAGGTGGTCTTCGACGAAGGTCTGGATGAAGTAATAGCTTTGGTCGTACCCGGGATGCATGCGCAGTTCGAGCGCCTGCTTCGCCTTCTCGCACGCTGCTTCGAAACGCTGCGGCTGCAACTGGTTCACGAGGAAACCATCCGCCTCGCCCTGGTCAATCAGGATCCTGCCGTTGAAATGCGCACCCTCTTCCACGAGCGCCGTCGCGTCATGCTTCCGCCAGGTCTTCTTGTCATCGCCGAGGTATCGCGGAAACGCCTTCTGGCCCCACGGCACGCTCGCCGGCGCGACGATGGGCGCGAATGCCGAGAGCGAGCGGTAACGGCCCGGGTTACGCAGGGCGATGGTCAGCGCGCCGTGTCCACCCATGGAATGACCGAAGATGCCCTGGCGGCCCATGTCGAATGAGAAGCGTTCTGCGAGGAGGCGGGGCAGCTCGTCCACGACATAGCTGTACATGCGAAAGCGCGCGTTCCACGGCGCCTCGGTGGCATCGAGGTAGAAGCCGGCGCCTTCACCGAACTCCCAGTCGCCGGTCGCCCCGGCGATCCCGGTATCGCGCGGGCTGGTATCCGGCATGACCAGGGCCAGGCCGAGTTCGGAAGCGACCCGCTGTGCACCGGCCTTGGTCGTGAAGGTTTCCGCCGTGCAGGTCAGGCCGGCGAGGTACCAGAGCACCGGCACCGGGCCCTTTTCCGCGGCCGGCGGCAGGTATACGGCAAATTTCATCGGGCCCCCGCAGGCCTCAGAGGCATGGGTGTAAAACCCCTGGGTGCCGCCGAAGCAACGCTGCTCCGATACCGTCTCGATCGCCGCCATGCCTTTCTCCCTTACGAAAGCTGACCAGTGAGTGTAACGCCGACGTGACAAAGAGCCACGGCCCCGCACGTAAGCCCCTGATCGCTGCTACAATACCGTTACTGCCCGGCGCCGAATCCGCCGCCGCGCCCCTCCCCGAGGCTGCCATGACATCCCCCGATACCGACAACGCTCCGGCCCTGCCCGGTTTCAGCGCGCTCGCGCTCGACGCTAACGTCGTCCGCGCCCTGACCGACGTGGGCTACGAGACCCCCTCCCCCATCCAGGCCGCGACCATTCCGCCGCTGCTCGAAGGCCGCGACGTGATCGGCCAGGCCCAGACCGGTACTGGCAAGACCGCGGCGTTCGCGCTGCCGGTGCTTTCGCGCATCGACGTCAAGCCGGGCAAGCCGCAGGCGCTGGTGCTCGCACCGACGCGCGAACTGGCCATCCAGGTGGCCGAAGCCTTCCAGAAGTACGCGACCTACATGCCGGGCTTCCAGGTACTGCCGATCTACGGTGGCCAGAGCTACGGCCCGCAGCTGCAGGGCCTGAAGCGCGGCGCACAGATCGTCGTCGGCACCCCCGGCCGCATCATCGACCACCTCGACAAGGGCACGCTGGATCTTTCCGCGCTGAAGTTCGTGGTGCTGGATGAAGCCGACGAAATGCTGCGCATGGGCTTCATCGACGATGTCGAGAAGCTGCTCCAGGCGACACCGGAAGGCCGCCAGGTGGCGTTGTTCTCCGCGACCATGCCGTCGCCGATCCGCCGCATCGCGCAGACCTACCTGAAAGATCCGGTCGAGATCACGATCAAGAACAAGACCACCACCGCGGCGAACATCCGCCAGCGTTACTGGTGGGTCAGCGGCGTGCACAAGCTCGATGCGCTCACCCGCATCCTCGAGGCGGAAAGCTTCGATGCGATGATCGTGTTCGCCCGCACCAAGTCGGCCACCGAAGAACTCGCCAGCAAGCTGCAGGCGCGTGGTTTCGCCGCGGCCGCGATCAACGGCGACATGGCGCAGGCCCAGCGCGAGCGCGTGATCGACCAGCTGAAGACCGGCAAGCTCGATATCCTGATCGCCACCGACGTCGCCGCGCGCGGCCTCGACGTGGAGCGCATCAGCCACGTGCTCAACTACGACATCCCGCACGACACCGAGTCGTACGTGCATCGCATCGGCCGCACCGGCCGCGCGGGCCGCAACGGCGAGGCCATCCTGTTCGTGACCCCGCGTGAGCGCAACCTGCTCCGCCAGATCGAGCGCGCGACGCGCCAGCCGATCGAGCAGATGCAGCTGCCGACCATCGAGGCGGTGAACGATACGCGCGTGAACAAGTTCAACCAGCGCATCGTCGATACGCTGGCCGCTGGCGACCTGGGCATCTTCCAGCAGCTGGTGGAGAAGTTCGAGCAGGAGCAGAACGTACCCGCCATCGAGATCGCTGCCGCACTGGCGAAGATCGCCCAGGGCGACCAGCCGCTGCTGCTGGAGCCGCCGGCGAAGCGCGAGTACACCGAGCGTCCGCCGCGCGAGTACGACCGCAATGACCGTCCGCAGCGTGATTTCGATCGCGACCGCGGCCCGCGTGATGGCGGCGACTTCGGCGATCGTCGCCCGGTGCGCGAGGGCATGCGCCAGCCGCGCCCGCACGCGACCGAGGCGGGCAAGAAGACCTACCGCATCGAAGTCGGCCACGAGCACGGCGTGAAGCCGGGCAACATCGTGGGTGCGATCGCGAACGAAGGTGGCGTCGAGGCGAAGTTCATCGGCCGCGTGAGCATCCGTGACGACTACAGCCTGATCGATCTTCCGGACGGCATGCCGGCGGAGACCTTCAACCACCTGAAGAAGGTGTGGGTCGCGCAGCAGCAGCTGAAGATCAGCGAGTGGGATGGCACGGAGCAGCCGCAGAGCGGCGCCCCGCCGCGTCCCCGCGGCAACTTCCGCCCCCAGGGTGCCCGCTCCGGCGGCCCCGGCGGCGGCAAGCCGCCGCGCCGCAAGCGCGACTACTGATCGAAAAAAAGCCCGGCCTCGCGCCGGGTTTTTTTTTGCGCGTTCGTTTGTGGGAGCGCGCTTGCGCGCGACATCTTTCGCGGACAGAGCCACAGGCCCTGCTGCATCGAGGCGAACGCTGTCTGCCACAGGGTGGCCTCCTACAAGGCGGCGGTCGCATGAAGACCCTGGCACGAACAACGTGGGAGGCTCGCCAACAATCAATCTCAGTGTGTCCGGGAGGCCTTGGGGCCCACCCTCGAGGCGAGTTCCGCACAAGAGAGCTGTGGGGGGGCGCGGGGGGGGGGGCAGGGCGGGGGGGAGGCACCCCAAGACCCCCCCGGCGCCCCCCCGGGGGGGGGGGGGGGGGGGGGGGCGGTTTGGGGGGGGTGCCCCCCCCCCCCCGCCCCCCCCCCCCCCGCCCCCAATGCTCTCTTGGGGGTAACCCGCCTCGTGGGTGGGCCCCAAGGCCTCCCGGACGCACT
>NZ_JBQCFT010000225.1:0-13983 GCF_051958795.1 Luteibacter sp. | reverse complement strand
CGGCAGTTCGCCGCCAGGTTGAGCAAGGCGAGCTCGAATTGATCGCGGTCGAAACACACGAACGTCGCGCCCGGCAGGGTTTGTATCGAAAGCCGCACATTCTCGGGTAGAAGCTGGCGAAGCATGGGCTGGACATCGCCCAGAGCCTCGACGACATCGAACGCTTCCGCCTTTGTTGCCTCCGTACGGCTGAAATCGAGGAGCTTGCGACTGATGTTCGCGCCGCGTCGCGCCGCCACCTCCACGCCTTCCAATGCCTCGCAGAGTGCCCGTTCGCGTGCGGTCGCCGGCGCGTGGCTACCAGGGCGTCGACACTCCCGCGCGAAGCCCAGGATCACACCCAGGATATTGTTGAAGTCGTGCGCCGTACCGCTGGCGAGCTGGCCGACGACGCGCATCTTCTCGAGATGCACGACCTGGCGCTGGGTCTTCTCACGTTCGACGATCTCTGCCGCAAGTCGATCCCCACGATTTTCAGCCTCGGTGAGGCTGTCGCGGATGGTCTTTACCGCCTGGTCGAGCAGCGCCGTGATGACGAACAGATTCGCAGCGACATTCGCGATCGGGCGATAGTTGAAGCCGTGCTGCCCGGTTCGGTAGAAATGGGCGAACGAGTCCGCGCAAGTGCCGAGCGTGAAGTTCACGATCGTTACGCCATACACGATCCACAGGGCCTTCCGGCCAAGCAGCAGGGCCGCAACGATCAACAGGACATGAGCGTAGTCTTCTCCGGTGATGCTCCCGAAGGCCAGGTAGCTGACGGTCAGGAGCCCCAGCATCGAGCCCAGGTACAGTCGGACGCCCTCTCGAAAGCGCCCCTTCCGCACGAGTATGAACGCGGCGATGCAGGCGGTGGCGATGGCGACGTCGCTGGCGAAGTCGATATACATACCGACGCGGGGCCAGGGCAGCACGCGGCCCCACGCTTTGGCCAGGTACTCCCGCTGCACATCCGCGTTGATGTACCGGGACGGCTCGCGGGTAAAGATGGTGACGCTGAAGCACACGAGGAACAGCTGGAAGAACGCTCCGTTACGCCGGTCGATCTCGTTCGGCGTGGGGGTATGGCTCAGCCAGTGCCAGATCCGGTTATGCATCGCTCCATCCCTCAGCCCGAAACCCAGACGTAGCCCTCACCGTGTACGGCGGTCACGGGAAGCGGGACATCGGTCGCCTGCCTCACCTTCCGCCTGAGCCGGTGCAGCAGGTTGTCGAGGCGATGCAGGTCGAAGTCATACACCTCGGTCGTCAACGCGCGCGCCAGCGTCTCGCGATCCACGACGTCATCGTGGTGCTCGAGAAGGCAGGCCACGAACTTCCGCTCCGATTTCGTCAACAGGATGGCGGCGCCACCCGGGTCGACCAGTCGCCAGCCTTTCGGGTCCAGTGACCAGTGGGTTGGCTTCAGCATGGGAGCGGGCGCATCCGCGCCCGCGGGGATGCGGCGGGCGAGGCTTTGCAGCGTGGCGACCAGCACCTCGATTTCGACCGGCTTGGTCAGGTAGGCATCGGCGCCTTCGCTGAGACCCCGTACGCGGTTCGTCGTGTCGTTGCGGCCGGTGAGCATCACGACGCCAATCCCGGGCCGTAGCATGCGGAGCCGCTGGGTGACGGCGAAACCATCTTCGTCGGGCAGGCCGACGTCCAGGACGACGATATCGAACTCGGCCTCGCCAAGCCGCTGGTAGAGTTCGGCGGCGGTGGTCAGGGGCTCAACAGGCAGCCCGTAGTCCGCCAGCTGCGGCACGAGGATCCGGTCCCTGAGGACCAGGTCGTCCTCCAGGAGCGCGATGGCCAGACTGCCGTTTGGTGCCCCTAAGCGGCTCATACGTGACCGGTCCCTTAACAACGACGTCGTGGAACCCCCGGGCTACAACTCCCTCATGGAGCCTAATATAGGCGCAAGCCCTTGAAAAGACCGGGTTGGTGCGCCGTCACGCGACGGTTGGCAGCTGGAAATGAGAGAAATGGGGAGAACTCGCGATATGTCGAGCGTGAGTCCCACGCCCGCTATCCCTACGATTCGCCGCTTACCGACGCACACCGCGCCGCGCCAGCTTGCTGTCTCGAGGGGAAAACGAATGGTCCGTTCTTCTTCCATGCCCGATCAAGCGCCTTTGCCGCAGGCAGGCATCACCTGCCTTCCCCTGGATCGCATCCAGGACGTGACCCCGGATCACGCCGGCCTCCGCGTCTTCGTGTTGCCCGGGCCGTGCGTGATCCAGCGCGAGGTTGCTGGCCTGTGGCTCGATGTCCGCGTGATGTACCGCGGCGGCATCGTGGTCACCCGGCTGCCCGGGCCGCTCCGCGTCACCGGGCACCGCGAGCCGGAAGGCGTCGTGCTGGGGATCGACGCCGGCCTGGCCGAGCATCGGTTCGACGCCCTGGTCGCCCGCCTGGACAAGGCCGCCGTGCTCCAGCTGGATGCCGATTCGGTGATCGATAGCCTGGTGCATGTGCTATCGACGGCGTCGCGGGTGTTTGCCCCTTGCGTGCGTGAGCCGATCGTCGAGGCCATCTCGCTGCGCCTTGCGGTGCTTTCGCGTCGTGACTCGGTGCTGCCGCCGAGCCGGCAACTTCCGCTGCCGACGTGGCGGCTCCGCCGCGTTACCGAGCTTGTCAGCGAGCGCCTGGACGGCGCCATCGGCCTGGCGGACATGGCGAAGGCCGCGGGCCTTTCCCCCATGCACTTCGCCGCGCAGTTCAGGGCGGCGACGGGCATGCGCCCGCACCATTACCTGCTGGCCCAGCGTATCGACCGCGCGAAACACCTGCGGGAGAAGACGAGCGATACGATCATGGATATCGCGATCGCCGTGGGATTCCAGACCCAGGGCCACTTCGCCACCGTGTTCAAGCAGCACGAAAGCGTGACGCCACGGGAATGGCGCGGTGCACGCGGGATGCGCGCGCAGACGGCGCATCGCGTGCGTACGTCCGTGCAGACGCGCCGGGGCGGCGACCTCCCGGCGGAAACCTCGAGGAGGAGCCGCCGGGTTTAGTCCCGCCATGAGGCAGGAGTGCGCCTGCGGTCAGGCGCGCATCGGCGCGTAACGCTCCAGCCAGTGCGCGTACGAAGGCGGCAGCGTCCACGACGGGCGCGGCACCTCGAGCGCCATGGCCGCCTTGTACGGCCAGTGCGGGTCGGCGAGATGGGCGCGGCCGATCATCACGAGATCCATCTGGCCATCGGCCACCACGCGATTGGCGGCGTGCGGGTCGTCGATGCCCCATGCGGAGGCGACGGCGATGCCGGCTTCGCGCCGTACGCGCTCGGAAATCGGGCCGAGGAACGCGGAGCCCCACGGGATGTTCGTCTCGGGAATCGTAAAGCCGACGCTGACGTTGAGCAGGTCGAGGCCTTCGCTACGCATCTTGCGCACCAGTTCGATCGATTCCGCGAGGGTTTCCTCATCGCGGCCGTCGTACTCGAGCACGCCGAAACGCGCGGTGAGCGGCAGGTTCTCGGGCCACACGGCGCGGACGGCGGCGAGCGTTTCCAGCAGGAAGCGGCCACGGTTCTCCGCGTTGCCGCCGTAGATGTCGTCGCGCTGGTTGGAATGCGCGGAGAAGAAGCTCTGTGCGAGATAGCCATGCGCGAAGTGCAGCTCGAGCCATTCGAAGCCGGCTGCGCGCGCACGCTTCGCGGCGGCGACGAAATCGGCCTTCACGCGGGCGATGTCGTCGAGCGTCATGGCGCGGGGAACCCTCGGCAAGCCCTTGCCATAGGCGATCGCGGACGGACCGATGGTTTCCCACGCACGCGGATCGGCGTCGTCGATGTGGTCATCGCCTTCCCACGGACGCTGCGCGCTCGCCTTGCGGCCGGCGTGGGCGATCTGGATGCCCGGCACCGCGCCGGACGCCTTGATCGACGTGGCGATCTTCGCGAGGCCTTCGACATGGGCGTCGTCCCAGATGCCCAGGCAGGCCGGGGTGATCCGGCCGTCCGGCGAAACACCGGTCGCCTCGACGATGACCAGCCCCGCACCGCCACGGGCGATGGCCGGGTAGTGCACCTGGTGCCAGTCATTGGTGAACCCGTCTTCCGCGCGGTACTGGCACATCGGCGGGATGGCGATGCGGTTGCGGAGCGTGATGTCCTTCAGGGTGAAGGGGGAGAACAGAGCAGACATGGCTGAGCCCAGGGGGAAGCAGGGAAGGGAGCAGACGATAGGGGAGAAGAGCTATAATGAAAAGAACCGCGACCTAATGGTTTCCATAAGAATTCATTATGCTAAGTCCCGCCTGGCTCCGCTCGTTCAGCACCCTTGCCGCCGAGGGAACGTTCACCCGCGCCGCGGAATCGCTGGAACTCACCCAGGCTGCGGTCAGTCAGCACGTCCGCCATCTGGAGGCACAACTGGGGCCGTTGCTCATTCGACGGCCGCGCGGTATCGAACTCACCCCTGCGGGCCACGCCCTGCTGGCTTACTGCGAGGAGGTGGAGCGCGCCGGCCGTTGCCTCGCGTCTCGGCTCACCGATGCGGATGCCGTGAGGGGCACGGTCTCGATCATTACCCCCGGTAGCGTGGGTCTCTCTACGTATCCACGGCTGCTCGATATCCAGCGCGAGACGCCAGGGCTGGTCGTACGACACCGCTTCGCACCGGAAACCGAGGTGGTCGAGGCGGTGCTGGATAACCGGTACGACATCGGCATCGTTTCCCGCCGCCCCGACGATAACCGCTTGGCGGCCGAGCCGTTCTGCGAGGAAGCGCTCGAGCTTGTCGTACCCGCGGGTGCCGAGGTCGACGGGTGGGATGACCTCGTCCGGCTTGGCTTCATCGACCACCCTGACGGACATGCGATGGCGACCCGGCTTCTAAGCCGCCGCTACCCCGGCAAGCGAGGCCTGGCGGACATCCCGGTAACAGGCTTCACCAACCAGATCGCGTTGATCCTCGAACCGGTGGCGCGTGGCCTTGGCTTCAGCGTCATGCCGCGTCACGCGCGCCGCGCCTTTGCCCGCCCGGAGGCGATACGGGTGTTGGGCGCCGACCAGGCCGTGGTCGAGACGCTGTGGCTGATCCATCGGGCGGAGTGGGCCTTGCCGAGGCGCGTGCGGCATCTGGTGGACGAACTGCACCAGCGCCTGGTCAAGGACAACTGATCCGCGCGAGAGCGCCGTGCGTGCCCGCCGGTGCGCTCGCATCGCCCGGTCCACGCCAGTACCTCTGCGCAAGCACTGGCGCAGTTGCGATGGATTCGGCCTTCTGCAACGATGGCCACGGCCATGGGTGTCAAGGCCGCTGGAACAGGGCCACAGGGGGGGGAAGGGATGATTCGTCGAACAACGACGTCGCTCGCGCTGTGCGCATGGTGCTTGGTGCCTTGCGCGTCGGCGTCAGAGGTCACGTACTTTTACACCGATCCGCAAGGTAACGTACTCGCCACGGCGGATGCGCAAGGCAATGTCCTCACGACGCGGGACTAGCACCCTTACGGCGCCGATGCCATGAGTTCACCGGCGTCTGGTCCGGGTTACACCGGGCATATCGAAGACGCTGACGTGGATCCGCCGCTGATCTACATGCAACAGCGCTACTACGATCCGGTAGCGGCCCGCTTTCTGTCGGTAGACCCGGTTGGGGTCAGGGAAAACCCCGAGATCCATTTTAATCGGTATCGATACGCAAACGGGAACCCGATATCCAACGTGGACCCAGACGGTCGACAGTCATGGTGCACGCCGGGCAATTGTGGCGCGCAGTCATATCTTAGCGCTGCGAATCGCGCCCAGTATTTGCGTGAGAACTACGAGATGGTTTTCACGGTAAAAGGCGCCTATGGCATGGGCGTCGAGACCAACTTTAATTTCGGCCAGGGGAATCTTGAAGTCAACTATCTCCCGGCAGCAAAGGGGCTATTCATGGCTCTCCAGCTTCAACCCAAGGACAGCTTGACGTTCAACATTGTCGCGCATCCGGTCCCCGCTCGCTTTGCAATGACCATGACGGCTCTTGAGATCGGAGCCGTCGCTTCAGCAGGCGTTGATGTGAAGTTCGATCCGGGCGGCAAGGTGGAGGTGCAGCCTAAAGGTGGCGTCGGTGTAGGAGCATGGCTGCAAGTTGCACCAGCGATCAACGTCTTCAACTGAAAGCTACCACCGCCGCCCCCGCCGCCGCCTGCGCCCATTTATATCTTTGATCGCAATGATACTGCTACTCGTGGCGCCGATTAGGAGTTTTGATGCACGCTGAACAGCAGCCACTGTTTGCGCTCGCAGTCGCGTACGCATTTGTTTATTACCTCCAGGCGATAGTCCTGATACGGCGTATCCGCCGTGTTGATTCCGAGGTCGGGACAAAGTGGGGCGCCACTCGTTTCGGTGACGCCAGACTATCGGGCGCTCTCATTTCCGTCGTGTTCGATACTGACCTTCCCAAGAGGGAGTACGTACGATCCTTGCGCTGGCACGTATACGGCTGTCGGGCGATGTTCGTGACTGTTCCGCTGGCCCTTGTTGCTGCAGTCGTTGTTCCCGCCTTGGGCCGAGGCTAGCCGGTCACGCATCCGTGGCTGCGCTGGCAACCCGGCACATGCGGCCGCATCACCAGCCGCCCACGGTCAAGGCGTCTCCGCCTTCGCCGCATGGCTCATGCTGGCGCCGGGCAGCTTCTGGGCCATGTCCAGATGCTCTTTCAGCGTGGGCAGGGTCTTCGTGGCGAAGGCCTTGAGCTCCGGATCCTTGCCGCTGGTGCTCTCCTTCGCGAACAGCGCTACTGCCTTGCGGTGGTCCATGACCATCTTCTGGCCGAAGGCCTTGTCGAAGTCGGCACCGGATTTCGCACCGATTGCCTTGCTGGCGGCTTCATCCTTGCTGGTGGGTGAGGTCGAGACCTGCAGCCCCTTCGTGTCGGCGATGCCCTTCAGCTCGGTGTTGGCCTTGCCGTGGTCCGTGACCATCTGCTGGCCGAACGTTTTCACCTCGCTGGACTGGCCCTGGCTGGCACCCATCTGGCCCAGCGCGACTTCGGCCAGGCCGGCCGCGCTGGCTTCCTTGACGAAGGCTGCGTCCGCGGTGGGTGCGCCTTTGGCGGTGTCCTGCGCCGCCTGGGCGGCAAACGGCATGGCGGCGACCAAGGCGATAGCGAGTAAGCGGCTTGCGGCGTTCATGGGTGCACTCCGGAATGGGGTGGGTCCTGTGTCGCACCGCCGTCATCAACGGGGTGTGCAACGTGGGGCCAGCGCACCGTCACAAACGTCTGCGTGCAACTTCAAACGGATGTTTGTTCCACCATCACATTCCTAGGACTACTATTTGCACGTACGGGCCGAATATGTGCCCGGTTCCTCAAGAATCTGCGAAGGAAGCCCCATGTCCGTTCACCTGGTTGCCGCGCTCGACGAAAACTTTGCCATCGGCAAGCAGGGCGGATTGCCCTGGCACCTTCCCGACGACCTCCGTTATTTCAAGACGCTGACCACGGACAAAGCCGTGCTGATGGGCCGCAAGACGGCGGAGTCCATCGGCCGTGCACTGCCGGATCGCGTGAACTACGTGCTCTCGAAGAAGGGCGAGGCGCCGTATCCCGGCCAGATCACCGTGCGCTCGATCCCCGAGGCGCAGGCGAGTTGCGGCCACACCGGCCTCATGGTCATCGGTGGCGGCGAAGTCTTCCGCGAAGCCCTCCCGTATGCACGCACCCTGTACCTCACCTGGGTGTATGCCGCCGTGGACGGCGCGGACGTGTTTTTCCCGGGCATCGATTTCAAGGAATGGACGGAGGTCTCGCGCGTCAAGCACAAGGCGGACGCCGAGCACGCGCACGCGTTCGACATGGTCGAATACGTCAGGAACGTCTGATGCACGTGCTCGCCGGCGTCCTGATGGACGGCGCCGGGCGCATCCTCATCGCGCAACGCCCGCCGGGTAAGCATCTGGCGGGCATGTGGGAGTTCCCGGGTGGAAAGGTCGAGCCCGGCGAGGAGCCGCTCGCTGCGCTCGAACGTGAGCTCGATGAAGAACTCGGCATCGCGGTGGACCCGCTTTCGTTCGAAGAGTTGATTCGCGTTCCGTGGAACTACGGCGAGCGAGGCATGTTGCTGCAGGCCGTGGTTGTGCGCGCCTGGAGCGGCGAGCCACAGGCACTCGACGCGGCGGCCATCGCCTGGCACCTGCCCAACGACATCGATCCGGCGCTGCTGGCGCCCGCCGATCGGCCGATCCTGGCTGCGCTATGGCTACCCGAGCACTATCCGATCACACCCACTGAAGCTTCGGTGGCCGAGGCGACGACGCTGGTGCGCGCAGCGCTGGCGCGTGGTGAGCGGTTGCTGCAGTGGCGGTTGCCAGGCGTTCCCGTCGAAGAGGCTCGAGCGGGGGCTGCCGCGTTGCTGCCGGAGGTGGCGCGCTTCGGCGCTCGCCTGGTGCTGAACCGCGATATCGAAGGGGCACGTGCGCTGGGAGTCGGTGTCCATCTTTCGGCGGCGCAGCTGCATGAACTGAAGGAACGCCCGTTACCTTTGGGCATGCTGGTCGGCGCCTCCTGCCACAACGCCGAAGAACTCGCGCTCGCCTCGGGCTTAGGCTGCGACTTCGCGACGTTGTCGCCGGTCGAGGATACCGCCAGCCATCCGGACGCCTCGCCGCTCGGCTGGCCGCGCTTCGCCAAGTGGGTCGAGAACGCATCGCTGCCGGTGTATGCGTTAGGCGGCCTGGGCCCGGCGGATGTGCCGATGGCGCGGATGCATGCGGCGCAGGGGGTGGCGGGCATCAGGGGCTTCTGGAGCCGCTGAGGCGAGGTTCTGGTTGGCCTTGTTGATTGACCTTACTGTGGGAGCGCGCTTGCGCGCGATGGGGCGTGCCGCGAGCACCCATCGCGTGCAAGCACGCTCCCACAGCACGCTCCCACAACGGCTAGGCCTTGTTCTTCAGGCGCGCGACCAGTGCGTTCAGCACCGTCTGCGTTTCCTGTGCGAAGAAATCATCGATGAAGCCCGCATCGAGCAGGCCGGTGGTGTCGCCCCATACATCCAGCAGGTCGGCGCGGGCGATAGCGCGCGTGCGCAACATGGCGTGCGGCGGCAGCTTCAGCAGGTCACCCAGCCAGAGCACCGAGCGCTGCACCACCTGTTCCACCGCGGCGAGCTCATCGACGAGACCGATGCCATGCGCGGTTTCCGCGTCGACCATCGCGCCGGCGATTAGCAGGCGTTCGGCGCGATACGGCCCGACGATACGGCGCATCGCGAACTGGATGGGCTCGGGCACGGAGAGGCCGACCTGCACCTCGTTGAGGCCGATCTTGTAGACGCCGTGCGCCATGATCCGGTAGTCGGCGAACAGCGACATAACCGCGCCACCGGCGGGGCTGTGGCCGGTGAGTGCGGCGACCACGGGCACGGCCGAAGCGGCGATGGTGCCGCAAAGGGCGAAGAAGTCGTTCCAGAACGTTTCGACACCGGCCCTGTCCAGCGCGAGCAGGGCGGGGACATCAACGCCCGCCGAGAACATGCCCTGCGCCCCGGAGAGGATGATGCCGCGTGCCCCGTTGACGGGAGCCTCCGCGATCGCGTCGCGCAGCGCGCGGACAAGCGCGGTGTCCAGCGCATTGACTGGCGGCCGCGCCATGCGGATCTCGAGGATGTCGCCGTCGTGGGGAAGGATATCCAGCATGTGCGTGCCTCGGTCGGTTAGTTGGGCCGGAGATCGGCGTCGATCCACGTGTAGCGTACGGCGAAATCCAGGTTGATCTGGCCATGCGCCGGCACGTCGACCTTGAACTCAAGCAGTTCGGGCGTGTTCTTCGACGGCTTCACCGAGGACGACACCAGGCTCCACGCACGCCAGCGGTAGGGGCGCTCGCGCACGGTGATGACGCGGCTGGTTTCGCCGGCATTCGTGAGGGTGATACGGGTGCCTTCGTCGATCTGGTGGGGCGCGGCGGTGAACGACGTCTGCTCGCGCTTCGCGCGCAGGTCGAAGGCGTTGCCAAGCGCGATCGTAGCGTCCTGGCCCTTGGGCGTGTCCGCCACGCGGCCTTCGCCGAGCAGTTCGGCGTTGCCATCGCGGTCCGTCGTCAGCACGCGGACGTACCCGGCCGGCAGGCTATCGAAGGCCTTGAACCTGACGCTGGTCGTAACGGGCACGCCATCGCTCGGCGGCAGCCCATTGTCCTTCTCGACGACCGGCGCCTGCACGAAGAAGCGCGTGCCGTTGTCGTAGACGGTCTCGCGCTCGCATGCCAGCTGTCGGCTGTCGTAGAGCGGTGCCTGCGTGACGCTGCCATCGGGCAGGTCGACGGCATGGGGCAGGGTGTACGTCCGCAGGTCACCCAGCGTGTCCTGGCTCATGCCTGCGTCCGCCTTCATGGCCATCATGGCGACGGGCGCGCGCGCGGCATACATGCGCGGCTGCGGCGGCGCCTTGGCGCGTTGGGCATCGCCCGCGATGAGCTTCAGCGACACATCCTTCCAGTCGCGGCCGCTACGGTTGGCGATGCTGGCGTTCGCATCAAAGGCCATGTTGCAAGCCGTTCCGCTGGCCAGGGTCGCGACATACGCGCCGCGCCAGCCCAGGCCGGAGGTAGGGTAATCGAGCTGCGCCGTGGTACGCCCGGCGCTGCCGCCGTCGATGCGCACCTGGAGGGTCGAGCCTCTGGCGATGTCGTCCTGGCTGCTGGCACGCAGCGCGGCGTAATCGCGCACCAGCGTCACCTGGCCGGAGGCATTCCGGACGACGAGCGGCGTGCCGCCCTGCACGAGCGTGCCCGACGCGAGGCTCTGGCCGCTCGTGCCCACCACGTCGACCTGCTGGCCCACGAGGCCCGCGACGGCGCTGTCGAAACCCTGGCCCAGGAGCAGGCGCTGCGATACCACGCGCGTGCCCTTGCCGGGGAAGCGCAGGGTGAGGGCTTCGCTATCGAGCGCGGAAGGCAGGCCGCCGATGGAAAGGTCCTGCGTGCCGCCCTTCAGGTCGAATGCGCGGCGCTCATGGACGACGGCATAGCCATCGCCGGAAACGGCTTCACCGTTCGTTTGAAACAGCTGGTCGCCGTCGGCGCGGTAGAGGGTGAGGGCGGTACGTTCGTCTGCCGCCAGGGCGGGCAGTGCAACGGCACAGGCGATGGCCAGGGCAAGGGTGCGGCGCATGGGTGACTCTCCGTGTAGATCGCTTGCGGATCATACAGCGGTCCCATGAACGCATTCTGTGCTGTGTAGGAGCCCACTCTGTGGGCGACGCCGTTCGCGAGAGAGCCCCGGCGCCCTGTGGACGACATCGCGAAGGATGTCGCCCACAGGGTGGGCTCCTACCCAAACCGGTCAGGCGTTGGCGGCGTCGCGGATAGCCTGCGGCAGGGCGACCGGGCGTCCCGTCTTCGTGTCGATCCAGACCATCGTGACGCTGCCATCCGCGTGGATGCGGGTAGCGTCTTCGCTGTCGACGATGCGGTGGCCTACCGTCATCGAACTGCTGCCGATGCGGTTCACGTACAGCTCGATCTGGATATCCGCCGGCCATTCGATCGGCAGGCGGTAGTTGATCTCGCTGTGCGCCATGACCGGTGCGGCCTCCGGGCTGTACCAGGGGTCCGGCAGGTTCATGAGCCACTTCAGGCGCGCTTCCTGCAGGTACACGAGGTAGTTCGCGTTGTTGACGTGGTTGTAGGCGTCAAGGTCCTGCCAGCGCACGTCCATCGGCGTGATGAAGATGGGGTTCGGCGCGGGCGTCTGTGCGGCTTTGGTGGTCATGCGGTCTTTTTCTTCTTCGCGGCCGGGGCCGCCTTCGTGGTGGCTTTCTTCGTGGCTGCCGGTGCCGCCTTCGCAGGCGCCTTGCCGGTGGCTTTCTTCGCTGCCGCGGCGGCCGGCGTCGCCGGAGCGGCCGTCGGCTTCAGGTGTGGCAGCAGGAAGCGGCCCGTATGGGATGCCTTGGTCGCGGCGACCTTTTCCGGGGTGCCGCTGACCAGGATCTGGCCACCGCCGGCACCGCCTTCCGGACCGAGGTCGACCAGCCAGTCGGCGGTCTTGATCACGTCGAGGTTGTGCTCGATCACGACCACGGTGTTGCCGTGCTCCACCAGCGTGTGCAGTACCTCGAGCAGCTGCTCGATATCGTGGAAGTGCAGGCCGGTGGTCGGCTCATCCAGGATATACAGGGTGTTGCCCGTGTCGCGCTTGGAGAGCTCCTTGGAGAGCTTCACGCGCTGCGCTTCACCGCCCGAGAGCGTGGTCGCGCTCTGGCCGAGCTTGATGTAATCCAGGCCCACCGCACGCAGCGTTTCCAGCTTGCGCGCGATGACCGGCACGTTCTCGAACAGC
Source organism: Luteibacter sp. (assembly GCF_051958795.1). Lineage (GTDB taxonomy): Bacteria > Pseudomonadota > Gammaproteobacteria > Xanthomonadales > Rhodanobacteraceae > Luteibacter. The sequence continues at coordinate 1,719 of NZ_JBQCFT010000225.1, read as the reverse complement.
TTGAACGCGTCTTCCACCGTCATGTCGAGCACGTCGGCGATGGTGTGGCCCTTGTAGAGCACTTCGAGCGTTTCGCGGTTGTAACGCTTGCCGTGGCACACATCGCAGGGCACGTACACATCCGGGAGGAAGTGCATCTCCACCTTGATCATGCCATCGCCTTCGCACGCCTCGCAGCGGCCGCCGCGAACGTTGAAGCTGAAGCGGCCCGGCGTGTAACCGCGCGAACGCGCCTCGGGAACCTGCGAATACAGGTCGCGCAGCGGGGTGAACAGGCCGGTATACGTGGCCGGGTTCGAACGCGGCGTGCGGCCGATCGGCGACTGGTCGATATCGACGACCTTGTCGAACAGGTTCAGGCCTTCGATGGACTCATAAGGTGCCGGCTGCTCGCTCGCGCCATTCAGTTCCATGGCCGCGATGCGGTAGAAGGTGTCGTTGACCAGGGTGGACTTGCCCGAGCCAGACACACCGGTGACGCAGGTGAACGTGCCCACGGGCACGCGCAGGTCCACGTCCTTCAGGTTGTTGCCGGTGGCGCCCTTCAACTCGACCCACTGGCCTTCCTTCGCTTCGCGACGCTTCTCCGGCACCTTGATGCCGCGCTCGCCGCTCAGGTACTTGGCGGTCACCGAGTTCGGCGACTTCATCACCTGGTCCAGCGTGCCTTCGCCGACGATGGCGCCACCATGGACGCCGGCACCCGGGCCGATGTCCAGGATATGGTCGGCCGCGCGGATCGCATCCTCGTCGTGCTCGACCACGATCACCGTGTTGCCGAGGTCGCGCAGGCGGGTGAGGGTGCCAAGCAGGCGCTCGTTGTCGCGCTGGTGCAGGCCGATCGAGGGCTCGTCGAGCACGTACATGACACCGACCAGGCCGGCACCGATCTGGCTGGCCAGGCGGATACGCTGGGCTTCGCCGCCCGAGAGCGAATCGGCCTGGCGATCAAGCGTCAGGTAGTTGAGACCCACGTCGTTGAGGAACGTCAGGCGCTCGCGGATTTCCTTGATGATCTTCACCGCGATCTCGCCGCGCCAGCCGGTGAGCTTGAGCGTGGCAAAGAACTTCAGCGCGGTATCGATCGCGAGGCCGGTGATTTCCGGGATCGCCTTGTCGGCCACGAACACGTTGCGCGCCGACGGATTCAGGCGCTGGCCGCCGCAATCGGGGCACGGGTGGTCGGCGATGTAACGCGCCAGCTCTTCGCGCACCGCGGTGGATTCGGTTTCGCGATAGCGGCGCTCGAGGTTGTTGATGATGCCCTCGAACTTGTGTTCGCGGGTGACCTTGCCGCCACGGTCCGTGATGTAACGGAACGGGATCAGCTCCTTGCCCGAGCCGTAAAGGACGGCGTTCTGCTGGGCCTTGGTGAGCTGGCGCCACGACGTCTCCGGGTCGAAGCCGTAGTGCTTGCCCAGCGAGATGATCATCTGGAAGTAGTACGCGTTGCGACGGTCCCAGCCACGGATGGCACCGCCCGCGAGGCTGAGCTCGGGGTGGCCGACGACGCGCAGGGGATCGAACACCTGGGTGACACCCAGGCCGTCACAGGTGGGGCAGGCGCCCACGGGCGAGTTGAACGAGAACAGGCGCGGCTCGAGCTCGGGCAGCGAGTAGTCGCACATCGGGCAGGAGAACCGCGACGAGAACAGCTGCTCGGGGGCCTTCGCGTCATCCATGTCGACCAGGATGACGATGCCGTCGCCCAGGCGCAGG
>NZ_JBQCFT010000224.1:0-5308 GCF_051958795.1 Luteibacter sp. | reverse complement strand
GTGACCGCGAACAGCGTCGCCCACAGGGTGGGCTCCTACGAAAAAGGCCGCCCGAGTGGGCGGCCTTCTTCTATCACTACCTTGAGTCTTACGCTTCCGCCGTCGCCGGCTCGGCCGACTCGGTTTCCACGTGCAGCTCGTCGCCTTCCACCGAGAGGGTGACCTTGCCACCGTCGGCGAGCTTGCCGAAGAGCAGCTCGTCGGCCAGGGCACGCTTCACCTTGTCCTGGATGACGCGGGCCATCGGGCGTGCGCCCATCTGCGGGTCGAAGCCGTGCTCCGCCAGCCAGCGGCGGGCCTCCGGCGTCACGTCGACGCTGACCTTCTTCTCGGCCAGCTGCGATTCCAGCTCGATCAGGAACTTGTCCACCACGCGCAGGATGTGGTCGAAGTCCAGCGCATTGAACTGGATGACCGCATCGAGACGGTTGCGGAACTCCGGCGTGAACATGCGGCGGATCGTCTCCATCGCATCCGGCGAGTGGTTCTGCTTCACGAAGCCGATGCCGCGGCGCGAAGCCAGCTGCGCGCCGGCATTCGTCGTCATCACCACGATGACATTCTTGAAGTTCGCCTCGCGACCGTTGGTATCGGTCAGCACGCCGCGATCCATGACCTGCAGCAGGATGTTGTACACATCCGGGTGCGCCTTCTCGATCTCATCCAGCAGCAGCACGCAGTGCGGGTGCTTGGTGATCTGCTCGGTGAGCAGGCCACCCTGGTCGAAGCCCACGTAGCCCGGGGGCGCACCGACCAGGCGCGACACCGAGTGCGCTTCCATGTACTCGGACATGTCGAAGCGGACCATCTCGATACCCAGCTGCATGGCGAGCTGGCGGGTGACTTCCGTCTTGCCGACGCCCGTGGGGCCGGCGAGCAGGAAGCTGCCGATCGGCTTGGACGGATCGCCCAGGCCCGAACGCGCCATCTTGATCGATGAGGACAGGGCCTCGATCGCCGCATCCTGGCCGAACACGACCATCTTCAGGTTGCGCTCGAGGTTACGCAGCACGTCGCGGTCGGAAGCCGACACCTGCTTGGCCGGGATACGCGCCATCTTGGCCACGATGTATTCGATTTCGGCCACGTCGACCTTGCCGGTGCGCTCTTCTTCCGGCAACAGGCGCTGGCGGGCGCCAGCCTCATCGATCACGTCGATGGCCTTGTCCGGGAGCAGGCGATCCGGGATGTGCTTCACGGAGAGATCCACCGCCGCACGCAGGGCCTCACCGGTGTACTCCACCGAGTGGTGCTCTTCGAAGCGGGTCTTCAGGCCCTTCAGGATCTCGATGGAGTCGGCCACGGTGGGCTCGACCACGTCGATCTTCTGGAAGCGGCGAGCCAGGGCGCGATCCTTCTCGAAGATGCCGCGGAATTCCTGGAACGTGGTGGAACCGATGCAGCGCAGCTCACCCGAAGCCAGCATCGGCTTGATCAGGTTCGAGGCATCCATGGTGCCGCCCGACGCCGAACCCGCACCGATGATGGTGTGGATCTCATCGATGAACAGGATGGCGTTCGGCTGCTTCTTGAGCTGGCCGATGACCGCCTTCAGGCGCTTTTCGAAGTCGCCACGGTACTTGGTGCCCGCGACCAGCGCGCCGAGGTCCAGCGACCAGATGGTGCAGTCTTCCAGCACCTCGGGCACCTGGCCTTCGACGATGCGCTTGGCCAGGCCCTCGGCCAGCGCGGTCTTGCCCACGCCGGCTTCGCCGACATAGAGCGGGTTGTTCTTGCGACGGCGGCAGAGCACCTGGATGGTGCGCTCCACCTCGTCCTGGCGGCCGATCAGCGGATCGATCTTGCCCTGCAGGGCCAGCTCGTTGAGGTTGGAGGCGTACTCGCTGAGCGGGTTGCCCTTGCCCTCGCCGCCTTCCTCGCCATCGCGATCGGCGCTGGACGGGGCAGCCGCGGACTCATCGCTGATCTTGGCGATGCCGTGGGAGATGTAATTGACCACGTCGAGGCGCGTAATTTCCTGCTGGTGGAGGAAATAGACCGCGTGGCTGTCCTTTTCGCCGAAGATCGCGACAAGAACGTTGGCGCCGGTCACTTCCTTCCGGCCCGAGGACTGGACGTGGTAGACCGCACGCTGGAGGACGCGCTGGAAGCCCAGCGTGGGCTGGGTGTCGCGCTCGTCGCCGGCGGGGAGGACCGGGACGGTTTCAGCGATGATCCGCTGGAGATCGGCCGCGAGGCGCGGCAGATCGACGCCACAGGCACGCAGGGCGGCCAGGGCGGAGGTGTTTTCGGTGAGGGCGAGCAGGAGATGCTCCACGGTCATGAACTCGTGGCGCTGCTCCCGGGCCTGCTTATAGCAGTGCCCAATGGTGACTTCGAGATCCTTGCTGAACATACGGACCGTCTCCGATAGCTGTGGGCGGCGGGTTCTTAGCCCTTGTGAGTGCCGCATGAACTCCAGATGGGGGATCTGCTACATCTTTTCCATAGTGCACAACAGCGGGTGCTGGTGGGACCGTGAATACTCGTTGACCTGGGTCACCTTCGTTTCTGCCACCTCGCGGGTGAACACTCCGCACACGCCCTTCCCCCTGGTGTGTACGTGGAGCATCACCTGGACCGCCCGCTCCTGGTCCATGCCAAAAAAGCTACGTAGCACCTCGACCACGAAATCCATCGGCGTGAAGTCGTCGTTCAGCAGGACGACCTGGAACAGCGGCGGTTTCGCCGTCTCGGGGCGAGCGGTTTCGATGGCCAGGCCGTGTCCGCGCTCGCTTTCCTGATCGTGTTCGTGTTCCTGGGACATTAATTGAGAACCTTCGGTACGCGATTCGATTATATACACCGGATTTCGAGCCCTTTCGGGGTCGATTTCCACAGGTGATGGCACAATATGTCTTTTTCCAGAGCCACCCCCTCCCATTCGTCAGATGACCCAGACCGTTGCCCCGGCCGAAAACGTGTGGTGCCCCCGTGTGACGGTCGCTTGCGTCGTCGCGCAGGGGGACCGCTACCTGATCGTCGAAGAGGAGATCTTCGGCGAGCTGGCTTACAACCAGCCAGCGGGGCACCTGGACCCGGGTGAGACGCTTCAGGCCGCCGCCGTCCGCGAGGCGCTGGAGGAAACCGGGCACACTGTCGAGCTGGACGCCTTCCTGGGGGTCTGGCAGTGGATGAGCCCCGAGCACGGCGAACAGGTGCTCCGCTTCGGCTTCAGCGGCCGTTCGGTGGCCCACGACCCCACCCGCCGGCTCGATACCGGCATCCGCCGGGCCCTGTGGCTTCGCCGCGACGAGATCGAGGCCCTGGGCGCGCGCCTGCGCAGCCCGTTGATCCTGGAAACGATCGACGCGTGGCTCGACGGCCGCCGCCTGCCCCTGGATACCGTGGCCAGCCTTCTCCCGGGGTCGCGTCCGTGAAAGTGATCCTCGGCGTCTCCGGCGGCGTGGACTCCTCGGTCGCCGCCATCCTCCTGCAGCAGGCCGGCCACGATGTGGAAGGCATGTTCATGCAGAACTGGGAGGAGGACGACCGCTCCGGCCCCTGCACCACCGACGACGACCGCCGCGACGCGGTGGCCGTGTGTGGCCGCCTCGGCATCCCCTTCCACGCGCGCAACTTCGCCGGCGAATACTGGGACGGCGTGTTCGAGCACTTCCTTGCCGAGTACGCCGCGGGGCGCACCCCGAACCCGGACGTGCTGTGCAACCGCGAGATCAAGTTCAAGACCTTCCTGGAGCACGCACAGGCCCTCGGCGCGGAGAAGATCGCGACGGGACACTATGCGCGCGTGGATTTCCATGAGGGCCGCTACCGCCTGCTGCGTGCCGTGGATGCCGCGAAGGACCCGACGTACTTCCTCCACGCGCTGGGCCAGCGCCAGCTTTCGGCGACGCTCTTCCCGGTCGGCGAGATCGAGAAGCCGGTGGTACGTGAGATGGCCCGCGAGGCGAGCCTGCCGACCGCGGCCAAGAAGGATTCCACCGGCATCTGCTTCATCGGCGAGCGTGACTTCCGCGCGTTCCTTGCCCAGTACCTGCCCGCGAAGCCTGGCGCGAGGGTCGACCCGGACGGCCGCAAGGTCGGCGAGCACCAGGGCGTCATGTATTACACGCTGGGCCAGCGCAACGGGCTCGGCATCGGCGGCCGTGCGGATGCGCCCAACGAGCCGTGGTATGTCGTCGGCAAGGACGTCGCTGCGAACACGCTGATCGTGGCGCAGGGCGGCGAAAACCGCTGGCTGCAATCCACGCGGCTGTTCGCGACGGATGCCACCTGGGTCGCTGGCGAGCCACCTGCCCTTTCCTTCCGCTGGACCGCCAAGACCCGCTACCGCCAGGCCGACCAGGCCTGCACGGTGGATGTGCGCGGCGACACGCTGCACGTCACCTTCGACGAGCCCCAGCGCGCGGTCACCCCCGGCCAGTCCGTGGTGCTGTACGACGGCGACGCGTGCCTCGGCGGTGCGGTGATCGCAAGCACCGATGCTGCCTACGGTGGCCTCGAATGATTCCCTATCCCTTCGTAGGAGCCCACCCTGTGGGCGACGCCGTTCGTACAATCGCTACAGGCTCCGCAGCCTTCCTGCGAAAGATGTCGCCCACAGGGTGGGCTCCTACGGCACGTTTCGATCCGAGCCATATCCATGAATGAAGAACGCGTCCTGGCCCTGGCCGGCGTCTTCCAGGGCGTCGCCCTGGCCCATCAGCTGGCAAACGAGGGCCGCTGCGACGAGGTGGCTTACGAGGCCAGCCTGGGCAGCGTGTTCCGCATCGATTCGGACACGGTCGCGGGCGTCTATGGCAACGTGGCCGGTGTGCGCCGCGGCTTGCGTACGCTGGTGAACCAGTTCGAAGAACAGACCCGCGATGTCGCGGTGATGCGCATGGGCGTGACCGTGCTGCGCCTCGAGCGCTCGCTCTCGCGCAACCACGCCCTGCTCGATCGCCTGCACGAGGGCATCGTTGCCGCGCAACGCCAGGTCGAGCATTTCGGCATCACCCATCCGAACGTCTCGGCGCGCCTGGCCGAGCTGTATGCGACCACCTTGTCAACGCTGAAGCCGCGGGTGATGGTCACGGGTAATCCGAGCCACCTGCAGCAGAAGGCCAATGTCGATCGCGTCCGCGCCTCGCTGCTCGCCGCCGTGCGTTCCGCGGTGCTGTGGCACCAGCTCGGCGGCCGCCAGTGGCACATGCTGTTCCAGGGCAAGCAGACCGCCATGCTGGCGCGCGGGCTGCTGACAGGCTCGACCCTCGATAACGGGTTCTGACGCAACGCGCCGTCGTAGGAGCGCACCCTGTGGGCGACGCCGTTCGCAAGAGAGCCACAGGGCCTGCAGCGTCAT
>NZ_JBQCFT010000223.1:0-7426 GCF_051958795.1 Luteibacter sp. | reverse complement strand
GTACATGGGCCGCGTAGCGGCCTTCCTTTTCGAACGACGAGGACTGTCTGAGCAGCGAGGGTGGGCGCCAAGGGCTCTTTCCGGAGACGTCAGAGCGCTAGAAGCGATGGCGAAGCCGAGCACCCACGCGAAGCCGAAGGCGAGCCTTATCGTCAGCTCGAGGCCGCGACCGGATACGGCGAATCCGGGATGTCCCCGCTATCGCCCATGAAGACGCAGTTGCGGCCCGAGCGCTTCGCCCGGTACAGCGCGCCATCCGCCACCACCAGCAGGCGGTGCAGCTCGAACCCGCACTGCAGCGTCGAGGCCACGCCGAAGCTCGCCGTCACCACCAGCTCCGGACGCGACGGCGTCGCCGACGTCGCCGAAATGGAAAGGCGCAGCTGCTCCGCACGCGCACGCGCCTGCGCCGGGCTGCAATCCGGCAACAGCACCGCGAATTCCTCGCCACCCAGGCGGCCAAACACATCGCACGCATGCAGCGCGCGGCGGCACACGTCCACTGCCCGCTTCAACACCTCATCACCCACCGAATGACCCCACGTGTCATTCACGTTCTTGAAGTGATCCAGGTCGAACAGGATCAGGCAGGCACCGCGATCCGAACGCGCACCGTACGCCAACACGCGCTCCGACTGCTCCACGAAATGCTCGCGATTGCAGATGCCGGTGAGGCCATCACGGCGTGCCATGCGCATGAAGCGCAGCTGCGAGCGGCGCAGGCGCAACACCAGGGCGACGATACCGACCAGGCTCAGGCCCAGCACGAAGATGTATAGACGCCCGGTTTCCACTTCCTTGCGATCCAGCGCGTTGGACAAGCGCAGGATCTCGTTCTTCTTGTTCAGCGTCTCGACTTCCGCCTTGCGCGCGACCACCTGCTGGTCGACCAGCTGGAACGCGAGGCTGCGCGCGCTGATGTCGTCCAGGTAACCCTTGTCGGCCGCCATGTACTGCTCGTGGTACGCCAGCGCGGACTGCGCATTGCCCACGCGCTGCTCCACTTCGAACAGCACCTTGTAGCCCACGCGGCGCGGGTCGGTGTACTCATCGCGCACCGCGCCAGCCACGGCGGAAAGCGCATGCTTCCGCGCATTGGCCAGGTCATCCATGGCGAGGTAAGCACTGGCAAGCGTCGCGTCGAATTCGGCCAGCAGGGTTGCGTAGTTCGTGTCGCGCAGGTCATCGCGGTGCGGGAGCAACAGGTCGATCGCCGCGCGCGGCTGTCCGTTACGCAGGTAGAACATGCCGATATCGGAGCGCATGGCGTCGGCGAACACGGTATCGCCACTGCCCTCGCACGCTTCGATCGCCCCCTGGTACAACGGCTCAATCGCCGTGAGGCGGCCTGCTTCGCGGCGAGCCCGCATCAGGTGCTGCACACCCTTGCACTCGCTCTCACCCGGCGGCGGTTCGTCGACCATTTGCCGGGCGTACGCTTCGGCGGCATCGAACTGGCCGGCTGAACTAAGCAACTGCGAGGCCTCGCCCAATGCAGCGAAACGCGCGCGGACATCGCGCACCGACGGCAGCAGTTCCTGCATCTGGTTGAGCCGGCGGAACGCATCCTCATAGCGATGCGCGATGCCGAGCAGGTTGATCAGGGTCGCCATGGCGCGGACGCGCAGCACGGAATCGGTGGCGGTATCGGCCACGCTATCGAGCAGGCCGCGTGCCTTGTCGTAATCGCCCACCCAGGTCGCGCGCCAGCCTTCGAGGAAAGCCAGCTTGGCCGCGGTCGCATCATCCAGTTGCGCGCGCACCGGCTCGACCTGCCCAAGCAGGCGGGTGAAGCCATCGAAATCGGCGTGCTTGATCTGGTCCGCCTGCTCCAGCGTGCGGCTGGCCTTTGCCGATGTCGCGGCATCGGGTGCCGCATGCACGGCCGCCACGCCCAGGAAGGGCATGGCCAGCGCGAAGAGAACCTGGCGAATCCAGCGACGCACAGCGGTCAGCGCTCCTTCGCCGGCGGGCTGCCGGGCCCCTTCTTCTTCAACGGTTCGTCGTTGTCGTCATCCTCATCGCCTTCGTCGTCCGGCGCCTCCTTCTCGCGCTCCGGACCATCCGGCATCTGGGTGGCGATGAACTGCACGCCGCCAAGGAGGCGACGCAAGCCGTCGGCGTCGCCGTAGGCCAGCGCCTCGCGCGTCGCATCGTCATCGATCCCCAGTTCGGTCAGCAGCGCCTCGCGGTCGGCCGGTGAGCCATGCCGCAGGGCCGCGTCCTCCCCGACGCGGGCCAGATAGTCCGTGACGTTTCCCATCGCACCTGTCCCTTGGGCTCAAAGGCCTTGCCTTCGGCCCGCGTGGCTCGCCTCCCCTCGAGGACGAATCATGGCGCGATCATACCGCCACCGGGGACGGCGCAGTAGTAGGCCACGTGGCCGGGACTAAAGGGTCGAGACGGCCGTCACGGGCCCCGCGCGGTCAGGGCTCGAGGGCCACGGTGCAGTCGATCCCCTGCTTCGCCATCTTGGCGTAGGGGCACAGGCGCTCGGTGTGGCGGACCAGCTCCTCGGCCAGCGGCCGGTCGACCCCCGGCAGCGCGATCCGCACCTCGGCCACCAGGGTGAACTGGCCATCCACGGGATCACGGCCGAAGGTGACCTTCACCTTCACGGCGGCATCCGGGATGGCGATGGACGAGCGATCCGCCAGCAGCTTAAGTGCCCCGTGGAAGCAGGCCGCAAAGCCGGCCGCGAACAGCTGCTCGGGGTTGGTACCGCCGCCCGGGCCGCCCAAGGCCGGCGGGACGCGCAACGAAACGTCCAGCTCGCCATCCGACGAGCGCGCCACGCCCGATGCGCGGGCGTGGGCTGCCACGCCACCGGTAACGGTGACGTCGGCCGTGTACAGCGGCTGGAAGACGTCACCGTGGTAACGATCCAGGAAGGAGACATGCGGCACCTTGGGTTCCATGGCGTGGGCGCCTCCTGTGGCGTCAGGCATGCGCACCCGGGGTCTGCCCGGCGAGCCAGGCATCCAGGCTCACCTTGCCGAGATGCGCGCCCGGGCCCGGCAGCAGCGAATCCTTGCCGATGACACCACCGAAATACGGCGCCGACGGATCGCCGGTCACGACGCGCGGGTCGCCCTTCGCACGAAGGAAACGCCGCACCAGCTCATCCATCGCGTTCGCCTCGGGGCCCGCGATCTCGATATAGCCTTTGCGCGGCGGCTCCAGCACGGCCTCGGCGACGGCATCGGCCACGTCTTCCGCGGCGATGGGCTGGATGCCACCCGTGGAGACCGATATCTCCGGGCCCTGCCCGCGCTCGTCGGCAATGCCGCCGGTGAATTCGAGGAACTGCGTCGCGCGGACGATCGTGTAAGGCACGCCGGATTCCCGGATGAGCTTCTCCTGCGCGTTCTTGGCCGCGAAATACGCGTTACCGGGCTTGCGGTCGGTGCCCACGATGGAGAGCGCCACGTGGTGCTGGACGCCGGCCTTCTTCTCCGCCGCAGCGATGTTGCCGCCGGCCGTGGTGAAGAAGTGCATGACGGCCTCCGCCGCGAACGACGGCGAATTGGCCAGGTCGACCACGGTGTGGACGCCCGCCATGGCCGCGTCGAGGCCTTCACCGGTAAGCGTGTTCACGCCACTCGAAGGCGACGCCGGCACGACGTCATGGCCCTTCGCGCGCAGGCGCGCCACCACCTTGCTGCCGATCAGGCCGGTACCACCGATGACCAGGATTTTCATGGCTGACTCCTCTTGCCGGGTTCTCTGAAAGGAAAGGCTAGGCCCGGGCCCCAATGACGGGTAGCCCCGGGTACGACGTCACCGTGTTGCCACGGAGGCACCAATCCGGTTGTCATCGCCGCAATCGAAATCCAGCGCGCGGATGCCCGCGATCATGTAGTCCACGAACACGCGGATCCGCGACGGCATCTGCTGGCGGCTGAGGTAGCACACGTAGTGCCCACGATCCTCGGGCGCGTGCTGCGGCAGGCAGGCGACCAGGCGGCCGGTCTTCAGGTGGTCGCAGACCTGGTAGCCGGCCAGCTGGGCCAGCCCTTCGCCATCCAGCGCCGCCTGCAGCACGAGGTCGGCATCGTTGAACGACAGCATGGAGGCCGGGCGCACCTTGCGGTCGCGGCCGTCTACGCGGAACTCCCAGTCGAACGTGCGGCCGCTCGCGAGCCGGTAGCCAAGGCACTCGTGGGCCGCGATGTCGTCGAGCGACAGGGGTGCCGGGTTGCGCGCCAGGTAGCCGGGCGAGGCGCAGAGGACCATGCGCATCGGCACGATCTGCCGGGCGATCACCTGGCTGTCTTCCATCCGCCCGTTGCGGAACGCGACATCGACCTGGTCGGTGATGAAATCGGCCGGCCGGTCGTCGAGCAGCAGCTCCACCGCCACGTCCGGATAGGCCGCGCGGAACCCATGCAGCAAGGGTGCCACCACGCGACGTCCGAAACCGACCGCCGCACTGATCCGCAGGCGCCCGCGCGGCGGGCCTTCGCGCAGCTCGCGCATGTCTTCCAGTGCCTGGGCGATGCGCTCCACGCCGGGCTGGCAATTCTCAAAGAACAGCGAGCCTTCCGGGGTAAGCGAGGTGCTCCGCGTGGTCCGCGAGAACAGGCGCGCACCCACCTGTTGCTCGAGCTTCTGCACGCTGCGGCTGACCGCGCTGCGGCCGATGCCGAGGCGATCGGCGGCCCGGGCGAAACTTCCCTCGTTCACCACGGCGATGAAAGCGATCACGCCGGCATAACTGGCGGAAAAGCTCGAGGTGAGTGCATCGGCGCCCACGCGGGCGCTTTGCGGAAACGGCGTGACATTCATGGGTGGTCTCCGTGGGCGCCGGCGCGCAAGGCACGCAGGCGTGTTCGGGCATCGTCGATAAGCTGTCGGCAGGTGTCGGCATCGCGACCGAGCAGCGCGGATACCTCGCCGATCGGCTTGCCCAGCACGTCGCTAAGCAGGAAGGCCACCCGTGGCAGCAGGGGAAGCTGCTGAACCGCGGCCTGGAATTCGATCCACACGCGGTCGCAACCCTCGACACGGGCCGTTCCGGCATGGCGCTGCTGCGTGGCTTCTGGGGTGTCCATGCCATACAGACGCGGTAGCTCCCGCCGCTGTGACATGGCCATTGGTGCGTTACGCGCAACATCGTGCGGACGCCGCCGTGGCTACCGAATGCAAGGCACCGGGCCTAGCTTGGTGAGCGTCCCGCACATGCCGGGCCCACCTTCCCTACCCCATGAGGAGCGATCCATGAGCAAGCGTCTCGATTACCAGCTGCAGTCGCCGGAATTCACCAAGAAGCTCGTCGAGCTTTCGATAGCGCAGCGCAAGGAAAGCAGCATCGAACCGGGCCTGAAGCACATGCTCGACCTGCGCGCGTCGCAGATGAACGGCTGCGGCTTCTGCGTCGATATGCATGTCAAGGAAGCTATTGCCGGTGGCGAACGCCAGCTGCGCCTGCACCACATCGCCATCTGGCGGGAATCGGACCAGTTCAGCCCGCGCGAGCGCGCCGCGCTGGCCTACACCGAGGCGCTGACCGACCTGAATCCGGAAGGCATCACGGATGAGCTTTACAAGACGGTGCGCGAGCAGTTCTCCGAAAAGGAGCTGTCCGACCTGACCTTCGCGATCATGACGATCAACGCCTGGAACCGCGTCAACATCGCCTTCCACACCGTGCCCGGTTCCCTCGACAAGGCTTATGGCCTCGACAAGGTCGCCGTCGGCTGATCACCCGCACCTGGAGGACACACCCATGAAAACTCTCTTTGCGCTTGCAGCGTTCGGCCTGCTCGCCGCCTCGGCCACGGCCTGCGCCCACGAGGAACACGCTACCATGGCCGTCGAGCCGAAGGTCATCCCGGTAACCCAGAAGGACATGCCGGATGTCCCGGGCAAGGAAATCGTCGTCATCACCGTCGACTACCCGCCGGGCGTCGTCGAGCACGTGCACCACCACGACGCGAACGCGATTGTCTACGTGCTCGAGGGCAACATCATCGAGGGCGTGAAAGGCCAGCCGGAGCAGCACCTGAAGGCGGGCGATACGTTCTACGAAGGCCCGAACGACACGCATACGATCGGTCGCAACGCCAGCCAGACCGAGCCGGCGAAGTTCCTGGTCTTCATCGTGAAGGACAAGAACAAGCCCGTCGTGCTGCCGGGTGACAAGGGCAAGTAAAGCGCTGCCCGGTAGGAGCCCACCCTGTGGGCGACATCTTTCGCAAAAGCGCTGCAGGACCTGTGGCTCTTCCGCGAACGGCGTCGCCCACAGGGTGGGCTCCTACGCGCGCCGGGTCGCCCGCCGTGCGGCGGCCCGGCCCGCCCCGCCAATTCGGTCAAAAAGCGCAGGAACTTGCTGGACGCTTGCGGCGGGCCGTGTCACAAAAGGCGTACCTGATCCGTCTGGTATGACATGACCGCCGCTACCGCCACTTTCACCGCCCTGCGGCCTCGCCTGCATGGCATCGCCTACCGCATGCTGGGTTCGGTTCCCGAGGCCGAGGATGTTGTGCAGGACGTGTGGCTGCGCTGGCATGGGACGGACACCGACGGCATCGATAACGCCGAGGCCTGGCTGGTCGCGGCGACCACCCGCCGGGCGATCGACCAGTTGCGTTCCGCGCGCACGCGGCGCGAGCACTACGTGGGCATCTGGCTCCCGGAGCCGGTCCTGACCGACGACAGCGCGACGCCGGAGGACCTGCAGGAACTGGCCAGCGACGTCTCCGTGGCCTTCCTGGCCCTTCTGGAACGGCTGGCGCCGGAAGCGCGCGCCGCGTTCCTGCTGCGCGAAGTGTTCGACGAGAATTACCCGGAGATCGCGCAGGTGCTGGGCAAGAGCGAGGCCGCCTGCCGGCAGCTGGTGCACCGCGCGAAGGAACAGTTGCGTGACGAGCGCCCACGCTACGAAGTGAACCGTGACCTGCACGCGACACTGGTCCGCCGTTTCGCCGGTGCGATGGCCTCGGGTGACTTCCGCTCCATGCGCGAGATCCTTGCGCCGGATGCCGTGCTGATGGGCGACGGCGGCGGCTACGTCAGCAGCTTCCCGAAACCGATGGAAGGCGGCGTGCGCATCGCGCAGCTGCTGTATGCACCGAGCATCCGCAACGACCGCGGCATGCGTGTGGAGATCGCCAGCGTCAATGGCGAGCTCGCCGTCATGCGTTTCTTCGAGGGTGCGCTGGAATCGGTGCAGACCTTCGCCATCGAAGGCGGCCGGATCACGGCAATCCACGTGCAGCGCAACCCGGAGAAGCTGGCGCGGTTTGTTCGCGGCGAAGGCGGCTTCAAGATGCTGCCGTCATTGTAGGAGCCCACCCTGTGGGCGACATCTTTCGCATCACGTCCACAGGGCCTGTAGCGGCATCGCGAAAGGCGTCGCCCCCAGGGTGGGCTCCTACGCAGTAAAAATGGGGCCTTTTTTCTTGTAAAGAACGCCCTTTATCTA
>NZ_JBQCFT010000222.1:0-15980 GCF_051958795.1 Luteibacter sp. | reverse complement strand
GCCGCGCTCGGCGGCGCCTAGCGCGGATAGAGCGGGGGCAGGCCGCCCCCGTCCCCGGGCCCTGCCACGTGCGCCCAGTCGAAGCCGCTGGCGAAAGCGTCCCGGAGCATCACGGGGTCGATGGTCCCCTGGCCGAAACGAGCACGCTGGAACAACCCGAGTACTTCGCGCTGACGGCCCGGCTGGAGGGCCAGCGCGAGGTCACCGATGCTACGGATGTCCGGGCGCGCGGAACGTGCCCACGCGAGGAGCGCGCGCTCCGTCGAAACGAGGTCGTCGCCAGCCGCAGTCTTGAGAAAATGCTCACGCGCGGGCCCCGGTCGTTGCGATTCGGCCGGCGACATGCGCGGTGCATCCACCAGCGGCGGCCGCCCATGTCGACGCGCCCAGAAAAACCATGCGGCAAGCGTGAGCAGCCACAAAAGGACGGCCACCGCGGCAAGCCATGCCCACGGGGATCCCGTGGCGGCGACCGGCGCTGGCGCCTGCGTCGCGGCGGCCGAGGTCGCCGCGGCTGGTGCAGCGGGAGTAGCTGCGATTGCCGGCGGTGTGTTCGTGGCGCCCGCCGCCCCGGCGGCGACCTCGATATCGCGGGCCGGGATCGTCGCGGTCTGCGCCTTGTCGGTCGCCACGTTCCACCAGTGCAGCGTGGTTTCGGGGATGTGCAGCGTGCCCTGACGCGTAGGCACCACCGCGAAGCCCTGCTGGCGACGGCCGGTGATCCAGGGGCCGCTGGTGCTGCTGCCGGTCACCGCCTTGTCGGGGTAGACATCGGCGCCGTCGAGTTTCGGCAATGACAACGCCGGCAATGCTTCGAACGGCAGGCCGATCGCATCCATGCGCATGTTCAGGGTGATCGGCTGGCCCACCCGCGCCTTGCCGTCGGCGGGGAAGCCATCGAGCGAGAGCGTGAGGCTGCGCGCGGGCAACCACGCGCCATCCGGCGCGCCAGCCGGTCGCGCGCGCACTTCGACGTGCTCTGGCTCCGCGACCGCGCTCACCGGCTGCCCCGCACCGAAAAAGGAGTTGACGTCAGTGGGATCGACGGCCGTTCCCTGGAAACCGGGCGCCTTGATCTCGAGCGCACCCGGATGCTGCGGGATGATGGCGTAGTGACGCTCGACGACGTTGAATCGCCGGCCGCCGCGCGTGCTCTGGTAGTTAGCGTCCGAACCGATGCGGCGGATTTCCGCGCCTTCGGCGGAAGGGTCGCCGAGCTGGCCGTCGGCGAGGTTCACCGCGAAATACAGGCGCAGCGTGTAATCGAACTGTTGGCCGACATACCCCGCGGACGGCTCGACCTTGCCCTCGAGCACGACGGGCCGGTTCGCCGCGTCAGCGGGCGCGCTACCGGCAGCTTCGACGGTAAGCGCGAGCGGCTGGGTGGCCTGGCCGTCGATCGTCAGCGCGGGCACGGTGAGCTGCCCTTCGCGCTTCGGACGCAGCGCGATGCCGAGGATCGTGTGGGCCTCGCGCCTTCCGTTGGTGATGCTCAGCGTGTGGTTGGTCGATGTGCCGAGCACAATGAAATCCGCGCCCAGCGGCGAGAGGTCGGGGTTACCCAACTCATCCTCGCCCACCTCGATATTGAGCGTGACCGTTTCACCGCTGCCCACGCGCGCGCGATCGAGCGATGCCACGGGTGCGGCCGCCTGCGCATGCGCAACGGCGACGACCAGTGAAAGCGCAAGGGCCAGCCATGCATGGCGCATCATCATTCCTCCGGGACAGCGCCATGGCGGCGCTGGTATTCGAGCATGAACTTGCTGCGCAGCAGGGCGCCCGGGTCATCCGGTACACGCATCAGCTGGCGGCGGACATCGGCGGGCAGTTTCGACGAGGCCTCGGATTCGGACAACTGGCCGAGGTCGTGCTGTTCGCCCTTGTCCGCTTGCTCCTGACCCGCGAGCGCCGCATCCATTTTCTGCTTCAGCGCCTGCTGCGCCTGCTCGGCTTCAGCACGATCGGCGGCCGACTTGCCGTTCGCATCGCCCTGCGGCGGCTGCGCCTTGCCCGCATCGGTACCCTTGTCCTTGCCCTCGCCCTCGCCCGCCTGGCCCTGCGCGGGCGGCTGCGATGCAGCCTGGTCCTGGCCGCCGGAGGATTGCCCGCCCTGCTGGCCCTTCGACGCATCATCCTGCTGGCCCTGCTGCCCTTGCTGGCCCTGCTGGTTCTGGCCCTGGTTCCCCGGCTTGTTGTCCGGCTTGCCCTTGTTCTGGCCCTTCGCGCCGTTGTCGTCCTTCTTCTGCTCTTGCTGCTGCTTCAGGAAGTCCTCGATCGCCTTGCGATTCGCCGCCGCATCCGCGTTCGCCGGGTTCGCCTTCAGCGCGCGATCGTAGGCTGCGATCGCCTCGTCGTACTGCCGCTGTTTCGCGAGCGCATTGCCCAGGTTGTACTGGCCATCGCTGTCGTGCGTGTTGCGCAACGAGGCCTCCGCAGCGGCGAAGTCACCCGCGCGAAACGCGGCCGCACCCTTCAGGCCGTTGCTGCTGGCAAGAGCCTGCGCCTGCTTCGCATCGCCCTTTGCCAGCGCCGCGGCGGCCTGCTGGTCGCGCGTGCGGAAAACGTTCGTCGGCGATGCCGCGTGCGACGGCGCAACCGGCAGCACCGCGAGGACGAGCACCAGCAGCCAGCCACGCCGGAAGCCCAGCGCGACCAGCGGCAACAAGGGCAGGAGGAACCACGGACCGCGATCTTCCCAACGGGCGGTACTCGCGCCATCTTCCGCCTTGACCTTTCCGGCGTCGCGCAGGGCCGATGCCATCGCCGTGATGTCCGCCCGATCATCCGACGCGACGGCGAAGGTACCCGAGCCAGCAGCCGCGAGCGCGCGCAACGATGCGTCGTCGCGCGGTGCCATCACGATCGCACCCTGCTCATCCTTCAGGAACTGGCCGTCGCCGGTGGTGATCGGCCCGCCGCGTGGCGTACCGATGCCCAGCACGGATACGCGATCGCCCGCGGCGACGGCGCGCCGCGCGGCAGCCTGTGCGCCCGCGTCCACGCGATCAGCCACCACGACGATCGAGCCGCCGCGTACGTCCGCATGTCGGATGAGTTCCACGGCCTGGTCGATCGCCTTGCCGGCATCGTCGCCACCGACCGGCATCGTATCGGGCGCCAGCGCCGCGAGCAGGTCATCCACGCTGTGCGCGTCGGTGGTCAGCGGGGCCACGGTGAAGGCCTCGCCGGTATAGGCGATGAGGGCGTTCATGCCGTCGCCATTCGCCGCGTAGAGTTCTCGCACTTTGTAGCGTGCGCGGCTGAGGCGGTCGGGGACGACATCGCGCGCGAGCATGCGTGGTGACATCGAAACGACCACGACCTGCGCGGCGCGCTCACTGAAGAGTTGCTCGTTGCTGTGGCTCCACGTCGGGCCGGCCAGCGCAAGGATCGCAAGCACGGCCGCCGACACGGCGGCCCACGCGGGCCAGCGTGATGCGCGTGGCGTGCCGTCCAGCAGGTACGGCAACAAGGCCGGGTCGGCCAGGCGCGAGAGCACGCGCACTTCGGGCGAACGCCGCAGCATGGCCCATGCGAGGAGCGGCACGAGCAGCAGCAACCACAACCAGTGCGGCTGGAGGAAATGGAATGGACCGAGGATGGTGCTCATGCCGCGGCCCTCGCCGGCAACCAGCGCGGGAGCAGCGCGATGACGAGCAGGACCACGCCGGCAAGGAGCGGCCAACGGAACAACTCGTCGCGCGGCCGGAGCGATGCGCCCTGGCGCGGCACGGGTTCGAGCTCGTCGATCTGGCGATAGGCCTTCGCCAGCTCCTCGGTGTCAGTCGCGCGGAAGAACCGACCACCCGTCTGGTTCGCGATATCGGTCAACATGCCGACATCGAGATCCGCCGAAGGGTTCTCGATGCGCGAGCCGAAGAAGTCAGGTACGCGCATGGCCGTCGCGCCAATGCCAATGGTGTACACGCGCACGCCAGCGGCCTTCGCGGCACGTGCGGCCTCGCGCGGCGCGATGGCCCCGGCGTTGTTAACGCCATCGGTCAGCAGAACGAGTACGCGGGCTTGCTGCGGCAGGTCGGCGAGGCGCTTGACGGCAACCGCGATCGAATCGCCGATGGCGGTCTCGCGCCCCGGCAGGCCTACCACCGCGTCGTGCAACTGGGCACGCACCGCATCGAGGTCGTAGGTAAGCGGCGTGACCAGGTAGGCCTGCGACCCGAACAGGATGAGGCCCAGCTCGTCGCCGGCCCGGCGATCGATGAAGTCGCCGGCGATGGCCTCGACCGCGGCGAAACGCGTGACCTGGCGGCCGGCGAGGGTCATGTCATCGAGTGACATGCTTCCGGAAAGATCCACGGCAAGCATCGTCGCGCGGCCACTCCGCTTCTGCGGCTCGGGCGGACCCAGGTGCTGCGGACGCGCGGCAGCGGTCACCAGGCAGGCCCACGCGAACAACATGAGCGCGGACACGGCGAACGATGCACGGTTCGCCGACGCCTGCATCAGCGTGATCCCTGGCTGCGGCAGGCTCAATGCCTGCCCTGGCCGCACGGGCCGGAGCACGCGGCGCAGGATCCACGGCAGCGGCAAGGCCAGGAACAGCCACGGCCACGCGAACTCAGGAAGCGACATATGCCCTCCCCCTGGTATGCCGCGCACGGCGGGAGAGCACGTCGCGCACCCAGCCCTCGACGTCCTTGTGCACGGCATCCACGTCCAGCGCCGCGCGCGGTTGATAGATCATGTCGCCCAGCGCCACGAGACGCGAAACATCACGGGATGGCGCCAAGCCAGCCAATGCGTCATGCCATGCATTCGCGGACGAAGTGACGGAGTGCGGATCGCGCGTGCGCGCCACGCGGCGAAGCAGTGCGTGCGCGGTCGCGGCGAATGCCGCGCTGTCGCCATCCGATGCATGGCGCGCGCGTGCGTCATGCAGGTCGGCGAGCACGACATCGATGAATTGCCTGCGCCGCGCACGGCGACGCCAAAGCCATGCCACGACCAGCAGCGCGAGGACCACCAGCGCGGCCAACACCCACCAGCCCGGTGCCAGCGGCCACCACGACACGTGCGGCACGTGGATATCACGAAGCTGGGGTTCCTGCGGGGGCATCAACGCTTCCTCGCCGCGCCGAGCAGGTCGATGACGGCATCGAGCGGATCAGCCGACGTATCCAGCGTGCGCTGGCGCAGGCCCAACTGGCTCGCGAGCTGTCCAAGGCGCGCGCGGCCCGCGCCCAGGGTGTGGGCGAATTCCGCACGCTGGCGTTCACCATGCAGGGCGAGGTCGTAGTGCACGCCGCGGTGCGCGAACGGGTAGCGGCCTGCCGGGGGCTCGGCCATTTCGAGCGGGTCGGCCACGGTGATGATGCGGACCTCGGCCTTGTTCACCAGGCCGAGCATGCGGCCATAAGCCGCCTCGTCCACGGCAAAGCCATCGCTGATGAGCAGCACGCGCGACGCTCCGTGCATGAGGCGCCCAGCGCGCTGCAGCGCCGCGGAAAGGCTTTCGTCGGCGCCGGCTGGCATCGCGTCCCATGTCGCAAGCGCGCCACATACGCCCAGCGCACCACGCGGGCCGCCCTGGGGCCGTAGCAGGTGCCGCGAGCCGCCAAACGCGAGCACACCCACGCGATCGCCGCCGCGGATCGCGTACCACGCGGCCGTGGCAGCGACCCGCGCGGCCTGTACGGATTTGAAGCGCGCCCGCGTACCGAAACGCATGCTCGCATTGGTATCCAGCAGGACCAGCAGGCGGCCCTCGCGCTCTTCCTGGAACAGCTTCGTGTGTGCGACACCACTGCGGGCAGTCAACCGCCAGTCCATGCGGCGGACATCATCGCCGGCCTGGTAGACCCGCGATTCCGCGTAATCCATGCCACGGCCATGCAGCCGACCCGGGCGCTGGCCACTGCGTGGCGCCCGAGACACCAGGGGCGGCGGCGCGGCACGCGTGACCCGAGACCGCAGCGCGAGCAGCTCGGGCAGCGCGACGTTTACGCGGGGATCGGCGACGACAGGAACGGCGCTCACGGCAGCGGCACGAGGTCCAGCAAGCGGTCAATCACCGTGTCGACCCGCACACCTTCTGCCTCGGCCTCGTAGCTGGGCAGCACGCGGTGGCGGAGCACCTCGTGCGCGATGGCATGGACATCCTCGGGCAGCGCGTAGTCGCGCCCGGCCAGCCAGGCGTGCGCGCGGGCGCAGCGGTCGAGCGCGATGGTGGCACGCGGGCTGGCGCCCCAGGCGATCCAGCGAGCCAGCTCCGGGCCGTAGCGCCCCGCCTCGCGCGTAGCGACGACCAGCTGCGTGATGTAGAGCTCGAGCGGCGCCGCCATATGGACGGCGAGCACGGCGTCGCGCGCCGCAAACACATCGGCGGGCCGCAGCATGTGTGCGGGCGGCGGCGCGGGGTGCATCGATTCCCGCGCCTGCTCGCGGGCCAGCCGGAGGATGGCGAGCTCGGCGTCCGCATCGGGGTAACCGATGGTGACGTGCATCAGGAAGCGATCGAGCTGGGCTTCCGGCAACGCGAAGGTGCCCTCCTGCTCGATCGGGTTCTGGGTGGCCATGACCATGAACAGCTCGGGCAGCGGCCAGGTCCGGCGGCCGATCGTGATCTGGCGCTCCGCCATGGCTTCGAGCAGGGCCGACTGCACCTTGGCCGGCGCGCGATTGATCTCATCGGCGAGCACGATGTTGTGGAACATCGGGCCGCGCTCGAACTCGAACGTGCCGGTCTGCGGACGGAAAATGTCCGTACCGGTCAGGTCGGCGGGCAGGAGGTCGGGGGTGAACTGGACGCGGTGGAAGTCAGCCTCCACGCGGGTCGCGAGCGCCTTGATCGCCGTGGTCTTCGCCAGGCCCGGGGCGCCTTCCACGAGCAGGTGGCCATCGGCCAACAGGGCAATCAGCAGGCATTCCACAAGATGGGGCTGGCCGATGATGCCGCGGGACAATTCCTCGCGCAGGCGGACGAAGGCCTCCTGTAGGGGCGTCGTGGCGACGGGCTGGGTCTCGGGCATGGCGGTGGCTCGGAAAGCGGACGACAGGCCCGATGAGACCACAGCGACGCCATAAAGTTTAGGGCCGGAAGTCGGGGCCAAAAAAAGGGGCGGCCCGTCGAGGCCGCCCCTGGGTACTGCCGGAAAGCGATTTTCCGTTACTGCAGCGTGTTGCTGAGGATGCGCGGCGTCACGAAGATCAGCAGCTCAGCCTTGTCGTTCTGGCGCGAGGTATTGCGGAAGAGGACGCCGATACCCGGGATGTCGCCGAGGCCAGGGACCTTCTTCGTCGTGTTGGCCTTGGTGATCTCGTAGATGCCGCCGAGGACCACGGTCTGGCCGTTATCCACGAGCACCGAGGTGTTGATCTCGCGGGTATCGATCGACGGGACGAAGCCACCACCCGGCGACGGCGTGTTGCCGGCGAGGGCGTCCTTCTTCACGTTGATCTTCAGGTACACGCGGCTGTCGGCGGTAATCGTCGGGGTCACGCGCAGCTCGAGCACGGCGTCCTTGAACTGCACCGTGGCGTTCTGCGCGCCACCACCCGAGCTGGACGCCTGGTAGGTGACGTAGCCGATCTCGGTACCCTGCTTGATCACGGCTTCCTGCTGGTTGGCCGTGATGACGCGCGGACTGGAGATCACTTCGCTGCGGCCTTCGGTCTGCGCGGCCGAGAGTTCCAGGTCGACCAGGTAGTTCGAGCCGAGGATCGCGAGGCCGAGGCTGCCGGCCGGGTTCGAGACCGGCAGGTTGACGTTGTAGCCACCCGGATAGGTGATCGTGGTCGGCGTCGGCGTGCCACTCAGCGGATGGTTCGCGTTCCAGATCTGCGTGGCGAGGCCAGCCGCGCCCTGGTTCGGCGCCGTGCCGCTGCTCAGGTCCGGCGTGGTGCTGATCACCTGGCCGCTCGGGTTGGTCCGGTTCGCCTGCACACCCCAGCGGACGCCGAGGTCACGGGTAAACGTATCCGTGGCCACCACGATGCGCGACTCGATCAGCACCTGCTGCACCGGGCGATCGAGCGTGCCGATCAGCTCTCGCAGGTCGCGGATCTTCTCAGGCGTATCGTTGATCAGCAGGGTGTTGGTGCGCTCATCGAACGAGACGCTGCCGCGCGAAGAGAGGAAGCCACGGGTGCTGTTGCCGCCCGAGCTCCCACCGCCGCCGGTCAGGCTGCCCTGGGTCAGCAGCTTGGCGATGTCTTCGGCCTTGCCATAGCTGATCGGGATGTAGTCCGCGACGAGCTCGGCATTATCTTCCGCCTTCTGGCGCGCATCGGCGAGGCTCTGCTCGTAGGTGGCCAGTTCCGCCTGCGGAGCGATCCAGATGACGTTGCCGCTGCGGCGCTTGTCCAGACCCTTAGCACGCAGGATCACATCCAGCGCCTGGTCCCACGGCGTGTTTACCAGGCGGAGCGTGACGCTGCCACCCACGCTGTCCGAAGCCACCAGGTTGAGCTTGGCTTCGTCCGCGATGAGCTGGAGGGCCGAGCGGACCGGGATGTCCTGGAAGTTGAAGGTCAGGCGCGTGCCCGCATAGGTCGGTTCCTGACCCTTCGCGGCCTTGCCGGTCAGCGGGGCGGCCTTCTTGGGAGCCACTTCGATGACGTACTCGGTGCCGCTCTGGTAGGCCGAGACCTCGGTATCACCCCGGGTCTTGATCTCCATGCGGGTTCCGCCCGGAACCGACGACGACTGGATCGACTGCACCGGCGTGGCGAAGTCGAGCACGTCGAGGCGCTGGGCAAGCTTGGCCGGGAGCGTTGCGCCGGTGAAGCTGACGACGACGCGGTCGCTTTCGCGACGCATTTCCGGCGTGGTGTTCTCGTTGCCAAGGGTGACGATGACTCGCCCCTGGCCTGTGTCGCCGCGGCGGAAGTCGATGTTGGAGAGTGGCGTACCCGCACTGGACGGAAGCGCCTTGGTCGGGTCGGACGCGATCGCCGTGGTGGTCGTCGCGCCCGTCGGGCCGTTGTTAACGGTGACTATCAGGTTGTTGCCGTCGACACGGGTCTTGTAGGCCGAGTCGCGGAAGAGCTCAACCGTGACGCGGGTGCGCCCACCGGCAGAGACCACCGAGACACCGGAGGGCGAACCCTTGCCGACGTCCAGGTGGCGCGTCGAGAACGCGTTGGTGGTGTCCGGCAGGTCAATGGCGATGCGCGGTGGATTCGTGGTCGTGAAGACCTTCGGCTCCGGCGCGTGGCCCGAGAAGGCGAGTGTCAGCTCGACGCGGCCGCCAGGCTGCGCATCGTAGGTGACGTTCTTGAGCGCCGTTTCGGCCGCCGCGCTGCCGGCAAACCCCCAGGCCGCGACCAGCGCGACCGCGAGGGTCCAGCGCCGCGTGCGATGGCGCGCGCTACCCGGCAGATGAGTGGAATTGGTCGTCATGTGCTTCATCCCCGAGTTCTTATTTGTCGCCGACCGCGATGCTTGCCGGACGCTCCATCCAGCCGCCGGTGCCGTTCGACACCAGTTCGACCAGATCGATGCGGTCTTCCCCCACGGCCGTGACGCGGCCGTACGACTGCCCCATGTACTCATTGCGATGCACCCGATGGATCACCCCGCCCGGGTCCTTCACGAGGGCCTCCAGGCTGGGTCCCGCACCGACCGTGCCAACCATCTTCAACGTATCCAGCGAGAACATTTCCAGCGGCTCCTTCGGACGGTTCTCGTCCGGACGGGGCCCGCTGCCTGCGCTGTTCTCCATTTCAGCCGTGCTCGGGCTGAACGGATCACGGGCGGTCTGGTCCTGGTACGCAAACGTTTCGAAGGTGCGGATCACCGGCAACGGTGGGATCGGCTCGCCCTTCTTGTGCTTCTCGGCGTCGACCCAGTCGCGCAGGTCGGATTGCCCGCGCGTGCAACCGGCCAGCGCGACGATGGCGAGGCTGGCGGCCGCGAGGCGGAGGTGGATGTGACGGGCGCTGGTCACTTGGCACCCCCTGCCGGATTGTTGTTCTGCTGTGCCGCGGCCTCGTCATCCTCGAGGTAGCGGTATGTCTTCACGGTGCCCTGCAGGACGAGCTGTCCCGAGTTGCTGCCCTTGGTTGTGTCCTTCGGCTTCAGGGACACGTCGTGCAGCGTCAGGATCACCACGCGCGGAAGCGATGCCACGCCGCTGATGAACGTACCGAACTGGTGGTAGGTACCCACCATGCGGAGCGTGATCGGCTTCTCGGCGTAGAAGTCCTTGGGTGTTTCCGGGCCCGGCTGGAACAGGTCGGATTCCAGGCCGGCGGCCAGTGCCGTCTGCGAGATATCCACGAGCAGTTCGGGCATTTCGGTCTTGCTGGGCAACTGGCGGAGCAGCTGGCGGAGCATGTCCTGCATCTCTGCAAGCTGCTGTTCCAGCGCTTCAAGGTTCGCGGACTTGGCCTGCTTCTGCGAAAACTCGCCCTTCAGCGATTCTTCCTTCGCCTCGGCACTGGCCAGTTCATCCTGCTGCGAGCTGATCTCGAAATACCAGCCCGCCGCGACCACGACCACGAAGACCAGGCCGGTGAAGAACATCTTGACCGACTTCGGCCAGCCGCCGACGTTGTTGCGATCAAGATTGCGCAGTTCGTCGAAGAAACTCATGGCTTGGCTCCTGCCGGTGCGGCTGCGGAGGTCGCCGGAGTCGCCGCGGCGGCCGGAGCGGTAGCGTTGTGCGCTGTTGCCGCAGCGGCCGGTGCGCCCGTGACGGCCGTGGCAGCCTGGGCCAGCGGTGCGGGAACGGCAGGCGCCGCGCCCGTGCCGACCGGCGGTGTCGCCACCGTCGCCGACGACGCAGGTGCATCTGCGCTAGGCGTGTTCAGTTTCACGTCCAGGCCGAACGAGTACGGCATGCGCGAGTCGTCGTGGGTGTTTTCCGTCTTGCGGAGATCCGCATGACCCATCCAGGGCGAGGCCTCGATGTTGCGCATGTACTCGGCCACGCTGGAGTTGGACTGGGCGACGCCATCCAGCGACATCGAATCGCCGGATTGCTTCATGGAACCCAGGCGAGCGCTTGCCGGGATCGTCTTCACGAGTTCGTCGAACAGGTGGACCATCTGCGAACGGTTCGCCTGCAACTGCTCGATGATCTGCTTGCGCTGCAGGAGGCCGGCGCGGACCTTCTCCAGGTCCTTGATCTTGGCGATGCGGTTGTCGAGCTGCTGGATCTCGCCCTGCAGGTACGTATTGCGCTCGCCCTGGTTATCGATGCGGGCGCCCATCCAGTAGGACCAGCCGATCAGGACGACCAGGGCCGCCGCGAAGGCGACACCCAGCTGCATGTAGAACTCGCGTTCCCGCTGCTTGCGGCGCTCGGCGCGCCAGGGAAGTAGGTTGATCCGTGCCATCAGTCGAAGCTCCGCATGGCCAGGCCGACGGCGATCATCAGCGCGGGGGCATCCTGGGCAAGCGTCTGCGCCTGGACCCGGCTGGACAGGGACATGCGAGCCAGCGGGTTGGCGACCACGCAGGGCACGCCAAGCTGCTGCTCGAGGATCTCCGTGATGCCTTCGATCGCAGCGCAGCCACCGGCCAGGACCACCTGGTCGACGCGGCTGTATTCGCTGCCGGCGAAGAAGAACTGGAGCAGGCGACTGACCTGCTGGACCAGGGACTCCTTGAACGGCTCCAGGGCCTCCATCTCATAGGATTCCGGCAGGCCGCCCTTGCGCTTGGCCCTTCCGGCTTCCTCATAGGAGAGCCCGTAGCGGCGCATGATCTCGTCGGTCAGCTGTTTGCCGCCGAAGACCTGCTCGCGCGAGTAGATGGTCCGCTGGTTCTTGAGGACGGCGAGCGTCGTCATGGTGGCGCCGATGTCCACGACTGCCACCAGGGCGTCGCGGGAGACCGCGAGCTGGTCGGCGACCATGGCAAAGGCGTTCTCCATCGCGAAAGCCTCGACGTCGACCACACGGGCGGTCAGGCCGCCCAGGTCGAGCGCGGCGATGCGCATGTCGACGTTCTCGGTGCGCGACGCGGCCAGGAGGATGTTGTTCATCTCCGGGTTGTCGCGAACGGGCCCCAGTACCTCGAAGTCGAGGCTAACTTCCTCGATCGGGTATGGAATGTACTGGTTGGCCTCTACCTGGATCTGGCCCTCGAGGTCGTCCTCGGAGAGGTCGGCCGACATGGGTATGATCCGGGTAATAACCGCCGACCCCGCGACTGCCGCCGCGGCGTGCTTCACCTTGGCGCCGGAGCGTGCCAGGGCGCGACGGATGGCCTCGCCGACGGCCTCGACCTCGACGATGTTCTTTTCGACGACGGCATTGGGCGGCAACGGCTCAACGGCATAGTGCTCGACGCGATAGCGCCCACCTGCCTCACTGAGCTGCAGCAGCTTTACTGCGGTCGAACTGATGTCGACACCGATCAACGGCGCCGCCTTGGGTGTAAAGAGCCCCACTGTGTCCCCCTTCCCCGCGCCTTGTCGGAATTTGGTCTTCGGCGCGAAGGCATTAGATCTAAAACTTAACGGATAAGCAACGGCCCTCCGCGGCCCTTACCGGCACTAATTCACAAATCCTGACGCTGGGTTAGCGTCCCCCCTTCAGACCGGGTCGAACCCCGCTGACCCCTTCCCGGGGGTGGCTAGGCTCTATACTCCCGCTCGACCCAGATGGCGGTGACCCCTCCCCTTCATGCGAATCCTCAAGCGTCTGCTGCGTATTGCGCTGTACCTGACCCTGGCTGGCATCCTTTTCGTGGCGGGCGCCATTGGCGTCGCCTACTGGCTGCTGGCCCCACGCCTGCCTTCCGTGGCGGTCTTGCGTGACTACCATATGCAGGTTCCCCTACGCGTGCTGAGCGCTGACGGCAAGCTGATCGCATCCTTCGGCGAGACCCGACGCATCCCCGTGCGGATCGCTGACGTGCCGGCACGCCTCAAGAATGCTGTCTTATCGGCAGAAGATGGCGATTTCTATAGCCACCCCGGCGTCGACTGGCACGGCATCGCCCGCGCAGGCATCCACGTGATCGTTTCCGGCGGCGACAAGGGGCCCGGCGGCTCCACCATCACCCAGCAGGTGGCGCGCAACTTCTTCCTCAGTCCCGAGAAGCTGTATTCGCGGAAACTGACGGAAATGTTCATCGCGCTGCGCATGGAGAACGAGCTCAGCAAGGACCAGATCCTCGAGCTCTACCTCAACAAGATGTTCCTCGGCCATCGCGCCTATGGCGTCGCTGCCGCAGCCTCGTATTACTACGGCAAGACCCTCGACCAGCTCACCGTGGCCCAGTGCGCCACCATCGCCTCGACGTTCCAGCTGCCGTCGGTGGTCAACCCGCTCAACAACCCCAAGCGGATGATCGCCCGTCGTGACTGGGTCCTTGGCCAGATGCTGGCCAACCGGTTCATCACGCAGGCCGAGCACGACGAGGCGGTCAAGGAGCCGAACGACGCATATCCGCACGAGCAGCAGATCGAGGTCGATGCGCCCTACCTTGCCGAAATGGTGCGCCAGCAGACCCTTGAGAAGCTCGGCAACGACGCCCTGACCGAAGGTTACGTCGTGCACACCACCGTCCCCAGCGAAAGCCAGGCGGCGGCGAACGATGCACTGCGCGGCCGCCTCTCGGCGTACGACCGCCGCCACGGCTACCGCGGACCCGAGGGCCACGAAGAGCTCCCGGCCGGCGCGGGCCCGGAGGATTTCGATCGCGTTCTCGCCGGCTACACGCCGGTCGCAGGCATGATGCCAGCCATCGTCACGGCGACCGGTGCCAAGGAGGCCACGGTGTACGTCAATGCGAAGGAATCGGCGACGCTGAGCCTGGAATCGATCACCTGGGCGCGCCCCTACGTCAACGAAGGCCGTGCCGGCGCCGCGCCCACCCGCGTCGATGCCGTGCTCAAGCGTGGCGATGTGGTCCGCCTGATCCGCAGCGAGAAGGACGATATCTCCGAGGACGCGAAGGCCTCCGACATGGCGGCCACCACCACCGAGGCCAAGCCGGAGTCCAACAAGGGGCTCTGGCGCCTGACGCAGATCCCGGCGGTGCAGGCTGCACTCGTTTCCGTCGACCCTGAAGACGGCGCCGTGCGCGCACTGGTCGGCGGCTTCAGCTTCGCGCGCTCCAAGTTCAACCGCGCCGTCATGGCCGCGCGCCAGCCCGGCTCCAGCTTCAAACCGTATCTCTATTCGGCGGCGTTCGAACGCGGCTTCACGCCCGCCTCGATCGTCAATGACGCGCCGGTGGCATTCCCGGATCCGAGCCGCCCTGATGGTGTGTGGACCCCGTCGAACGATGACGGCAAGTTCAGCGGGCCGATGCGTCTGCGTGAGGCGCTCGTGCAGTCGAAGAACCTCGTGTCGGTGCGCCTGCTCGATGCGATCGGTGTTCGTTACGCGCGCGATTACATGACCCGCTTCGGCTTCACCCCGGATGCGCTCCCGCAGAACCTCTCGCTTGCCCTCGGCACGGCCTCGGTCTCGCCCATGAGCATGGCGCGCGGCTACGCAGTGTTCGCCAACGGCGGTTATCTGGTCACGCCTTACTTCATCTCGCGCATCGACGATCGCGATGGCAACCCGGTGTACGTTGCGAACCCGGAACGCGCCTGCGCGGATTGCCAGGAGCGGCTGCTCAACCCGACGCCGCCCGGTCCGCCGAACCAGCCCAGCACCGCCTCCATCCCGGCGAAACCGGCGACCTCCGCCACCGCGGGCCTTGCGGCTACCGGCGATGCGGTATTGCCCGCGGACTCGCACGACAACACATCGCAGGCGCCCAAGCTGGCTCCGCACGTCATCGATGTGCGCAATGACTATCTCGTGACGTCGCTCATGCAGGACGTGGTGAAGCGCGGCACCGGCTCTGCGGCGCGCGCACTCGGTCGCGACGACATCGCGGGCAAGACCGGCTCGACCAACGACCACCGCGATGCATGGTTCGTTGGCTTCAACGGCGACGTTTCGACCGCGGTGTGGGTCGGCTTCGACGACTTCAGCTCGCTGGGCCGCGGCGAGTTCGGCGCCAAGGCCGCCCTGCCGATCTGGATGGATTACATGGGCGCTGTTTTGAAGGACAAGCCTTCACACGCCATGGCCATGCCCCCGGGCATCGCCACTGTGCAGATCGACCCGGCATCGGGCCTCCCGTCACCCGGCGGCATGAATGAGATCATGAAGGTGGAGGACGTCGATCGCCTCCGCGAACAGGCACAGCAGAAACAGCAGGAGGAGCAGCAGGACCACGCCTACGACATCTTCTGACGCGCGGCACGGCGGCACGCCGTGCGTCCATTGGCAACTCTTTATCACCATACGGGGGTGAGTCATGGCACGAGGCGAACATCACAGGATCCATGCGCAGGACAGGACGCAGCGCAACCGCGTCCTGGTCGCACAGGAGGCGGCGCGCCTGATGAGCGAGCATGGGATTCGTGACTTCCACCACGCGAAACTGAAAGCCGCCGAGCGGCTCGGTATTGTCGACACCCAGGCCCTGCCGCGTAACCAGGAAATCGAGGACGCTCTGCGCGAACACCAGCGCATCTTCCACGGCGACACCCAGCCGCAGGCATTGCGTGCACGCCGCGAAGCCGCGGTGGAAGCCATGCGCTTCCTCCGCGCATTCGATTCACGGCTGGTCGGCGCTGTGCTGGAAGGCACCGCCGATGAACATTCCGCCGTGTGCCTGCACATCTACAGCGATGATCCCGAAGCGCCGGGGCTGTTCCTGCAGGAACAGGGCATCCCCCTCGAAACCCAGACCCGCCGCCTGCGCTGGTCGAACAGCGACCAGAGCGAGCACACGGTGCTGCTGTTCGGTGCGGACGGCATTCCCTTCGACATCACGGTGCTTCCCCTGGACGCGCTACGCCAGGCGCCACTGGACCGCGTGGACGAACGCCCCATGCGCCGCGCCACGCGAGCCATGGTGCAGGAACTGCTCGCTGAAGAAGACATCGCGGCGTTCAACGCGTAAGCCTGACCAGCGGGCCATGGCCTGACTCAGTCCAGGCCTCGATTCTGTGGGAGCGCGCTTGCGCGCGATGGGTGCTTGCCGAAGACCGTAT
>NZ_JBQCFT010000221.1:0-16751 GCF_051958795.1 Luteibacter sp. | reverse complement strand
GCGCGCGACGTAACGATCCATGCCGCGGTACTTCGCCGGCGCGGCGTCGTTGATCGCCGCCTCGTCGGTGAGGATGTTGATCATCGGCAGGTTGTGGCGCTGGCCGATCGCGTAGTCGTTGAAATCGTGCGCCGGGGTGATCTTCACGCAGCCGGTGCCGAAATCCTTCTCGACGTACTCATCGGCAATGATCGGGATCTGCCGGTCGGAGAGGGGCAGGGCGAGCATGCGGCCGATCAGGTGCGCATAGCGCTCATCTTCCGGGTGCACGGCCACGGCGACGTCGCCCAGCATGGTCTCCGGGCGCGTGGTCGCGACGATCAGCTCGCCCGAGCCGTCGGCCAGCGGGTAGCGGATCGACCACATCGAGCCGTCTTCTTCCTCGCTCACCACCTCCAGGTCGGAGACCGCGGTCTTCAGCACCGGATCCCAGTTGACCAGCTTCTGGCCACGGTAGATCAGGCCTTCCTGGTGGAGGCGGAAGAAGGTTTCGACGACGGCCTTCGACGGGCGCGGGTCCATGGTGAAAACCTCACGGCTCCAGTCGCCCGAGACGCCCATGCGGCGCATCTGGCGGCCGATGGTGCCGCCGGACTGGTGCTTCCACTCCCACACGCGTTCGATGAAGGCATCGCGCGTGAAATCGGCGCGCTGCTTGCCTTCGGCGTTGAGCTGGCGGGTCACCACCATTTCCGTGGCGATGCCGGCGTGGTCGGTGCCGAGCTGCCACAGCGTGTCGTAGCCGCGCATGCGGTGGTAGCGGACCAGCGTATCCATGATCGTGTGCTGGAACGCATGGCCCATGTGCAGCGTGCCCGTGACGTTGGGCGGCGGCAGCATGATCGTGTAGGGCGTGCCCTTGCCGGACGGCTTGAAGTAGCCGTTGGCTTCCCACTGGGCGTACCACTTCGATTCGATCAGGCTGGGCTCGAAACTCTTGTCCATGCGTAGGTTCCCGGCGCGCGCCCTGTAGGCGAGCTGATTGACAGGCGAAAATAGGTTCATTGTAGGCGATACTGGCCGGATGACTGAACACGAAGTGGCCGCGATCCTTGGCGCGGAGGGCCCGTTCGCCCGTGAAGTACCGGGATTCGCGCCACGCGAGGCCCAGCAGCGCATGGCGGCCGCCGTGGCCGGGGCCATCGAGGAGCGCGACGTCCTGATCGCCGAGGCCGGCACCGGCACCGGCAAGACCTTCGCCTACCTGGTTCCCGCCCTGGAATCGGGCCGGAAAGTCATCGTTTCAACCGGTACCAAGGCCCTGCAGGACCAGCTGTTCTTCCGCGATCTCCCGCGCGTGCACCACGTGCTGGGCAGCCGGGCGAAGGTCAGCCTGCTCAAGGGGCGCGCGAACTACCTGTGCCTGTACCGGCTCGACCAGGCCGTGCGTGAGGGCAACCCGGACCGCCAGCTGGCCACCCAGCTTTCCAGCATCCGGGCGTGGTCGGCCCGCACCCGGCGGGGCGACCGGATGGAAATGGCCGATATCCCCGAAGATTCCCCGGTCTGGCCGCGGGTGACCTCCACCCCGGAGAACTGCCTGGGCAGCGAGTGCCGGTTTTTCGAGGACTGCCATGTCGTGAAGGCCCGGCGCGAGGCCATGGAGGCCGACGTGGTGGTCGTTAACCACCACCTGCTCATGGCCGACCTGGCACTCAAGCAGGAGGGTTTTGGCGAGATCCTGCCCGGCGCGGATGCGTTCATCCTCGACGAGGCCCACCAGATTCCCGAGCTGGCCGGCCAGTTCTTTTCCCAGAGCATCGGCTCGCGCCAGCTGGTCGACCTCGGCCAGGATGCACTCGCCGAGGCACAGGGCGTCACCGGTGCCACGAGCCAGCTGCTGGAGCCGGTGGAGGTCGTGCAGGACCTGGTGAAGCGCCTGCGCCTGGCCATGGATCCGTTGCCCACTCGCGGGCCGTTCGGCGCGCTGGAGCGGGACGCGGGCACGCATGAGCTGATCGGCGAGTTGCGCGACGTAGTCGCGGCGATGGCCGACCTCCTGGCCGGCCTGGGCGAGCGGTCGCGTGGCCTGGCCAATGTCCACGAGCGCGCGCAGATGCTCAGCCTGCGGCTCGACCGCATCGCCGAGGAGCACTCGGCCTCGGATGTGCGCTGGTACGAAACCTGGCCGCGCGGCTTCGCGTTGCACGCCACGCCGCTCGACCTCGCCTCGCCGCTCCGCGCGATGCGCATGGCGACGAACGCGGCGTGGATCCACACCTCGGCGACCCTGTCGATCGCTGGCGATTTCCAGCATTTCGCGCGCCAGCTGGGGCTCGAGGATCCGCGCACGCTGCACGTGGAGAGCCCCTTCGATTACGCACGCCAGGCGCTCGCTTACCTGCCGAAGGATCTGCCGGATCCGTCGGCGCGCGACCACACGGACAAGGTCGTCGCCGCCATCCTGCCCGTGCTCGAGGCGTCCGATGGCCGTGCGTTCCTGCTGTTCACCTCGCACCGTGCGCTGCGCCGCGCGGCGGAGTTGCTGGAGGGCCGGGTGCCCTGGCCGCTGTTCGTGCAGGGCACGGCGCCACGCCACCGCCTGCTCGAGGAGTTTCGCCTGAGCGGCCGCGGCGTGCTGCTGGGTGCGGCCAGCTTCTGGGAAGGGGTGGACGTGGCCGGCGACGCACTCAGCGTGGTGGTAATCGACAAGCTGCCGTTCGCCATGCCCGACGATCCTGTGCTCCAGGCCCGGCTCGAGGCACTGGAGGAATCCGGTATCAACCCGTTCATGGGCTGGCAGGTCCCGACCGCGGTCATCGCGCTGAAGCAGGGCGCGGGCCGGCTGATCCGCGATGTGCACGACCGCGGCGTGCTGGTCCTGTGCGACCCACGCCTCACCACGAAGGGCTACGGCCGCCTGTTCCTCGCCAGCCTCCCGCCGATGCCGCGTACGCGCGAACTCGCCGATGTCACGGCGTTCTTTACGGCCACCTGACATAACCGCCGCGAGGCATCCGTAGGAGCCCACCCTGTGGGCGACGTCGTTCGCCACAACGCCACGGGGCCCAGAGCCCTATCGCGAAAGACGACGCCCACAGGGTGGGCTCCTACGGCAGGGTTTTGCCCTTCGTGGTCTCCGCTTTGCCTCACCCCGCGCCCGGCACGTGCCGCCCCGGGGGCGAGCATCCTCCCCACCTACGCCTGGGGGAGGACCCACCATGTTTCGCTGGACGCAATCCATTACCGCCAAGGTGCTTGGCATCGGCGTACTCGCGCTGTTAATGCTGATCCCGCTCAAGCAGGCCGACGGCATCGTCCGTGAGCGCGAGGCCATGCGCACATCCGCCGTGGCGCGTGTCGCCTCCGGGTGGGGCGGCCCGCAGACCGTCGGCGGCTTCATGCTCGCCATGCCGGCTCGCAGCGAGGTGCGCGACAGCACCGGCCGCGTGGTCAGCGTGCAGGACACGACGCACATCGTACTTGCCGACGAAATGACCACCACGGCCGACCTGGCCGTCGAGCGGCGCAGCAGTGGCATGTACGAGGTGCCGGTCTACACGAGCGACGTGACGATTCGTGGCCGTTTCCTCGTGGAAGACGTGGCCAGCGCTGGTGCAGAGAGCGGCACGGCGCTCGATACGGGCAAGGCGGAATTGCGCCTGCTCATCGCCGATACGCGCGGTTTGCAGGGGATCACATCGGCCACGGTCGACGGGCATCCGATACGCCTGGCATCCTCGGCCGCCACGATGGGCGGCTACAGCGTCCTGACGGCCGCCTTCCCGGTGGATCCGGCGCGCGCCACGCCCATCGACTTCGCGCTGACACTGCGCATCGCCGGCACCGAATCGTTCTCGGCGCTCCCGCTGGCCCGCGCGAGCACCCTGCAACTGCGCTCCGCGTGGCCCGACCCGAGTTTCGCGGGCGCCATATTGCCCGGCCGCCGCTCGGTCAGCGCCAAAGGCTTCGATGCTACCTGGCAGGTCATGGACCTCAACCGCTCGTATGGCCAGCATTGGGACGCCGCCAGTACCGACGTGAACGCGCGCCTCGCCGCATCGTCGTTCGGCGTAAAGCTGGTCAAGCCCGGCAGCGTCTACCAGCAGAACGATCGCGCGGGCAAATACGGCCTGCTGTTCATTGCGCTGACGTTCGTCGCGTTCTTCCTGTTCGAGGTGCTGAAGGGCCTGCGTCTCCATCCCGTGCAATACCTGCTCGTGGGCGCGGCCATGGCCAGCTTCTACGTGCTGCTGCTGGCCTTGTCCGAGCAGATCGGCTTCGGGGTCGCCTACGTGGTCGCGGCCACCACGGTCGTGCTTATCGTCGGTGGCTACGCGGCGGCAGTGCTCCGCGCCCGGGGTGCCGGGCTGGTGCTCGGAGGCGTGCTGGCCCTGGTTTACGCCATACTGTATGGCCTGATCGGCGCCGAACAGTACGCGCTGCTGATCGGCTCTGTGGTACTGGTTGCCGTTATCGCGCTACTCATGTATCTCACGCGCCGGATCGACTGGTACGCCTACGGGGTGCCGTTCAACAGCCAGACGGAAACGCCATGAACTTCCTCGCCATCGAAACCTCTACCGAAGCCTGCTCCGTCGCACTGGTCCACGGCGACGAAGTGATCGAGCGCAGCGAAATCGCGCCGCGCCGGCACGCCGAACTGGTGCTGCCGATGGCCGACGCGCTGCTCGCCGAAGCAGGCCTCTCGCGCAACGCCCTGCAGGGCATCGCCGTAGGCCGTGGGCCGGGTGCGTTCACCGGCGTCCGCCTGGGTGTCTCACTGGCCCAGGGCATGGCCATGGCGCTCGATGTGCCCGTCGTTACGGTGTCCTCGCTCGAAGCGCTGGCGCTGGAAGCGCCCGAGGACGACGCGGCGATCCTTTCCGTCATCGACGCACGCATGGGCGAAATCTACGTCGCGGCCTGGCGCCGTGACGATGACGGTGGCGTGAGCCTGATCGACCGCGAACGCGTGGATACGGCAGCGGCGCTGATCGTCCCGGAAGCCACCGCGTGGCATGTCGTCGGCACGGGCTGGGCCACGTACGAAGCGGTGCTGCGTGAACGCATCCCGGCGCCGGTTCGCTCGGCGGACGGCGCGCGGTTCCCGCAGGCCAGGCACATCGCGGAAGTGGCCGCGAAGCGATTCCGGCAGGGCGAAGCCGTCGCCCCCGAACTCGCGCTGCCGGTATACCTGCGCGACAAGGTCGCGCTTACGCTGGTGGAGCAGGGCAAGGCCTGACCCTGCGATCTACCGTAGGAGCCCACCCTGTGGGCGACGCTGTTCGCGAAAACGCCACGGGCTGTGCTGGTTCATCGCGAGAGATGTCGCCCACAGGGTGGGCTCCTACCGGTAGCGATTACCGGGAAACCACCGTGGCTTCGATCACCGCGCACACGTGCTCAAACGATGCATCGTCCAGCCACGGGCTGTTCGTCACGGTGAGCGTCCGCGCGGCGAAGTCGCGCGCATTGGGAATATAGTCACCGCCAGCCATCGTGCCGAGGTACGGATAATCCGACAGCGCATGCACGAACATCCGCGCTACGCCGTGGCGCGAGGCCCATAGCCGCTGCAACACCGCATCGCGGGTGGCTTCGTCGGGCAACAGCAGCATCAGGTAAGGCCAGGTGCCGCCCTCATCGGTGAATACGTGGACACCAGGGATCGAGGCGAGCGCCGGCACGCGGGCACGGGCCTGTGCCGTGGTGGTCTCGATGAAATGCGGCAGGCGGTGGAACGCGCGCGCACCGACGGCTTGCCGCCAGCGACCTACGCGGTGCAACGGGAAATCCAGGTCGAAGTGCTCGCCTGCCGCGCCCAGCAGGTCGCCACGGCGCGGGGCCCGGCGCAGCGGGTGGCCATACGCCATGCCGAGGCCGCGCGGGCGATAGAAGGCGGCGTAACCTGCCAGCTCCAGCGCGCGGCGCGCTTCCCAGCCGGGATGCCAGCGTGCGATCCGCCGCGCCGCGCGGCGGAAGCTGTCGCGTAGTGCTTCGTCGCGCGCCACCAGCAGGCCACCCTCGAAGATCGAAAGGCCCTTGCCCGCGGCGAGGCTGTAGAAGCCCACATCGCCATGCGTGCCGGCGGCGCGGCCATCGATGCGCGCGCCCAAAGCCTGCGCGGCATCCTCAACCACCCAGGCACCCGTCGCGTCGGCGACCGCACGCGCCGATGCGACGTCCGCCGTGCGGCCGCCGAGATGCGTCGGCACGATGGCGAGCGTCCGCTCGCCGCAGGCGGCGGCCAGCCGTTCCGGATCCATGTCGAAATGGCCGGGGCGAAGATCGACCAGCACCGGCTCCAGCCCGGCGCGGCGGATCGCGAGGGGGACCAGGGGGCAGGTGAACGCGGGGATGGCGACCTCGCGCCGCGTGCGCGCGTGCTCGGCCAGTCCGGTGAGGGCGACGGTAAGCGCCGCCGTGCCCGAGCACTCCAGCTGCGCCTCTTCCACGCCCAGCCATTGCGCGGCGAGTGCCGTCAGCGGTGCAGGGATGTCGCCGCCCATGTCCGCGAAGCCCAGGGGCAGGCCCGCCGTGGGCGGGGCTTCACGTTGAGGCCGGAACCACATCGCTGGCACCTTCGTCGCCCTCGGCGAACGCGAGACAGAGGATGCCCGCCACGATCGCCAGCGCACCCACGATCTGCGCCGGCGTGACCGGTTCGCTGAACACCCAGTACGAGAGCACCATCACGCTGACCACTTCGAGGTGCGACGCCGCGAACGCCGGCCCGATGGGGGCGTGTTTCAGCAGGCTCATCCAGGTCACGAACGCACCGATGTAGCCGGTGATCGCCCCGTAGATCCACGGATGCGAAAACACCCGAGCCAGCCATGCCGTGCTCATCTCGACAGGCAGCGCGTGGTTCCCCGCGAGCTTGAAGCAGACGAGGTTCAGCGAATCGAACGCGAGCAGCAGCGCGAAGCCGACGATGTAGAAGCGCTTCATGCGCCGGCCCCCACGATGGCCACGCCCGCCGCCACGAGCAGGATACCCGTGACGCGCAACGGGCTGAGCCGTTCGCGGAACAGGAAGCGGCCCGCGATCATGATGGCGACGATGTTGATCGAACCCAGCAGCACGCCCTCGGACAGGGGCACGAGCGAAAGGAAGGCGATCCACACGACGAACTCGAGCACGTAGCAGCCGATGCCAGCCCAGATCCACGGGCGCGCCAGCATGTACTTCCAGCGCGCGAGGCCATCGCCCGCGCGCGGGTCGCCGGCCGCGGCCTTGAACGCGAGCTGGCCGCCCGTATCGAGCAACACGTTCGCCAGCCACAAGCTGAAGACGAGTCCGTGCATGCTCAGGCCGCCATGCGCGCAGGCCGCGCGTCGCGGGCGACCCGGGTGAAGAAATCCGCGCTGCGTTCGATCAGCGTGCGGCGTTCGCGATCGATCGTGATCATGTGGTAGCTGTCGGCAAGCAACAGCATTTCGACCGGGCCGCGGACGCCGCGCGCCACCATGTCGGCATTGGCCGTGCTGGCTACGTCGTCGTCCGTGGCGTGCGCGATGAAACACGGCGCCACCACATCGGGGAGGCGCCGGCGGACATCGCGCGCGAGCCACCACATTTCCGCCAGGGCGTGCCATGGGTTCCCCGGCAGGCCGGCGGCTTCGCTGTCGCCCGACAACATGGCCGCGCTGATCTGCGCGCGCAGGCGCTCGTCGCGTATGCCGTAGGGCGGCTGCTCCATGAAGCTGCGGTGGCGGCCGATGCCGAGGCGCTTGAACATCGGCAGGAGGAAGGAGAGATTGCGGCCGGTCCACGGGATGGACCAGCCGTCATGGCGGAACGTCGCGCCAAACACGCCGACCCCATCCACCCAATCCGGGCGCACCGCGGCGAGGCGCAGCGCCAGGACCGCACCCATGGACAGGCCGGCGACGAACAGCCGGTCGACCCGGCCGCGCAGCTGCTCGGCCGCGGCCTCGACGCTGGCGTACCAGTCCTGCCAGGTCGTCGCGAGGAGGTCGTCCTCACTGCCGCAATGGCCGGCCAGGCGCACGCCGACCACGGTGAATCCCGCACGGTTCAGGCCCTTGCCCAGCATGCGCATTTCCGTGGGTGTGCCGGTCAGGCCGTGGATGAGCAGGACGCCCTCGCGGCCGCCTTCAAAATGGAATTCCGTGGATTCGCTCACGCCCGGGCCTCGCGCCTGTGCCGTTTCATGACAGGTATGCTCGCAAGCCGTGGTTTCAGCGAGCTTTCCGCAGGCTTAGCCCGGGCTTGGCAGGCCTGGGAAACGCAGCTCCACGCGCAGGCCGCCCAGGGCCGAGCGGGCGAAGCCGACGCGCGCCGCGTGGCGCTCGGCGATGCTCTCCACGATGGCCAGGCCGAGCCCCGTGCCGTCCTCGTCGACCCCGGGTACCCGGAAGAAGCGCTCGCCCAGCTGGTCGAGGAACGCGTCCCCGACGCCCGGGCCGTCGTCGTCCACGGCCAGCACGGTGTCATTGCCGTCACGCGCCAGCGAGACGGTGACCGTGTGGCCGCGCCCGGCATAGTGGAAGGCGTTGTCGACGAGGTTGTCGATGACCTCCTGGACCTGCAGGGCATCGCCGCGCACCGGGCATGCGCCATCGGTGCCTTCGTAGCCCAGGTCCACGCCAAGCGCGAGCGCCTGGTGGACGCGCATGCCCACGGCCTCAGGGACGACCTGGGCGAGATCGATCACGTCCATGCCATCGTGGTCGGGCAGGTCCGGGGACTGGGTGCGGGTAAGTGCGAGCAACTGGGCCGAGGTGCGCGCCGCGCGGGCAGCCAGTCGCTGGATGTGGGCCAGCGCATCCTGTTGCTGGGCGGCATCACCGGCCGCGGCGACGCGCTCGACATGCAGTTGCAGCCCGGCCAGCGGCGTCCGCAACTGGTGGGCGGCGTCCGCGATGAACCGCTCCTGCAGTCCGAGCATGTTGCGCATGCGGGCGAACAGGTCGTCGATAGTGCGGGTCAGCGGCAGGATCTCCACCGGCACGTCTTCCTCGCCGATCGGGCCCAAGTCGTGGCCGCGCCGGCTCAGGCGCGTCGTCAGCGGTTCCAGCACGCGCAGGCCATGGCTCACCCCGAACCACACGAGGCAGAGCACGGCGATGATGAGCAGCGCCTCCACCGGCAAGGTCAGCAGCAGGATTTCGCGGGCGCGCTGGTGGCGGTCACGCAGGTTCTCAGCCACCTTGATCGTGATGGTGTCCCCGGGGTCATGCCGGTTGGCGATGCGCATGACCGCGCCACGCAGGGCCTTGTGGCCCAGGTCGGTGTCGTACAGCAGGGGCGGTGCGTCGACATCGACCGCGCGGCGCGTGGGCACGGCCAGTTCGGCATTGCCGATGATGCGGCCGTGCCGGTCACTGATCACTTCGTAGTAGTTGCGCCCATCCGGGTCGTATTCGAGGAGGAAGCGCGCCTGCGCGGTCAGCTCACCACGCAGGGCGTCGCTACCGATCATTTCCGCCAGGGTGAGCGCCGAATCGGAGAGATCGGAATCGTGCACGCGGTTCGAGTAGGCGAGGGCGATGAAGTACCCGACCACGGCATCGACGACCAACACGCCGAGCACGGGAACGAGCAGGAAGGTGAGCAGGCGCCGGCGCAGGCTGGGGCGCGCCGGGCGGCGCGCCGCGTGGCGGCGTTCAGGCATCGACCGATTCTTCGAGGAGGTAACCCAGGCCGCGGATGGTGCGGACGTTGGTCCCCGAGCCATGCAGCTTCTTGCGCAGGCGGTGCAGGGCGATATCCAGGCCGTTGTCGGTCAGGTCCTCGTCCCAGTTGCACAACGCCTCGACCAGCTGCGCACGGCTGGTGACCTTGTCGGCACGGGTGGCCAGCGCCTCGATCAGGCCGAACTCACGCGCGGTGAGGTCAAGCGGCGTATCGCCGATCCAGGCGCGGTGGCCGGGGATATCCAGGCGCAGCCGGCCGATGCGGAATTCCGGCGCACCGTGGCTGGTGCGTCGGCGGAGCAGGGCACGCACGCGGGCTTCGAATTCCGCGAGGGCAAAGGGCTTCACCAGGTAATCGTCGGCGCCCAGGTCGAGCACCCGGACGCGTTCCTTCAGGCCTTCGCGGGCGGTGACCACAAGCACGGGAAGACTGGCGCCACGCTTGCGCGCGCGGCTGAGCACATCGCTGCCATCGAGCTGGGGCAGGCCCAGGTCGAGGACGAGGAGGTCGTAATCATGGTCGCGCAGCGCATGGTCGGCACTGGCGCCATCCGCCACGTGGTC
The DNA here is from genome assembly GCF_051958795.1 of Luteibacter sp. Classification (GTDB taxonomy): domain Bacteria; phylum Pseudomonadota; class Gammaproteobacteria; order Xanthomonadales; family Rhodanobacteraceae; genus Luteibacter. Next base: position 6,582 of record NZ_JBQCFT010000221.1, on the reverse strand, counting down.
CACGGCGTGACCGCCTTGCTGCAGGGCCGCGCGCACGGCGGCGGCGATGGAGGCGTCGTCTTCGGCTAGGAGTATGCGCATGGTGGACAAGCATACGCTCCGTGATGGGGTGGCCGCATGCTGTCGCGGCAGGCTTTCCCGCCCCTTTCTGTCAATTGCGAACGATTCGCATTGCGGTTACGATTGACCGGTTTCCACGCTGGCACAGGGGCCTGACACCGCATGAGCGATACCGTCGACCGGACACGCCGTGCGTTCTGGCTGAAGCACCTGCACCGCTGGCACTGGATCAGCTCCGCCATCTCGCTGGTGGTGCTTTTCATGTTTTCCGTCACCGGCTTCACCCTCAACCACGCCGCGCAGATCGAGGCGACCCCCCGGGTCGTGCGGCATGCCGGCACGCTGGCGCCGGCGACGCTGCAACGCCTCACCGATCCCGGGCGCAAGTCGGCCCCGGTCGCCACGGCCGTCGCCGATGCCGTGCACGCGCAGACAGGCGCGGATATTGCCGGCCGCGATGGCGACTGGAGTGATGACGAGGTGTACATCTCCCTGCCGCGCCCCGGTGGCGATGCGTGGGTGAGCATCGACCGGGAAACCGGCGAGGTGCAGTACGAATCGACCGATCGCGGCTGGCTCGCCTGGTTCAACGACCTGCACAAGGGCCGCAACACCGGCGCGGCATGGCGCTGGTTCATCGATGTGTTCGCCCTGGCCTGCGTGGTGTTCGCCGTCACCGGCCTGCTCCTGCTCAAGATGCACGCCGCCCAGCGCGGCATGACCTGGCCGCTCGTCGCGCTCGGCTTCGTGCTGCCGCTGGTTGTCGTCCTGCTCTTCATCCACTGACCCAAAGGATTGCCATGCGTAGGCTGCTTCCACTCGCGCTCTGTTTCCTCGCCGCCCCGGTCGCCGCGGCGGACATGAACCTCACCGTCGAGATCCCCACCCTGAAGGTCGCGGAATACCACCGACCCTACGTCGCGGTGTGGATCGAGCGCGAGGATCACAGCGTGGCCGCCAACCTGGCCGTCTGGTACGACGTGAAAAAGGCCAGCGGCGAAGGCACCAAGTGGCTGAAGGACATGCGCCAGTGGTGGCGCCGCAGCGGGCGCGACCAGACCATGCCGATCGACGGCGTATCGGGCGCCACGCGCCCCGCGGGCCAGCACCAGTTGCGCTTCACCGACGGCAAGGCGCCGCTTGGCACGCTCGCACCCGGGCATTACGAGCTGATCGTCGAGGCGGCCCGCGAAGTGGGTGGCCACGAGACACAGCGCATCGCTTTCGACTGGCCGGCGAAGTCGCCCGTGCACCTCTCCGCGAAGGGCACGGACGAACTCGGCCAGATCACCCTCGATATCAATCCCTGACTGGAGCCATGTCATGAAGCACCTGTTCGTTCGCGCCGCCCTTTGTGCCGCGCTGGTCATGCCGTTCGCCGTGCAGGCGCACAAGATGTGGCTCGTACCGTCGGCCACCGTGGTCTCCGGCGACGATGCGTGGGTGACCGTGGATGCCGCGGTATCCAACGACCTGTACTACCCCGACCATTTCCCTGCCCAGCTCGATAACCTGGTGATCACCGCGCCGGATGGCAGCCCGGTGAAGCCGGAGAACCCGTGGACCGGCAAGGTGCGCAGCGCGTTCGACCTGCCGGTGAAGGAAGCGGGCACCTACCGCATCGCGCTGGTGAACCAGGGTCTGTTCGCGAACTACGAAGTGGATGGGCAGAAGAAGCGCTGGCGCGGCAAGGCCGACGAGCTGAAGGCGGGCATCCCCGCGAATGCGAAGAACGTGCAGGTCAGCGAAATGGCGTCGCGCGTCGAGACTTTCGTGACCCAGGGCAAGCCGGGTGGCGACGCACTGAAGCCGACCGGCAAGGGTCTCGAGCTCGTGCCGGTCACCCAGCCTGGCGATCTCGTCACGGGTGAAAAGGCCACGTTCCAGCTGTTGCTCGATGGCAAGCCGGCTGCGGGCCTCAAGGTCACCGCGATCAACGGCGCCACGCGCTACCGCAACGCGCAGGAAGAGCAGGATACGCAGACCGACAAGGATGGCCGTTTCACCTTCGCCTTCGCCAACCCCGGCATGTACTGGGTCAATGCGAACACGGAAGACAAGAAGACCACGGTGAAGGAAGCGACGCAGCGCCGCGTGGCCTACACCGCGACGCTCGAAGTGCTGCCGCAGTGATCGTCCACCCGTGTGGGAGCGCGCTCGCGCGCGATGGGTGCTCGCCCCAAACCCATCGCGCGCAAGCGCGCTCCCACGTCGGTCTCGCCCTGTTGCTGTGGTTCGTCTGCCTCTCGGCCACCGCCACCGACGTCCGCCGCTTCGAAGGCGAAACGATGGGCACGACGTGGTCGGTGAATGCGGTACTGCCGGCGCACGCCGACGAACGGCAGATCGAACACGGCATCCAGGCCGAGGTCGATCGCGTCGTCGCGCAGATGAGCACGTATGAACCGGACTCCGACCTGAGCAGGTTCAACCGTGCACCGGCGGGTACATGGCAGGCGTTGCCGCCCGAGTTCTACGGCGTGTTGCGTTACGCGTTGTCGCTCGCGAAGGATTCCGGCGGTGCCTACGATCCGACCGTGGGCCCGCTGGTGAACCTGTGGGGCTTCGGACCCGACAAGCGCCCGCGCGATCCTCCCGGTGCCGCGGAGCTGGCTGCTGCGCGAGCGCGGGTCGGCTGGCAACGCATCAAGCTCGATGACGCCAACCACCGCGCCTTCCAGCCCGGTGGCGTGTACGTCGACCTGTCGTCCGTCGCCAAGGGCTTTGGCGTCGACCAGGTCGCGCGGTTCCTCGATTCGCGGGGTGTGAAGGCGTACCTCGTCGAAGTAGGTGGCGAGTTGCGCGCCCACGGGCGCAAGCCGGATGGCAGTGCATGGCACGTGGGGATCGAACGCCCTGGTGCGGCAAGCGCGGCCGTGGACAGCGTCGATGAGGTCGGCCGCATCGTGTCGCTCGACGACAAGGCCATCGCCACCTCGGGGGGTTATCGGCACTTCTTCGAATCCGGTGGCAGGTTCTATTCGCACCACATCGATCCGCGCACCGGCAACCCGGTGGCACACCGGGTCGCTTCGGTGAGCATCCTCGCCGGCGACTGCATGCACGCCGATTCGCTGGGCACGACGATGACCGTGCTCGGGCCGGAGGAAGGCATGGCGTACGCGAAGGAACACGGCATTGCCGTGTTGTTCGTCCTGTACACGGCGGATGGCAGGTTCGAAGAGCGCACGTCCCCCGCATTCGCCGCGGCGGTGAAATGAAAAGCACCGCTGGCCAGCTGGCGATCGGCGCGTGTCTTGCGCTCGCCGCGCTGCTGGCGGCCTGCTGGCATGACTTTTCCGGCCAGCACCTTGGTTCGCCTGCGCACGTCGCCATGGCCGGCGCCGCGTTCGCGACCTGGTCGGCATGGGTGCTCGCCGCCGCGTGGCCACGCCGGCGCAACGCGTCGCAGGCAACGCATGGGCGCGGCGGCCTGCTCGTGGTCCACGCCTCGCAGACGGGGTTCGCCACCGAGCTTGCCGAGCGCACAGCGACGGCGCTCCGCGAGGGTGGCGTGAGCGTCGATTTGCGCGGTATCGCATCGCTATCCCTGGGCGACCTTGCCTCGGCGCAGCGCGCCCTGTTTATCGCCAGCACGACCGGCGAGGGTGATGCCCCGGATATCGCAACGTTGTTCCAGCGCGACGTCATGCGCAGCTCGCCCGACCTGCATCACCTGGTGTATGCCGTGCTGGCGCTTGGCGATCGTGACTACGATGATTTTTGCGGCTTCGGGCGCGAGCTGGATCACTGGCTACGCACGCACGGCGCCACGCCCGCGTTCGACCGCGTGGATGTGGATAACGGGGACGATGGCGCCCTGCGCCACTGGCAACGGCAGGTCGCCCAGCTGACGGGCGCAGGCGAGCAGCCCGAGTGGTCCCGGCCCGCGTACCAGCCCTGGCGCCTGCAGGCGCGGCAGCTGTTGAATCCGGGCAGCGTCGGCGCGCCGTGTTTCCACGTGGCGCTCGTGCCCGACGATCCGGCACACCTGCGCTGGGACGCCGGCGACGTCGTTGAGATCGGCCCGCGCAAGGCGCGCGGCGATGCAGTTGTCCTGCCGCATCGCGAATACTCCATCGCCTCCATCCCTGCCGATGGCTCGCTGCACCTCGTGGTACGCCAGCAACGCAGCGCGGACGGCGCGCTGGGCACTGGATCGGGCTGGCTCACGGCGCTGGCGGAAGAGGGCGATGCCATCGACCTGCGCGTTCGTCGCAACCCCGGGTTCCACGCTCCGGGCGACGACCGGCCGGTGCTCCTGGTTGGCAGCGGCACGGGGATCGCGGGTCTGCGAGCTCTGTTGAAGGCGCGGATCGCCGGCGGACACCGGCGGAACTGGGTGCTGTTCGGCGAACGCCACGAACAGGTGGATCGGCTGCATGTCGATCAGCTGGAGCACTGGCGCGACAGTGGCGATCTGGAACGCCTGGACCTGGTCTGGTCGCGCGACTCGCGCGGCCCGCGCTATGTGCAGGAACGCCTGCGTGCCGCGGCGGATGCCGTGCGGCGCTACGTGGCGGATGGGGCCTCGATCTACGTGTGTGGCAGCCTTGCAGGCATGGCACCCGGTGTGGATGCCGCGCTTCGCGAGATCCTCGGCGAGCCCATGGTCGATACGCTCGCCACGACGGGGCGCTACCGTCGTGACGTCTACTGATTTACCTCCGCGCGGCCGCCGCGGGCCGCGGGGACGGCGCAGGCGGCGCAGCAGGAGCCAGATGGCCGTAAGCGGCCCTGACAGCGCGTAGACCACCAGATAGGCGTAGACCGACCACGGTGAGGCCCAGATCGAGCCGATGACGAAGATCGCACCGATGACGACGGTGGTGGCGTTCAGGCGCAGCTTGAGCGACTTGCTGCTCAGGTAGCGGAACGGACTGATCATCGAGGCGGCAAGCACGAACAGCATCGCGTTGATCACGTGCTGCATGGTCTCCGGTGGCCACGTAGCGCCGCTGTAGCGTCCGATGACGATCAGCAGCACGACCAGCGACGCGGCCGACGGCGTGTTCAGGCCAAGGAAGATCGACTTGTCCTTCTGGACGTTGAACATGGCCAGGCGGACGACCGCGCAGGCGCAGAAGGCGATCTGCGCGGGCAGGAACACCTCCGCGCCGATGGAGCGCAGGTACACATCCGCCACGACGACGGGCGCCACGCCAAACGCTATCGCATCGGAAAGGCTATCCAGCTGCGTGCCCAGGTCGCTCGATTTCCCGGTCTTGCGCGCGACGAAACCATCCGCGCCGTCGCAGACCAGGCAGGCGATGAACAGCGTGCCGAGGTAGGCCAGTTCGCCGGACTAGGCGCGGCTGATGATGAGGATGGCGCAGGTCAGCGACGAGAGCGTGATGAAGTTCGCCGCCGTGACCAGGTTTTCGTAAGGTGCGCGGAGTTTCAGCTGCATAGCAGGCGTACCTTGCCGTCGTGGATACCGTCGAAGCGCAGTGCGGTCAGGTCAGTGACCCATTCCACCCCGGGCGTGAGTTCTTCAGGGTGGTCACCGGCGATCGCCAGGACCCGTGCACCCGCCGAGATGCCCGCTTCGATGCCTGCCTTCGCGTCTTCGAACACGACACATGCCGGGGCGGCCGCGCCCATGCGCACGGCGCCGAGCAGGTAGGCGTCCGGCGCCGGCTTGCCGCGCTCGACTTCTTCGCCAGTGACCATGCGCGGCGGCGGCACGATGCCCGCCGCGCCGAGCCGCGCCTTCGCCAGCACGAGGTCGGCGGAGGTCACGATGGTCCAGCGATCCGGGGGAAGGGCGGCGAGGAGCTCGAGGGCGCCGGGGATCGGCACGATGCCGTCCACGTCTTCCACTTCCTCGCGGTAGAGGCGCTCGTAGACGGCGTCGACATCCTGGCCAGCCATCGGCGCGAACTCGCTGATGGAGTCGTACATGCGCACGCCATGCAGGCGCGGCAGGACGTAGTGCCAGTCCAGCCCGACTTCGTCGCACCAGCGCTTCCAGATTTTCTCGACGACGACGCGCGAATCGATCAGCGTGCCGTCCATGTCGAAGAGCAGGGCCTGGGCCTCGAGCACCTGGCCAGGTAGGAGCCGCATGTTGCCTCCGGGGAGCGAAAGGGGCACCGCAGGATGTGCGGTAAGCCCCTCACGATACCGGAGCGCGGGCCTCGCGTCAGTTGACCCGGGTCAGCGCATGGTTGCGCAGGGCTTCGGCGATCACCGCTTCCACCCGCTCGTTGGCCTTGCGCGCCTGCTCGGCGATCTCACGGTTCCACTCGGCTTCGGTGCGGCCATGCATGGCGCGCTCACGCGCCACCTCGCCCATCTGCCGGCCGATCTCACCTTGCTCGCGGCCGATCTCGCTGTGTGCCTTCGCGTACTCCGGATTGCCGGCGTGACCCGAGCGCGATTCGGCAATCGCCAGTTCGCTCTGGCGCTGCGACAGCCTGGCCATCTGTTCACTGAGCATCGCCTGGCGCTGGTCGAGCTCGGCGGCGCGCTTCGGATCCATCGGCTGCTGCAGCGGCGCGGGGCCGCCCTTGAAGCTCT
>NZ_JBQCFT010000220.1:0-15014 GCF_051958795.1 Luteibacter sp. | reverse complement strand
GCTGGAACTGGAACTGACCTTCGCGGGCTACACCGCCGACGGTGCCGGCAAGGTCCAGGGCAGTTATTCAAAGAACGGCTCGCGCTTCGTCATCAACTCGCGCGGCTACGCGGGCCCGGATGGCGGGGAGCTCGCCCACCGCCTGCGCGTGGCGCTGGCCGACGGCCAGATCGCGTCCGTCGTCGACGACGCGAATGGCAAGCCGATCAAGGCGATCCACCTTGACCCGGCGCGCATCGCCACCTTCTACGGCGCGGAGCAGGAAGAGCGCCGTATCGTGCGCCTGGAGAACGTGCCGCCGCTGCTCGTACAGGGCCTGCAGGCCGTCGAGGATCGCGACTTCAACCACCACATCGGCCTGGATTTCTCGGCGATCGCGCGCGCGAGCGTCGCGAACCTCCGCGCCGGCCACACCGTGCAGGGCGGTTCGACGCTTACCCAGCAGCTGGTGCGCAACCTGTTCCTCGACCGCAGCCAGAACTACCTGCGCAAGGTTAACGAGGCGATCCTGTCCTTGCTGATGGAAGCGCATTATCCCAAGCACCGCATCCTCGAGGCTTACGTCAACGAGGTCTTCCTCGGCCAGCAGGGCAACCAGGCCGTGCACGGCTTCGCCGCCGGCGCGGAGTTCTTCTTCGGCCGCCGCATGGAGGAACTGCGCCCGCAGGAGATCGCGCTGCTCATCGGCCTGGTGAAGGGCCCGAGTTATTACGACCCGCGCCGCTATCCGGAGCGGGCCCTGCAGCGGCGTAACCTGGTGCTGCAGCAGTTCAACGAGACCGGGCTGATCGACGAGGCCGCCATGAAGGCGGCGCAGGCCGCGCCGCTCGGTATCGCCGCCAACGCCCAGTTGCCGCACAACCGCTTCCCCGCATTCATGCAGCTCGTGCGCTCGCAGGTGCAGGCGGACTTCGACGAAGACGCGCTTCGCAACGGCAGCCTCAGCATCTTCACCACGCTCGACCCGGCGGCGCAGCTCTACACGGAGCAGGCGATCCTCACGACCACCAAGGCGCTGGGCAAGCGCGGCGCCGCGGCGCAGGCCGCCGCCGTCGTCACCGATACCACCGATGGCAGCGTGCTCGCCGTGGTCGGCTCGCGTGAGCCTGGCGAGCAGGGCTTCAACCGTGCCCTGGATGCGCGCCGTTCGATCGGTTCGCTGGTGAAGCCGTTCGTCTATCTGGTCGCGCTGTCGCAGCCCTCGAAATGGTCGCTGGCCTCCACGCTGGATGATTCACCGATCAGCATGCGCCAGCCGGATGGCACGCTGTGGACGCCGCAGAACGATGATCACCAGATCCACGGCCAGGTGCCGATGCTGGATGCGCTGGTGCATTCATGGAACCTGGCCACGGTGAATCTCGGCCTCCAGGTCGGCCTGCCGCGCATCAAGGGCTTCCTTGAATCGTTCGGCCTGGAAGGCGTGAACCCGAGCCCCTCGCTGCTGCTGGGCGCGGTGGACCTCTCCCCGCTGCAGGTGGCGCAGATGTACGAGTACATCGCCGCCGATGGCCATGCGCTGCCTCTGGTTTCGGTGCGCGGCGTCATGGACAGCAAGGGCCAGGCGATCAAGCGCTATGACGTGAAGACGGGCGAGGGTGAGTACCAGCAGCCGACCCGCCTGGTCCGCTGGGCCATGCAGCAGGTGGTGACCCGGGGCACGGCCGCCGCTATCGGTAACTCCAGCCTTGGCGCGCTCCACGCCGCCGGCAAGACCGGCACCAGTGACAGCCAGCGCGATAGCTGGTTCGCGGGGTTCACCGGCGAGCACCTCGCCGTGGTCTGGATGGGCCGTGACGACAACAAGCCCACGGGCCTGTATGGCGCCACCGGCAGCATGCGCGTGTGGCAGGAGCTGTTCCGCAAGCTACCCACCCAGCCGCTGGCTGCACAGCCCGGTGAGGGGCTGGACCTGGCCTGGATCAATACGCAGACCGGCAAGCGCACCGACCCCTCGTGTGAAGGCGCGCGGCAGTTCCCGTTCATCGATGGCTACGTGCCGGAAGAAGAGCAGGGCTGTTTCTGGCAGCAATTCAAGGGTATGTTCGGCGGCGGCGACAACAGCCAGCCACCGGCCGAGCCGCCCGCTCCCAGTAATCCTACGGATTGACCATGCTTCGTCTTCGTTATGCCGCCCTAACCGCCGCCGTGCTCGTCGCCGCGTGCAGCCAGCCCGCCCCGCCGCAGGCTACCCGTCCCACCGCACCCACCTACGACATCGTCGCGCAGATCCGCGCTGCCGGTGAGCGCGAGAAGTCCGCGATCGAAGTGGCGCCCCTGCGCGACCCGGGCGTGAAGGGCCTGGAGCAGGCCGCCCAGACCGATGAACGCGCCGGCAAGTACGACGACGCCGATGCCAAGCTCGTCCACGCCCTGAAGCTGGCGCCCGAGGCGCCGGAACTGATCCAGGACCGCGCGGAGATCGCGGTGCGCAAGCAGGATTACGCCACGGCTGAAAAGCTGGCGAAGCAGTCGTACGAGATGGGCCCCAAGTCGGGCAGCCTCTGCGCGCGCAACCAGCAGACCATCTACGAAATGCGCATGCAGGCCGGTGACCAGCCCGGCGCCATGGCCGCCCGCACCGAGCTGGGCAAGTGCCACATCGCCGGCCCGAACCGGTTCTGATGGGGGGTAGCGGTAGGAGCCCACCCTGTGGGCGACATCTTTCGCGATAACGCCACAGGTCCTGTGGCGGTCCCGCGAACGGCGTCGCCCACAGGGTGGGCTCCTACGCTTTAGCCGCCGCGGATCTTCCGGCCGTGTGCATGCACGGTATCGACCAGCACCTTCACGTTCTCCGGGTCCACTTCCGGCGTGATGCCGTGGCCCAGGTTGAAGATGTGGCCGGGGTGGTCACCGAAGGCATCCAGCACCGCACGGGCTTCGCGAGCGACGATTTCGGGTGAAGCGCGCAGCACCGCGGGATCCAGGTTGCCCTGCAGCGCCACCTGGTCGCCCACGCGCTGGCGCGCCTCGCCGATATCGATGGTCCAGTCGACACCGAGGCCATCGCAGCCGGTATCGGCAAGCGCCTCGAGCTGGCCGCTGGCCCCCTTCGAGAACAGGATGACGGGGATATCGCGGCAGTCCGGGTCGGCCTTCAGCGCATCGACGACCTGCGCCATGTAGTGCAGCGAGAACTCACGGAACGGTGCCGGGCCCAGCAGGCCACCCCAGGTGTCGAACACCATCAGTGCCTGCGCGCCAGCGCGAGCCTGGGCCATGAGGTAGGCGGCAACGGAGCGCGCGATGGTATCGAGCAGCTTGTGGGCCAGCGCCGGCTCGTTCCAGGCGAGCGCCTTCACCCGCGCGAAGTCGCGCGAGCCTTCGCCTTCGACCATGTAGCAGGCGAGGGTCCACGGGCTCCCGGAGAAGCCGATGAGCGGTACGCGGCCGCCGAGTTCCTTGCGGATGAGGCGCACCGCGTCCATCACATAGCGCAGTTCGCCATCCATGTCGGGCACGGCCAGCGCGTGGATGGCGGCGGCGTCGCGCACGGGCCTCGCGAAGCGCGGGCCTTCGCCCGCTTCGAACGACAGGCCAAGGCCCATCGCATCGGGGATGGTGAGGATGTCGGAGAACAGGATCGCCGCATCCAGCTCGAAGCGCTCGAGCGGCTGCAAGGTGACTTCGCAGGCGTATTCGGGGTTCGTGGCCAGGCCCATGAAGCTGCCGGCGCGCGCACGGGTCTCGCGGTATTCCGGCAGGTACCGGCCTGCCTGGCGCATTACCCAGATCGGCGTGGTGTCGGTGTGCTGGCGGCGCAGTGCGCGGAGGAAGAGGTCGTTGCGGAGTTCATCAGCGGCCATGCGCCGACTCCTGTCCCTGGCTGAACATGACTTTGAAACCTTTCTTGATCTGGGCGTCGCGTGCTTTTTCGAAGGCGGCGAGTGCGGCGTCGCGCTCCAGGTAGACATCGCGCTTGAGCGAGGCCTTGCCACCCTGGGTGCCGCTCTCGCGGTACAGGGTCCAGCCGCCGAGCAGGTCCTGCTCCAGCGTGATCTGGACGTAGCGGGGCGCTTCGCCGCCCGCCGCGGGCATGGTTTGCATGTAAATCCGCATCGCACCAACCTGGGATAACGCGTGAACCCGTCATTCTATGCGATTCGTGGCGGCCCAAGGGCTGTAGGAGCCCACCCTGTGGGCGACGCCTTTCGCGACAACGCCACAGTGCCCGTTCCCTCGAGGCGAGAGATGTCGCCCACAGGGTGGGCTCCTACGACAGGACGCCCAGCACGTCCTCGTCGGCTACGCCCGGTACGATCTCGGCCTTGCCTACGCCGCGCCACAGGATCAGGCGGAGCGTGCCGGCGGTGTTCTTCTTGTCCAGGCGCATCAGGTCGAGGATGCGGCTGGCTTCGTGGGCCCGCGAGGGCTCGGTGGGCAGGCCGAGACGGGTGAGCAGGGCGAGCAGCCGCTGCGTCTCGGCCTCGCTGGCCATGCCCAGCCGTGCGGAGAGCCGCGCCGCCAGCACCATGCCGATGGCGACGCCTTCGCCGTGCAGGATCTCGCTGTACTGGCCGGCCGTTTCGAGCGCATGGCCGAAGGTGTGGCCCAGGTTGAGCAAAGCACGCTCGCCTTGCTCGGTTTCGTCACGCGCGACGACGCCCGCCTTGTACCGGCATTTGCGCGCAATCGCTTCGATCAGCACGGCGGCTTCGCGAGCTGCCAGGGCATCGGCAGTCGCTTCGAGCCAGGCGAAGAAGGGCTCATCGCCGATGGCGGCGCCCTTGACGATCTCGGCCACGCCGGCGAGGTATTCGCGCTGCGGCAACGTGCGCAGCACGTCGATATCCGCCACCACCGCGCGCGGCTGGTGGAACGCGCCGACCAGGTTCTTGCCCGCGGGCAGGTTGACACCGGTCTTGCCGCCGACCGACGAATCGACCATCGACAGCAGCGTCGTCGGGACCTGGATGAAATCGATGCCGCGCATCCAGCACGCCGCGGCGAAACCGGCGAGGTCGCCGACCACGCCACCACCCAGGGCGATGACGCAGGCATCGCGCGTGGCGCCGAGCGCCGCAAGCGCGTCGAGCACCTTGCCGACGTTCGCGAATGTCTTGTGCGTCTCGCCATCATCGAGCAGCCAGTGGGCATGGCGAAGGCCGTCCAGCCCTTGCTCCAGTGCCTTGAGGTACAGCGGCGCGACTGTCGTGTTGCTGACCACGAGCACGTGGCGGCCGCGGATGCGGGCGCGCCAGCGTGCGCTGTCGGCGATCAGGCCCGGGCCGATCCAGACCGGGTATTCGCGGCCCGCGAGTTCGACATCGACGGTTTGCATCAGGCACGCCTCCAGTGGCGATCGAGCAGCGCGACCGTGCGGGGCAGGGCATCATCCACGCTTTCGTGGCGGCCGCGGAAAATGAGGTCGGCGACCTCTTCGTACACGTGGTTGCGCGCGTCGGCCAGCGATTCAAGGCGGCCGCGGCGGTCGTCGCCTGCGATCATCGGGCGAGCCGTGTCGTGCTGCAGGCGGTCGAGCTGTTCGTCCACCTCCACGGCCAGCATCAGCACCGTGCCGCGGGTCATCAGCGTTTCGCGGTTCACCCCGGCCATGACCGCACCGGCGCCCGTGGCCAGCACGATGCCCTGGCGGAGGCTAAACTCGTCGAGGTGCGCGGTCTCCCGCGCGCGAAAGGTAGCTTCGCCCTGCGTTTCGAACATGTGTGCGATCGTGACGCCGTAGCGTTTCTCGATCTCGACATCCAGGTCGACGAAGGGCAGGCCGTAGTGCGCCGCGAGGCGCTGGCCGATCGTGGTCTTGCCGGCACCCGTGGGGCCGACCAGGAACAGGTTGGGCGAAGGATTCATCGCTCCCATGCTAGCAACAAGCCAGACACCCATGCATGCCACCGTGCTCATCGCGGGCGCCGGCGACGTTGGCCTGCGCGCCGCGCGGCGTTTCGCCGCGCTCGGCCACCCGGTGCTGGCGCTGCGCCGCCACCCGCCCGGGGAGGCGCCGGAGGGCGTCGCCTGGGTACGTGGCGACCTGACCGACCCGGCGACGCTGCGGGGACTTCCAGAGGTGGCGACCGTGGTATTCGCGCCTACTCCAGGGGCACGCGGCGAGGCGGCGTACCGTGCGGTGTTCGTCGACGGCCTGCGGCATCTGCTTGAAGCGCTGCCGGCGCCGCCGTCGCGCACGGTGTTCGCGTCGTCGTCCGCGGTGTATGGCGAGCATGCCGGCGCCTGGGTCGATGAAACGACGCCGACGGACCCACCGGGCTTCAACGGCCGTGTGCTGGTCGAAGCCGAGGATTGGCTGGCCGCGGCCGGCGTGGGCGGGATTACCGTCCGCCTCGCCGGGCTCTACGGCCCGGGGCGTACGCAGCTGCTCGACCGCCTGCGCGAAGGTAAGGCGGCCGCGCCGCACGGGCAGGGCGTGTACGCGAACCGGATCCACGTCGACGATGCCGCCGCGACGCTGGTGCACGTGGCGCGCCTCGAGCATCCCGCCGGCGCCTACATCGGGGTCGACGACACGCCGCTGCCGATCGACGTGCTGTACGCACACCTCGCCACGCTGGTGGGTGGCCCGCCGCCAGCGGACGGTCCCGCCCCCGCGGGCGTGGGCAACAAGCGCCTCAGCAACGCCCGCCTGCGCGAAAGCGGCTTCCGCTGCACCTGGCCCGACGCCCGGCGGGGCTACGAAAGCCTGTTGTAGGAGCCCACCCTGTGGGCGACGCCGTTGGCGACAGACCCACACGATCTGAGGCGTTTTCGCGAAAGATGTCGCCCACAGGGTGGGCTCCTACGGGGGCCAGGATGGATTGCGTTGCTCGTCCAGAAAGACCACAACATCCGCCTTCGCCGGCAACGTGGCCAGCGCATGCCGGCTCAGGCGTTCGTAATGCTGGAGGAAGCGCGCCATCGCGGCGGCATCCATGGCGCGCGGTTCGCCGCGGTCGCGCAGGGACTGCTCGGCCTCGTCGCGCCAGCGTGCCACCACGTCCCACCCCGGTGCCTTCAGTACGACCAGGGCGTGTAACGCCCGCCAGAGCGGCAGGTAACCCCGGAGTTGTGCGTTCACCCACTGGCGCCAGCGACCGTCGGCATCCTCGTCACGCTCAAGGGTGTTCACAGGTGCGGCCAGCGCCGCTTCGTTCTGCGGTTCGACGCCCAGGCACCAGCCTTCCAGCACCACCAGCTTCGGCACCTCGGCCTCGGTAGGCCACAGCGCCTCGCCATAGCGATCATCACGACCCTTGTCGAAGCGGGGCACCGGCACGGGCCGTTCGGGGGACGCTTTCGCCAGCGCATCCAGCGTGGAGATCAGCAGCGCAAGGTCGTGCGTACCCGGCACGCCCCGCGTGCGCAGGAGCGGGTGCACCTCGCGGGCGAGCCGCAGGCGCTCTTCGCGCGACAGGTAGGCGTCATCCAGCGAGAGCGTCACGGCGCCCCAGCCGCGTGCCGCGGCGGCCTGGATCAGTTCCGTGCCGAGGGTGCTCTTGCCGCTGCCCTGGAGGCCCGAAATGCCAAGCAGGAAGGGTCCCTCGGCCTGCCCGATGGCCGCGGCGAAACGCCCCAGGACCCGCTCCGCGAGCGTGCTAGCATCGTTCGATTCCATGGTGCACGAGCATACCCCACCCTCATGCTGACCCCAGAGATCCTCACCACCTTCCGCGGCCTGCTCGACGAGGCGAAAGCCAGCGGCGACCGCGAACCGACGGCCATGAACCTCGCCACGGCGGACGGCACCGGCCGCGTGCACTCACGTATCGTGCTGTTGAAGGCGATCGACGAGCACGGCCTGCAGTTCTTCACCAACTACGAGAGCGACAAGGCCGCGCAGATCGCCGCGCACGACCAGGTCGCGCTGTGCTTCCACTGGAAGGACATCCGCGAAGGTATCCAGGTGCGCTTCGAAGGTCGCGCCACGAAGACCTCGGCGGCGATCTCCGATGCGTACTTCGCCAGCCGCCCGCGCGGTAGCCAGATCGGCGCGTGGGCCTCGAAGCAGAGCCAGGAGCTGCCCGACCGGCAGACCTTCGAGGACCGTGTCGCGCACTTCGAAAAGGAGTTCGAGGGCCGCGACGTGCCGCGCCCGGCGCACTGGGGTGGCTACGTGGTCTCGCCCGACCGCATCGAGTTCTGGTACGGCGCGACCTTCCGCCTGCACGAACGCATCGTGCACAGCGACCACGGTACAAGCTGGACCACCCGCCTGCTTTATCCCTGAGGTCGCCATGAGCCGTGCCCAGCCCGTGCAGCACATCGCCCAGACCACCTTCACCGTGCATACCCGCGGCCGCTCGCTCAGTGAAGTGACCGATCGGATAGCCGAGGCGGTGGCGGCCAGCGGTGTCGGCACCGGGCTGGCCAACGTCTTCGTCCAGCACACCAGCGCGTCGCTGCTCATCGGCGAGAACGCCGACCCCACGGTGGTAGCGGACCTCGAGCGCTTCTTCGCCCGCCTGGTGCCGGATGGGGACCCGCTGTTCCGCCACCAGGACGAGGGCCCGGACGACATGCCCGCGCATGTCCGCTCGGTCCTGACCGGCGTATCGCTCTCGCTGCCCGTGCACGGCGGCAAGCCGCTGCTGGGCACGTGGCAGGGCGTGTTCCTCTACGAGCACCGGCACGAAGCGCATCAGCGCAAGATCACCGTGACCATCACGGGGCACTGACAAAAAGGAGCCCGCCCGCCGTGGTGGCCACCGGGGGTGGTGGTGGGCCATACATGTCCATAGCGCGGCGGGCGGGGTAAACGCTCGCCAACATCCTCGCGCGTGGCGCACCCGGGCGCATCAGTACATCTACGGCACGCGGGCGCCGGTGAACCGCTTAAAACAGCAGGCCGAGGTCCTCGGCGCGGCGCACCAGCTCCAGCGTGCTATGCACGTCCAGGATCTGCATGATGCTGTACTTGTGCGCCTCCACCGTCCGCACCGACAGGCCCAGCCGCTCCGCGATCTGGCGCGAACGAAGGCCTGCGCCGACGAGGCGTAGCACCTCCAGCTGCTTGGGCGTGAGTTCCTGCAGGCCAAGGGTCTTGGCGTGCAGCACCTGTGTCCCCAGCGAAGGGGTGACATAGGTGGATCCGGCAAACACATGACGCAGCGCCGTGAGCAACTCTTCCCCCGCCGACACCTTGAGCACGTAGCCGTTCGCGCCCGCCCGCATGGCGGTGGCCGCCAGTGCGGGCTCCGCATGCATGGTCAGGAAAACGAACGGGGTGTTGTTGCCTTCGGCACGCAGCGTCTTCAGCACATCCAGGCCGCTGCCGCCGGGCATGTTCACGTCGGAGAGGATCAGGTCAGGCTTCTTGCTGTGGACCAGGTCGAGCAGGCCGGGGCCATCCTGTGATATCGCGACGAGCTCGCACGTGCCCGCGAGCAGGCGCTCGATGCCTTCGGCCACCATGCGGTGGTCGTCGGCGTACACGACGCGTGGAAGATTGGCGGTCGTCATGGCGGATCCAGCGGTATATGCATCCATAGGTCCACGCCCTTACCGGGTGCGCTGCGCAGTTCAAAGCGGCCGCCGAGGAGCTTGGCGCGTTCATTCATGCTGATCAAGCCAAGCCCGGGCCGGGCGTGTTCACTTTCGGCCGGGTCGAAGCCGCGGCCGTTATCGAAGATCCACAGGGAGGCGCCATCCACGTCCACCGACGCCTTCACGGTGAGGCGCGTCGCGCCGGCGTGGCGGAGGGCGTTCGCGATGGCTTCCTGGGTGACGCGGTAAAAGCACAGCGCGACGTCATGCGACAGGCGGTCCACGCCGCGGTCCGCGATCAGCACGATTTCCAGCGAGCTCGCGCGCCGCGGCGCGCTGCACAGGGTCTCCAGCGCGTCGCGCAGGCCGGCATGTTCCAGCACGCTCGGGTGCAGTTGCCGGGAGAGCTGGCGGACATCCTCGGAAAGCGAGACCAGCAGTTCGCGCAGGTGGTTGACCTCGCCATGCAAGGCGGGATCGACCTGGCGGCGCAGGGCCGACAAGCCAATGGAGGAGGCGGCCAGGCGCTGGTTGATGTCATCGTGCAGGTCGCGCGCGAGACGGGCGCGTTCCTGCTCCTGGGTCGCGATGAGCCGGCCAGCGAGCTCACGCAGGTCTTCGTGCGCGCGGCCAAGGGCGCGCCGGCTCGCGTAGCGCTGTTCCACCACCACCGACAGGATCAGCGCGCACAGCGCGGCCAGCAGGCTCCATAGCTGCACGGCCAGCGTGCTGTTCGGCGCGCTGTCGGCGATATAGGGACCGTACCCATGCACGCTGAGGTGCGCTGCGAGCAACGCGATGATGAAGATGGTCACCGCGCTGCCCGACATCTGCGTGCGCACGATGGCGAAGATCACGACGGGTGCCGGCGCGAGGCACATCACCGGCACGAGGCCGGGGCGGTCCCCGAGCGTGTACCAGAGCACGCCGAGGGCGGTGAGCCCGAGCGCCATGAGCACGATGAAGGTAACGGACAACGTGCCGGGCTGGCGCACCGCGGCATCGGGATTGCGCAGGGTGAGCCAGACGGGCAGATACAGCACGTATCCCAGCGAATGGGCCATGGCGATATTCGCCCAGTCGCTCAGTACCGTGCCGCGAAACGCGGTGAAGCGGCTCGCGTACTCGACCAGGGCCGCGGAAAGCGCGGGGAGGGCGGTTACGACCACCACCACGAGGGTGGCCAGCCGGGCGAAGTCATCGAGGTGGGCTAGCGCGGCGGGCATCTGCCGTAGCAGCCACGCGGCGAGGGGCACGATGAGAAGGGCGGAGGCGATGACCAGTGCGGTGTCGCCCGCCGGCAGCCCGAAGGCGACGCCGGTGGCGAACAGGCCCAGGAAGGCGCTGATCGCCAGGAGCGGCCAGCGGCGAACATCGTTCGCAAGCAATGCGCCAAGCAGGACGGCGCCGGGAAACCAGACGATATGCGTGCCGTACTGGTGGTTCCACAGGGCAGCCGAGAGCACCTGGGCGACGCTGACGCCTGCAAAGACGCCGCCGCACCACACCGTGGGGCTGCGTGACGAGTACGCCGGGTTGTCCGCCACGGTGCCTCCCGCGTCGCCGATACCTGCCTTGTCGGGACGGCCTGCGGTGAAGCCGGGGACGACCCCCTCGGCGTCCCGCGACGACTATACGGTGCGGCACGTGCGCGAAACGGCCGGAAAGAGTGATCCATATCACACTTTCACATAAGTGAAGATCCGTTTTGCCGATTCCGCGCTACGTCAAGCCCGGTTATGGGCTACCAGCTGTTGTCGTCGAACGAGCCGCCGTCATCCGACGACGAGCCACTATCCCAGGAACTGTCGTCGTTGCCCATGTCGATAGGGTCGTCGCGCAGGTCGCTATAGGCGTCCGACGAAGGGTCGCGCGTGTTGTCGGCACCCGGCGTGGGGCCAAGACCACCGCCAAACGCCCCGGCATCCCGCGGCGTCTCACTCGTGTTGTGGGAGCGGAAAGCCTCATCGAGCAGGACACCCGCCGCCAGGCCGCCCACGCCAGCGGCGATCGTGGAACCCATGCCCGAGGAGGGCGGCGGAGCATAACCGGGATAACCGCCCGGTGCCCCGTTATAGCCCGAGGGGCCGCTGTAAGGACCACCCTGCGGCGGCGGCGGCACCGAGCCGTAGCCCTGGTAGCCTGCGGGCTCCGGGCGGCGACGGCGCGACCAGACGAAGGCGATGCCGCCGATCACCGCGACGATCAGGAGGATGCCACCCACGTTCAGGCCGCTACCCGCGCGGGCCGGCACGGGTGTAAGTGCAGGCGTGGTCGCGGGGCGCTGCGGTGCATAGCGCACGGGCGTGGACGAGCGATCGGCCTGCGCGGGCGCCAGCGCCTGGCTCAGCTTCTGCTGGAAAGCCTGGAACTTCGCGGGGTCTGTGAACCGCGTGCTGGGATCAAGCACGGCAGCCTTGTTGGCCTCGGCCTGCGCTTCACCGATGTTGCCCTCGTGCGCGAGGACCTCGGCGAGGACGTAATGAGCCTTGGCGCTCTTCGGGTGATCCGTGATCGCCTGACGCAACGCGGCTTCCGCCGCCGGGTAATCGCCGCGCGCGATGAGCGCCTGCACATCCTTCGGCGAATCCGCTGCGCTGGCGGCCGTCGCGGCGACCAGCAGGATCAGGGAAAGCAACAGCTTCTGCATGGGTGGGTTCCTGCTCCAGGGGTGCGGTGGTGGGGATCACCGCGGACACCCACACTCTGGGGCGGCGCAAGGAAGCCTTCAAGAGACATCTGTCATGCGGCGCGGGGCAGGTTTTTACGAGTTAACCATCGGTTTAGGCGTGGCGGGCCGCCCAGCCGTGGATGATCCGGACGAGTTCCGCCAGGCCATCGGTCAGGGCAGCTGGCCCCGGCTGCAGGATCAGCGGCGACTTCACCTCGTGCAGCTCACCGTCACGGACCGCCGGGACGTTTTCCCATCCCGCGCGCGCCGCCACCCGTTCGGGACGGAAGCGCTTGCCACACCACGAGCCGATGATCACATCGGGCGCCGTCGCGATGATTTCGGCGGGGTCGGCGATGATCCGGTCTTTCGCCAGCGAGTGCACGGCACGATGCGGCAGCGCCTCGTTGCCGCCCGCGATGCCGATCAGCTCCGAGACCCAGCGGATGCCCGAGATCAGCGGCTCATCCCATTCCTCGAAGTAAACCGTCGGCCGCCGCGCGAGCCGCGCCGAGCTTTCGCGCACGGTATCGAGGCCACGCTCGAGGTCATCGGCGAGCGCGTTGGCCTTCGCCGGCACGCCGACCAGTGCGCCCAGGCGACGGATGTAGTCGAGGATCTGTTCGACGCTGCGGTGGTTCGAGATCCACACCTCCACGCCCGCCTTGATCAGTGCCTGGGCGATATCCGCCTGGATATCCGAAAAGCCGATGGCGATATCCGGCTCGAGCGCGAGGATGCGATCGACCTTCGCGCTCGTGAACGCGCTGACCTTCGGCTTGTCCCTGCGCGCGGCGGGCGGCCGGACGGTGAAGCCGCTGATACCGACGATGCGCTCCTGCTCGCCCAGCAGGTACAGGGTCTCGGTGGGCTCTTCGGTGAGGCAGACGATGCGGCGCGGACCCATGGGGTATCCATGCGGAAGGAGAGCCCCCGATTGTCGCCGCTCAGGGCATTTCGATCCAACGGCCGTGGCGGCGGACTTCCAGCGGGTGGAAGCGGCGCTTGTAGTCCATCTTCGCGTGCCCGGCGATCCAGAAGCCCAGGTACACATAGGGGATGCCGCGACGGCGTGCCAGCTCCACCTGCTGCAGGATGCCCCAGGTGCCCAGGCCGCGGTCCATCTCATCCGGATCGTAGAACGTGTACACCGCCGAGACGCCGGCGAGCGCCACGTCGGTCACGGCCACCCCCAGCAGGCGCTCGCCCTGGCGCAGCTCGAGGAACAGCGTGGGGCTCCACGGCGCGGCAAGGAAGCGCTGGAAGTCGTCCGCATCGGCCGCATCCATGCCACCGCCGCTGTGCCGTGCGTGGAGGTAGCGCTCGTACAGCGCATGCCGTTCGTGGGTGAAGCCCGGCGCCGCCTCGACCACGTGGAGATCCGCATTGCGGGCCATGCAGCGGCGCTGGCTGCGATCGGGCTTGAAGCGCCCGGCGTCGATCCTGCACGGCACGCAGGCCTGGCACGCGGCGCATTGCGGCAGGTAGAGATGGCCGCCGGCGCGGCGGAAGCCCTTCGCCAGAGCGGGGCCGTACAGCTTGTCGAGGTTGGGGGCGCCCGGATCCACCACGAGGTTCTGCGCCGTCCGCTCGGCGAAGTAGCCGCAGGCGTGCGGCAGGGTCTGGAACAGGCGGACGCGGTCGGTCATGGCCCCATGTTATAGCTCGCCGGAGGCGACGGGTGCGTCATCCGCCGGATGGCGTATCCAGCGAGGCGCGCAGCTGTTCGAACTGTTGCTGGTAGTGCTTGCGCTCCATCATCTCGATCAGCACGCGCAGGCTGCGCGCCGATTCGAGGTGCTGGCGCGACCAGGGCCGCGAGCGGCCACGCACGGTTTCCTGCCAGGATGCGAAGCTCTGCCGCGGCGAGAGGCGCGCACCAGGGATGTTCTCCAGCTTCGCGAGTGCAGGGTTGCCCGCCCAGCGCACGTTGCGTACCTGTTCGGCGCGGGTCCACACCACGGCGTTGTGCGCATCGGCCTGCAAGGGCATGTAGATCGCGCCAGCGGCCAGCGCGGCGATCGCGGGATCATCCAGTGCCGGAAACGCGCGGCCGATCTCGTCGGTGTGCACGACACCAGCGATGCCATCGGCCGACGTGTTGCTCTCGTGCGCGCCCACGGTATCGCGGATGCGCAGCAGCGCAGCGGCATCCGGCAGGTTGCCATGGCGCATCACGCGGTCTCCCGCGAAGATCGCCACGCCATCGGCGTCCACCACTTCGAGCAGTTCCGGGGCGAGCGATGCGAGCAGGTCGGCATCGATGTGGTCGCTCTCGTTGAACGCGGTGATGAGCTTTTCGCGCACGGTGAGCAGCGTGGATTCCACCTCGATCTTCGCGAGTTCCTCGATCGCCGAAACGCGCGACGCGAACGCGCGCGCCATCGCATCGGTGACTTCGCGCATCTGGTGGTCGGCGAAGAACGGGCTGTAGTGATGGCAGGCGATCAGCCCCCACAGCCGCCCGTTGGTCACGATGGACGCGACCAGCGTGCCAGTGACGCCCATGTAGCCGAGGTACTCGAGGTGCACGGGCGATACGCTGCGCAGCGATACGTCGGAGAGGTCCGTCGCCTCGCCGGTCTGCGGGTCGAGGCCCGGCACGATGCGGGCAGGGATGTACTTGCAGTCGCTGATCTGGCGCACGCGGTTGCGCAGGTACAGCGCGCGCGCCTGCACCGGGATGTCCGTCGCGGGGTAGTGCAGGCCCAGGTACGCCTCGAGCATGTCATCACGCGCCTCCGCCACGACCTCGCCGTGCCAGTCATGGTCGAAGCGGTAGACCATGACGCGGTCGTAGCCGAGCAGATTGCGAACGCCGCGCGCGACGCGCTGCGCCGCGCGCTCCACGCTGGCGTCATTCTCCAGCTTGTGGGTCAGCTCGTAGGCCACGCGGATCGGGTCG
>NZ_JBQCFT010000219.1:0-5409 GCF_051958795.1 Luteibacter sp. | reverse complement strand
GAGATCCTTGCGGATACGCTTCAGCTCGGTCTCTTCGATCTGCTTGGCGCGCTTGTCCTTCTCGATGCCGTCGCGGGTGAAGACCTGCACGTCGATGACGTTGCCGTCCATGCCCGGGGGCACGCGCAGCGAGCTGTCCTTAACGTCCGAGGCCTTCTCGCCGAAGATGGCGCGGAGGAGCTTCTCTTCCGGGGTGAGCTGGCTCTCGCCCTTCGGCGTGACCTTACCCACCAGGATGTCGCCGGCCTTCACTTCCGCACCGATGTAGACGATGCCGCTCTCGTCGAGGCGGGCCAGGGCCTGCTCGCCGACGTTCGGGATGTCCGCGGTGATTTCCTCGGCGCCCAGCTTCGTGTCACGGGCGATGCAGGTCAGCTCCTCGATGTGGATCGAGGTGTAGCGATCTTCCTGCACGACGCGCTCGGAGATGAGGATCGAGTCTTCGAAGTTGTAGCCGTTCCACGGCATGAAGGCGACGAGCATGTTCTGGCCGAGCGCGAGCTCGCCCAGGTCGGTCGACGAACCGTCGGCCAACGTGTCGCCCACGGCCACCACGTCACCGACGTTCACCAGCGGACGCTGGTTGAGGTTGGTGTTCTGGTTGGAGCGGGTGTACTTGGTCAGCGTGTAGATATCGACGCCGGCATCATCGTCGCCCACTTCGGCTTCGTTGACGCGCACGACGATACGGGCGGCATCGACCTGGTCGATGACACCACCACGCTTGGCGGCCACGGTGACGCCCGAGTCACGCGCCACGGCGCGCTCGATGCCCGTGCCGACGAGCGGCTTCTGGCTGCGCAGGGTCGGAACGGCCTGGCGCTGCATGTTCGCGCCCATGAGTGCGCGGTTCGCGTCATCGTGCTCGAGGAACGGCACGAGCGCGGCTGCCACCGACACCGTCTGCATGGGCGAAACGTCCATGTAGTTGATCTCGGCCGACGGACGCAGCTCGGACTCGCCGCGGAAACGGCAGGACACGAAGTCTTCGAGGAACTTGCCTTCCTTCGAGAGCGGCGAGTTCGCCTGCGCGATGACGTGGTCACCCTCTTCGATCGCGGAGAGGTAATCGACCTTGTCGGTGACCTTGCCGTTCTCGACCTTGCGGTACGGCGTCTCGAGGAAGCCGTAGGCATTGGTGCGGGCGTACACGGCCAGCGAGTTGATCAGGCCGATGTTCGGGCCTTCCGGCGTTTCGATGGTGCAGACGCGGCCGTAATGGGTCGGGTGCACGTCGCGGACTTCGAAGCCGGCGCGCTCGCGGGTCAGGCCGCCTGGGCCCAGTGCCGAGACGCGGCGCTTGTGCGTCACTTCCGACAGCGGGTTGTTCTGGTCCATGAACTGCGAGAGCTGCGACGAACCGAAGAACTCCTTCACCGCCGCCGCGACCGGCTTGGCGTTGATGAGTTCCTGCGGGGTCAGGCCTTCGGATTCAGCCAGCGACAGGCGCTCGCGAACCGCGCGTTCAACGCGGACGAGACCGATGCGGAAGGTGTTTTCCGCCATTTCGCCGACCGAACGCACGCGGCGGTTACCGAGGTGGTCGATATCGTCGACCGTCCCGATGCCGTTGCGGATATCGATGAGCACGCGCAGCACGTCGAGCACGTCGGAGGTTTCGCCGAGCTCGCCGATGAGGCGCTGGCACTCTTCTTCCTTACGGTCGCTGAAGTACTTGTGGTCGTAGAGCACGCCCGGGCCCACGACGTCCTTGCGGCCGACGCGGCGGTTGAACTTCATGCGACCCACGGCCGACAGGTCGTAGCGGTCGAAGGTGAAGAACAGGTTGAAGAACAGGTTCTGCGCGGCATCCTTGGTCGGCGGCTCGCCCGGACGCATCATCCGGTAGATTTCGACCAGGGCCTCGAGCTGCGTGCGCGTGTTGTCGATGCGCAGCGTGTTCGAGATGTACGCACCGCGATCGAGGTCGTTCACGTACAGCGTCGGCACGGTTTCGATACCGGCCTTGCGGAAGTGCTCGAGGTGTTCGAGGGTCAGCTCGTCGTTGGCCGCGGCGATGACTTCGCCGGTGTCCTTGTCGATCATGTCGATCGCGACGATGCGGCCGACCGGGTAGTCGTCCGGCACTTCGAGCGTGGCGATCTTCTCGTTCGCCAGCTGGCGGACGTGGCGCGCAGTGATGCGCTTGCCGGCTTCGACCAGCACCTTGCCATCGACCACGAGGTCGAACGAGAGGGTTTCACCGCGCAGGCGCTCGGCGACGAGATCGAGCGTGACCGCGCCCTTCTTGCCCAGGTGGAACACGTTGTGCTCGAAGAAGATGCTGAGCATCTCTTCGTTGTTGTAGCCGAGCGCGCGCAGGAGCACCGTGACCGGCAGCTTGCGGCGGCGGTCGATACGGGTGAACAGCGCATCCTTCGGGTCGAACTCGAAATCGAGCCACGAACCACGGTAAGGAATGACGCGCGCGGAGAACAGCAGCTTGCCCGAGCTGTGGGTCTTGCCGCGGTCGTGGTCGAAGAACACGCCCGGCGAACGGTGCAGCTGCGAGACGATGACGCGCTCGGTGCCGTTGATGATGAAGGTGCCGGTGTCGGTCATGAGCGGAATTTCGCCCATGTAGACTTCCTGTTCCTTCACGTACTTCACGGCCTTCTTCGAGGCCGGGCTGTCCTTGTCGTAGATGACCAGGCGCACGGTGGCGCGCAGCGGCGCACCGAAGGTCATGCCACGGTTGCGGCACTCGCGCTCGTCGAACGCCGGCTCGCCGAGGCGATAGTCGACATATTCGAGGGCGGCGTTGCCGGAATAGCTCGAGATCGGGAACACCGACTTCAGGGCCGCGTGCAGGCCTTTCTCTTCACGCGCCTTCGGGTTGGTGTGCTCCTGCAGGAATTCCTTGTACGAGTCGGTCTGGATGGTCAGCAGGTTGGGCACGCCCAGCACGGGGGGCCGCTTGCCGAAATCCTTGCGGATGCGCTTCTTCTCGGTAAACGAGTAGGTCATGTTTTTTACCGCCTCGGTAGTGCCACCGCCTGGCGTGCGGTGGCTGAAGGTGAATCGAAAATCGGAGATCGGGATTCGAACCGCGGAGCCCGCTGGAGGCGGCTCTCGAATCGCGATGTCCCATTTGCGACGGGATGGAACAACTACACGTACAGCATTCAGAACGGCCAAAGCCCGGGGGCTTACGCCCCCAGGCCTGGCTTGACGCTAAGTCGAACGTAAGGCGCGCAAGGCGCCGATTACTTGAGTTCGACCGTGGCGCCGGCAGCTTCCAGATCCTTCTTGAACTTGGCAGCGTCTTCCTTCGAAGCAGCTTCCTTCACGACGCCACCGGCTTCGGTGAGGTCCTTGGCTTCCTTCAGGCCCAGGCCGGTGATGGCGCGGACGGCCTTGATCACGTCGACCTTCTTGTCGCCAGCGGACTTGAGGATCACGTCGAACTCGGTCTGCTCTTCAGCAGCGGCAGCGGCCGGGCCGGCAGCAGCAGCGGCAACCGGGGCAGCAGCGGAGACGCCGAAGGTGTCTTCGATCGACTTCACCAGTTCCATGATTTCCGTCAGGGACTTGGCCTTGATGGCTTCAACGATCTGTTCGGTGGTCAGGGTGGACATTGTTTCTTACCTTCTGAAATGGGTTTCGATGAGAAAAGAGTCAGCGAGATCAGGCTTCAGCCGGGGCTTCGGCGGCGACTTCGCCACCACCCTGCTTGTCCGCGACGGCCTTGATCGCGCGAGCGAACATGGTGACCGGCTCGGCCAGCACGCGGGCCAGCATGGCCAGCGCTTCTTCGCGGGTCGGCAGCGAGGCCAGCACGTCGACGTGCTTGGCGTCGAACAGCTTGCCCTCGATGGAAACGACCTTCGGCTGGAGCTTGTCGTTGGTCTTCGCGAATTCCTTGATCAGGCGGCCAGCGGCGCCCGGTTCCTCGGTCGAGAACGCGTACAGCAGCGGACCGGTCAGGGCGTCAGCGACGACCTCGAACTCGGTACCGGCAACAGCGCGTGCGGCCAGGGTGTTCTTGACAACTTTCAGGAACACGCCCGACTCGCGAGCCTTCTTACGCATCGCGGTCATCTGCGAGACCGTGGTGCCTGCGTATTCGGCAGCGACCAAGGAGTGTGCCTTCGCGGCAACCTCAGCGAGCTCTGCGACTACTTCTTGCTTCTGAGAAAGATTGAGAGCCATTGCACTCCTCCAATTGAACTCCGCTCACGACTCCTGCCGCTTGCGGTCCTGGGCGACATCATC
The DNA here is from genome assembly GCF_051958795.1 of Luteibacter sp. GTDB lineage: Bacteria > Pseudomonadota > Gammaproteobacteria > Xanthomonadales > Rhodanobacteraceae > Luteibacter. Next base: position 1,194 of record NZ_JBQCFT010000219.1, on the reverse strand, counting down.
CTGACGTCGGGGACGGGCTACGTCCCGGGGGTGGTGGCCATTCCAGAGTCGAAACGATTCCAGAAGGGGCTGCACCATCTACGCCGGCTGGGCCTTGGGACCCGATTAAGCGAACCCGCTAACGATGACGGCGGTTCCTTGCCAACACGAGCTCCCTGCTCGTCGCCATCGCGCGCTGATCGCGCCTGCGGTCTTTGACGGCTGCCCGATGTTTCAACCGGGCTGCCCTCAAAAACGTGCCCTCGCCGGCGAACCGGCGAGGGTCGTAACACTTACTTGGCCGAGGTGTTCACGGTCGAGGTATCGACCGGCACGCCCACGCCCATGGTGCTCGACAGCGCAACCTTCTGGATGTACTGGCCCTTCGCGGCAGCCGGCTTGGCCTTCACGAGGTCGCCCAGCAGGGCATTCAGGTTGTCGGCGAGCTGGGCAGCGTCGAAGCTGGCCTTGCCGATGGTGGCGTGGATGATGCCACCCTTGTCGTTACGGAACTTCACCTGGCCGGCCTTGGCGTTCTTCACGGCCGTGGCGACGTCAGCGGTGACCGAGCCGTCCTTCGGGTTCGGCATCAGGCCACGGGGACCGAGCACCTGGCCGAGCTTACCGACGACGCGCATGGCGTCCGGCGTGGCGATGACGCGACCGTAGTTCAGGTCGCCCGCCTGCATCTTCTCGGCGAGGTCGTCCATACCGACGGCGTCGGCGCCAGCGGCGAGCGCGGCGTCAGCCTTCTCACCGGCCGGAACGAACACGGCGACGCGAACGGTCTTGCCGGTGCCGTGCGGCAGCAGCGAGGAACCGCGGACGCCCTGGTCCGACTTCTTGGCGTCGATGCCGAGGCGGATGGACACGTCCACCGACTCAGCGAACTTCGCCTTGGCGTTGTCCTTGACGATCTTGAGAGCTTCGTCGATGCCGTAGGTCTTGCCCGGCTGGACGGCGGCCGCTGCGGCCTTCATACGCTTGGTGATCTTTGCCATGTCTTAACCCTCCACCACCAGACCCATGGAACGCGCGCTGCCGGCGATCGTACGCACGGCGGCATCCAGATCAGCAGCCGTGAGATCCGGCTCCTTCTGCTTCGCGATTTCCTCGAGCTGGGCGCGGGTGACCTTGCCCACCTTGTCGGTGTTCGGCTTCTGCGAGCCCTTGGCCACGCCCGTGATCTTCTTGAGGAGGATCGAGGCCGGCGGG
>NZ_JBQCFT010000218.1:0-15467 GCF_051958795.1 Luteibacter sp. | reverse complement strand
CGCGATAGGGTCTCGCCAGACCTATCGCGCGCAAGCGCGCTCCCACAACACGGGGGTCAGGGCTTGAGGTACTTCAACAACGCCTCATGAAACCGCTCCGGCTCCTGCATCTGCGGCGCATGCCCGGCATCCGGGAACTGCACCAGGGTCGCATGCGGAATCGTTGCGGCCGCCTGGCGTGCCAGCTCCGGGTAATGGCCAAGCGTGGCCTGTACCGCAGGTGGCGCCGCATCCTTGCCGATCGCGGTGATGTCCTTGTCGCCGATCATCAGCAGCGTTGGTACCTTGAGCTGGTTGAGTTCGTAGACGACGGGCTGGTTCAGGATCATGTCGTAGAGCAGGGCGGAGTTCCACGCGACCCGCTCACGTCCCGGTCCGCGGTACATGCCGGCCAGCATCTGCACGCTTGGCTCGTAGGCGTCGCGCCATTGGCCGGCGAAGTAGGTGGCCTTCTCGTAGTTGCGGATCCGCTCATCCGTGGTCTTGAGCTCTCGCTCGTACCACTGGTCCACCGAAATCGGCGGGACACCCTTCGCGCGCCAGTCTTCCAGCCCGATGGGGTCGACGAGGACGAGTTGCTCGACCTGGCCCGGATAGGTCAGGGCATAGCGGATGCCGAGCATGCCCCCGGTCGAATGCCCCATCACTGTCGCCTTGTCGATGTGCAGCGAGTGGAGCAGGTCGTTCGTGTTCCGGGTGAGCTGGGCGAAGCTGAACTGGTACGCCGCCGGCTTGCTGGATTTACAGAAGCCGACCTGGTCGATGGCAATGACCCGGAATCCTGCGTTCGCGAGAACGCCGATCGTCGGCGCCCATGTCGCCGAGCAGTAATTCTTCCCGTGCAGCAGGACCACCGTGCGGCCGTTCGCCTTTCCCGCGGCGGCAGGCACGTCCATGTACGCCATCTGCAGGTCCTGGCGCTGCGAGTGGAAGGCGAAGCGCTGGACGGGGTAGGGGTAGTCGAAGCCTTCGAGCTCTGGGCCGTAGGTCGGTGCCTGCGCCGCGGCAGCCGAGGTGTCACTGGCTACGAAGAGGGCAAGGGCGGCCGTGGCAAGCAGTGCCAGCGATGGACGAGGGAGGGTCATCGGGAGGGCTCGGGACAAGAGACCACCGAGTATCCCGCGGAACCGTGCCCGCGGCATGTGAACAGCAAGCTGATTCTGGATGCGATACTGGCAACGATCACACCCACCCCGCGAGCCCCTCATGCCCTCAGTCCCTCGTAAGTTCTCGCGCCTCGCCCTGGCGCTGGCTATGGTCCTCGCTGCTGGCGCCGCTTCCGCGCAGCAGGCAAATACCGACCAGACCCCGCCGCCGCAGGACGCGCCGTACGCCGGGACCATCGGGCTGAGCGTCAATGCCAGCGACACGGCGCAGGGCATCTTTCGCGTCCATGAGTCCATTCCGGTGAAGGCCGGCACCGTGACCCTGCTTTACCCGCAGTGGATCCCGGGCGACCACTCCCCGACGGGGCCGATCGCGATGCTCGCAGGCCTGAAGGTGAGTGCCAACGGCAAGCCGCTCGCATGGGTCCGCGACAAGTACAACGTCTACGCATTCCACGTCGACGTCCCGGACGGTGTGTCGTCGATCGATGCGGACTTCCAGTACCTGTCCGAGCGTGCTGACGACGCCAGCTTCGAGATCACCGACCGCATGATGTCCATGGAGTGGAGCAAGGTCGCGCTCTACCCGGCGGGCTACTACACGCGCGGCATCACCTTCGAGCCCAGCGTGACCCTGCCGCATGGCTGGCAGCTCGGCACCGCGCTGGAGACCGCCTCCACGTCGGGCGACACCACCCACTTCAAGCCGGTGGCCTTCGACAACCTGGTCGACTCCCCCGTCTACGCGGGGCAGTACTTCAAGCGTGTCGCGCTGAACCCGGGCGACAAGGCGCCGGTATACCTGGACGTCGTGGCCGACGAGCCGAAGTACCTGGAGATGACGCCGGAGCAGGTCGCGGTACATCGCAACCTGGTCACTCAGGCGACGCGGCTGTTCGGCTCGCATCACTACGAGCATTACGACTTCCTCTTCTCGCTATCGGACCAGCTGGCCGGCAACGGCACGGAGCACCACCAGTCCAGTGAAGACGGCCTCGGCGCCGACTATTTCACCGCGTGGGCAGAGAACGGCTCGGAGCGCGACCTCCTTGCCCACGAGTACACGCACTCGTGGAACGGCAAGTTCCGTCGCCCGGCTGACCTGTGGACGCCGAACTTCAACGTGCCCATGGGTAACTCGCTGCTTTGGGTATACGAAGGCCAGACGCAGTACTGGGGCTTCGTGCTGACAGCGCGTGCCGGCATGTGGACGCCGCAGGAGTTCCGCGATGGCCTGGCCATGGTGGCCGCCAACTACGAGAAGAACCGCGAAGGTTTCCAGTGGCGCACGCTCGAGGACACGACCAACGATCCGATCGTCGCCCGCCGTTCGCCGCTGCCATTCCGTAGCTGGCAGATGAGCGAGGACTACTACAGCGGTGGTCAGATGATGTGGCTGGCGGTGGATGCCAAGTTGCGTAGCCTGACGCAAGACAAGCGGTCGCTGGATGATTTCGCGCGTGCCTTCTTCGGCGTCGAGAACGGCAGTTACGTGCCGAGACCTACACGTTCGACGACGTGGTGGCAGCGCTGGATGGCGTGGCCAAGTACGACTGGGCGAGCTTCCCCAAGGCGCGCGCGTACAGCCTCAATCCGCCCCTGCAGGATGGCCTTGCGGGGACTGGCTGGAAGCTCGTTTACGACGATAAGGAAAGCGAGTTCGAGAAGGCCTACGACGGCCGCCCGGAAAGCTCGCGCCACCTGCTCAACTTCACCTGGTCGATCGGGCTGACCATCACCGGCACCGGCAAGGTCAACGACGTGCGCTGGGATGGGCCCGCGTTCAAGGCGGGCGTCAGCACGGGCGCGACGATTGTTGCGGTGAACGGCGCGACCTATTCGAAGGACGCGCTGAAGGACGCGATCACCGCCGCGAAGGACGGCAAGGCGCCGATCGCTCTCACGCTGAAGTACCAGGGGCGCTACCAGACGATCCCCGTGGACTACCACGGCGGCCTGCAGTACCCGCATCTCGTGCGCGTCGAGGGGACGCCCGATTACCTGAGCGAGATGATTGCGGCGAAGAAGTAGGGCAAGAACTTTCGAAGCCAAACTTGGAAGTTTGCCTTGTAATAGTCATGCGACGGGCCTAGATTGGAAGCATGCCCAAGAACAGCCCGTCGCCCGTCGATATCGCCGCCAGTGACCTGCTCACCGCGTGCGGCCTGCTGGTCCGCCGCGTGCGTGCCGAGTCCAACAATCTCGGCCTCACGTGGTCTCAGGCGGCGGTGCTGGGCCGCCTCGAGATGAGCGGGCCGCTTTCCACCGCCGACCTCGCGCGTGCCGAGGCGGTCAAGCCGCAGTCGATGGGCGTGACCCTCGCGACGATGGAGCAGGAAGGCCTGGTGGCGCGTGAGCCCCATCCGTCGGATGGGCGGCAGTTCCTCTACGGGCTGACGGCGGAAGGCATCGAAGCGCGCCGACGCGTGAAGGCAGCGAAGCATGCATGGCTGGCCGAGGCGATCTCGCGGCTTTCCCCGCATGATCGCGATGACCTCGCCGTGGCGGCGCGGGTGATCCGCAACCTGGCGGAGACGAGCACGCAGGACGCAGCGTGAGCCCCGCGGCCGACGGCCACGCCGTGGCCGGCAAGCCCTTCGGCGTGCGGTTCGTGCTGCCCATCGCGCTGGGCTCGTGCCTCAACCCGATCAACTCCACGATGATCGCGACAGCGCTTGTCCCGATCGCCACGGAGTTCCACGCCGGTGTCGCGCAGACAGGCTGGCTGATCGCCGCGCTTTATCTTTGCTGCGCGGTGGCACAGCCGACGCTGGGCCGCATCGCCGACCTGGTCGGCGCGCGCCGCGTCTACCTCGTCTCCCTGGTGCTGGTGATGATCGCGGGCATCGCTGGGCGTATCGCCCCTTCGCTGGGCTGGCTAGTGGGTGTGCGCGTGTTGCTGGGCATCGGTACCTCGGGCGCTTATCCGTCGGCGATGCGCCTGTTCCGCGAACGGGCGGATGCGACGGGAAGTCCGCCGCCCCGAACCGCCATGGGCGTGCTTTCGCTGATGGGCGTGGCGACGTCGGCCGTAGGCCCGGTGCTCGGAGGCGTGCTCACGGGCATGTTTGGCTGGCACGCGATCTTCACGGTGAACGTGCCGCTGGCCCTGGTTACGTTCGTTCTCGTGTTCGCGTGGCTACCGAAGGATGCACCGCGCCACGCTCGTCGCAGTCTGTGGCGCGAACTCGACCTGCCAGGCATTGCGTTGTTTTCCGGGGCACTGCTGGCGCTGATGGTATTCCTGCTGGATATCGACCATCCGCAGTGGCTGGCGCTTCCTATCGCAGCGCTACTCGGTGCGCTGCTTGCGTGGCATTCGCTACGCCGCGCCGATCCCTTCATCGACCTGCGCATGTTGGGGAGGCACCTGCCACTGAGCGTGACTTACCTTCGCGCCGCGCTGGCCTTTACCGTCGTGTACTGCATTTTCTATGGCTTCGCGCAGTGGGTGGAGGGCGCGGGTGGCTATTCCGCGGCGCAGGCGGGTATCGCCACCGTGCCGCTTTCGATTCTCGCTGGTGTTGCGTCGATCGCCGGTGCGCGAACGCGCGGCCTGCGCGGTCCGTTCCTGCTGGCGTTTGGCTGTTCGGTCGTCGGCGGCATCGCTTTGCTGTCGATCCACGCGGCATCGCCGCTTTGGCTGATGGCAGCGGCTGTCGCCCTGTTTGGTGTGCCGCAAGGCCTCGTGTCCGTGACGACGCAAGCGGCCGTGTATGTCCAGGCACCGGCCGGGCAGATGGGCACGGCATCGGGCCTGCAGCGCACGTTTTCCTATGTGGGCGCCATGGCGGCCACCGTCGTCATTGGCCTTTGCTACGGCCACCGGCCCACCGACCAGGGGCTGCACACGCTGGCCCTGGTGATGGCCGCGGTCTCGGGCCTGTTGCTTGTCGCCACGATCTTCGACCGCACGCTGCCGCGTGCGGATGAGCTTTCCACCTCCCACCCCTGAAGGAATTCCCCATGGCACTCACCCAGCTCGACGCCAACGCGGCGCTGATCGTCATCGACCTACAGCACGGCATCATCAATCTGCCGGTCGCCGCGCCCGCCGGTCCGATCGTGGACAAGGCGGCATCGATCGCGCGCGCGTTCCGCGAGGGCGGCCGGCCGGTCGTTCTCGTCAACGTGGATGCCGCCGCGCCGGGCCGCACCGATAGCGGCGTCCCCCAGATCCCGCAGGATCCCGCGTTCAAGGCATTCGATCCGCGCCTCGAGCAGGCACCCTCTGACTACGTGGTGACGAAGAAGCGCTGGGGTGCATTCCAGACCACCGATCTCGACTCGTGGCTCCGCAGCAAGAACGTGGAGCAGGTCGTGATCCTCGGCATCGCCACGAGCATCGGCGTTGAATCGACGGCACGCTTCGCCAGCGAACTCGGCTACAACGTGGTGCTCGTCACCGACGCCATGACCGACCTGAAAGCGGATGCGCACGAGAACAGCGTGAAGAACATCTTCCCGCGCCTCGGCGAAACCACCACGACGGAAGAGATCCTGGCCAAGCTGGGCTAACCCTCCGTTGTAGGAGCGCGCTTGCGCGCGACATCTTTTCGCGAATGCGCATCAGGTCTGCGGCTCTTACGCAATCCGGATCGCGCGCAAGCGCGCTCTTACAACAGGCTAGCTTGCGTGACTGGTGTCGTCGTCAGTTGCCAGGCCGAGGCCGGCTCCCGCGCCTGCGCCAGCGGCCATGCCACCACCGAAGCCGAGGCCGCCCCCCATGCCTCCGCCACCGCCGCCGCCACCTTTCCCGCCGCCTCCACCGCCACCACCATCGCCTTTGTTCCCACCGCCCTTGCCACCTTGTCCGGTGACGCGCGCAGGGCCTTGCTTCGGAATCACGACGCTACGCGGGATCGGATCGAGGTCGAGTACTTCGCGGATGAAATCGCGCAGGGACACCACAAGTTCGTCGGTGTGCACGGTGCGCCCGGCAACGAGTTCATTGGCCGCGTGTGCGGCGAGTTCCACCTGCTTCTCCGTGCCGAGCAGCACGATGTCGGAGAGCGCCGCCTCCACGGCGTCGCGGACGCGACGTGCACGGTCGTTGCCGGTCGCCGCGGCGAGCAGTAACGCAGCGGCGGGATCCGCCTCGCCCTGTTCGCGCAGCTGCCGCAGGTGCGTGGGATCGACGGCGAGGTTGCCGGTGAACGATCCACCCAATGTCTTGTAAGCCGCGATCAGCGTGCGCAATCGCTCGTTGATCTGCCGGTTGGCCCGCTCCCTCCGTTGCTGCACCACCTGCATCGCAAGCAAGCGTATGCCGACGCCGATGAGCGTGATGATCGCCAGGCCAAGGAACGTCGAGAGCAGGGCCTGCCAGGAACTGAAGTCGAGGTTGCGCATGATTGCTTCCGGTCGTCGTGCAGCAGAGTGGTTCCGATGTAGGAATTCGCCTATGCATGACGATTCCTCTACCTACACGTCATCAGGTCAGTGGCCGACATCCGTCACGTTGCCCGGCGGCCATCATGTCGTCGTGCCGAGTGTCATCTCTCGGCATAGACCGCTCAAGTTTTTACTCTAGGAGGACATCCCATGCTTCGCCCTCTTATGCTCGGCCTTCTCAGCTCAACCGCGATGGCCACGGTTAGTGCGTCAGATTATACGCCACACATCGGGAGCCCTTCGGCGCAAGAGGAACTGGATGCCATCGGTGCGCCGATTACAACGCGGTCGCAGCTTGATGCCTATCTGGCCGTTACGCCGGATTCCCCGATACACCGTCTTGGCGACGAAAAGATGGACAGCTTTCTTCGCTCCTTGGTATTCGTCCCGCGTGGCGTGGGTTCCTACTCTACGGTCGAGTTGGAGGGATTATCCTCGACAGAAGTGTATAGGATCCTCGCGCTTTTCGGACTTCAATCGACAGTAGGTTCCGTTCGCCATCGACGCACTATTGATGCCTCAGACCACGCGATCGAGGCGAAGGTGGGCTGGACGCTTCCGCCGACAAGGGGTGGCCAAGCTTGCCTTGTGACCCCGGGTGGAAGTAGTCGAATCTGCACTCCGCTTGACGGGTCTCGATGCTCGTACCTTTGCAGGATGCCTTGAGATGTTTCGAGTGAGAAGAGATTGCGCCATACGGCTAGTCGGATTCTTCCATTTATTTGCCATTTTTGTTCCGGCTTCGGCGATGTCGATGGGCGAGAGGTTGCCGGTGAGATTTTGGGACGACGTGGCGCGTGTTCGTGTCGAGAATATTTCTCCTGTCGAGAAGTCGGCGTCTATCAAGTTGGCGTATCAAAATGCGGCTCTAACCGCGTTACGTCATCTCGATCGTCTAGGCGTTGAGGAGCTTCATGCGTTGTTCGGTGCAGTGAAGACGTCGAACTTCTTCGCGCAGACTGCCGACTATCCGTCCCGTGTTCGATATCGCGAGGCGATGATGCGCGTGTTTGACGAAATGGCAAAAAGGAAGGTGGCTAAGGTCGCCGAGGCGGAAGCATATTATGAGGCGTTAGTGGTGGCTCGTGACTTCGATCGCGCGGGTCGCTTGGTGAAGGCCTTCCGAGGGCCTGAGTACGTGGACTACAGCCACCTGATTCCCTCGCCGGCCGATAAGCTGGACGGATCGACAGGCTATGTGCTGAATAATGAAAATGTAGTCCAGCTGAGGTCTGACGCAATTCCCAAGTCGGGATCGTATGTGGTGGTCGTCGTCGGTTGTCATTTCGCTGAGGATGCAGCGCGATCTATTCGTAGCGACCCGCAGCTCGCTGAAGCGCTCAGCCGAGTCCCAGTTATCTGGATCATGAGTGCCAACGAACTGGATGAGCGCGTTCTGCGAGATTGGAACGATGCCTTCCCTGAGTATCCGGGAATGATTGCATTCGACAATGCAAAATGGGAGGGTGTTGACTTCAACGCGATCCCTGCGTTTCATTTTTTCCGCGAAGGCAAGAAAGTCAGTTCTTTTTCTGGTTGGGAGCCTGGCGAAAGTGGCGCGGCGCTTCTGCGGAGCATCGCGTCTATTGTTCCCGAGGCAGGCGAAGACGTATCGCCCGATTAGCTACCGTTCGGGCGGGGCGCGGCCGAAACTTCGATTGCGTCCACGTGTTGCCTGCTGAGTTTCTCTCCCTCTGAAACGCCGTTGAGCGCGTCGTTCGTAATGCGCGGGCGTGTCGCACAGGGCGTTCAGCTTGTCGCCGGCAGGCAGCCCAGGCCACGCAACGTCGCCTCCACCGCATCCTCAAGCGGCGTATGCGGCTCATGCCCCAGGCTGCCAAGCAGCCCGTCATTGGCCATGCGCACGGGCCGCTGCCACAGGTAGCGCATCTCCATCAGTTCACGGATCGTTGGCTGGAACGGTGCGATCAACCGCATCATCCACCAGGGGAACGGCTTGATCGCCGCCGCCTGCCCGTGACGCGCGACCACCCGCTGGATCGTCGTGACCATTGCCGTTCCGTCGTTGTCCCAATAGCCCGCCATGTTCACGCGGCAGAACGGCGGAAGGGTGTCACGCCGCTCCAGCAGCGCGAGCATGGTGCGCGCTACATCGGGCAGGTACGCCCATTGATGGCCAACGCCGCGACGCGCCGGCGAGCGGATGGTGCTTACCGGTTTGCCCGGTACGACGAGGCCTTGGGAAAACCAGCTGCTGCCCGCGCGCGGGCCGAAGAAATCACCCGCTCTCACCACGATGGCGCGGGCACCCCGCGTCGTCGCATCGCGCAGGCGCTCTTCGAGTTCCACGCGGATGGCACCTTTGCGAGTCACCGGATGCTGTGGAGAATCATCCTGGATCAGCGGGAACGCATCGGGGCCGAAGTTGTAGACGGTGCCCGGCAGCACCACGGTCGCTTTCTCGGCGGTGGCGGCGGCGAGGGTGCTGTCCAGCATGGGAAGCACCGTGCCAGCCCAGTTCCGGTAACCCGGCGGATTCACCGCATGCACGATGACGGCGACGCCCCTGGCCGCCTTCGCGACATCACCTGCCTGCATGACTTCGCCCTGGATCCACTGGATGCCCTCGGCGGCATTGGCCCGTGCCGCCTCCGTGGCGGTCCGGCGGGTGAGCGCTCGCACCTGCCATCCCGCGGCGAGCAGCTGGCGGGCCACTTCGCCGCCAATGCCGCCGGTGGCACCGAGCACGAGGGCGGTTTTGTCGCGGGCTGTTTCGGTAAGGCTCATGGTTTCGTTCCTAAGGGCGGCGAGGGACTCAGTGTCGGTCGCCGCACGTTGCAAAGGAATTGGCGATCTCTAGGTACCTGCTATACATTTATGCATGGCCGACGACATCAACTGGGAGCTCTACCGCACCTTCCTCGCCGTGCTGCGCGAGCGCTCGCTGTCGGGCGCCGCGCGGCGGCTGGGCATCACCCAGCCCACCGTCGGGCGACACGTCGATGCCCTCGAGGAAGCCTTCGGGCAGCGGCTTTTCACGCGCACCCAGACGGGCCTGATGGCCACCGATGCCGCCCGCGCCCTGCAGGGTGATGCGGAATCCATGGAACGCATGGCGGCAGCGCTCCGGCGCGCGGGCACGGGCTACAGGGAAGGGCAGGTGAGCGGCACCGTCCGCGTCTCCGCCAGCGAGGTGGTCGGCGTGGAGGTGCTGCCGCCCACGCTTGCGGCCCTGCGCCAGGCCTGGCCGGCACTGCGTATCGAGCTGGTCGCCACCAACGCCGTGCAGGATCTCCTTCAGCGCGAGGTGGATATCGCCGTGCGCATGGCGCCGCCGACGCAGGATGCGCTCGTCGCGCGCCACGTCGGCAACGTGGAAATCGGCTTGTTTGCGCACGAGGACTACCTGGCACGCGCGGGCATACCCGTGCGCGCTGACGACCTCCGGGAGCACGCGCTCATCGGCTACGACCGGGAAACCCCGTTCCTGCGCGCCGCAAGCAAGACCTGGCCGCACTGGCGACGCGATGCCTTTTCGTTCCGGGCGGATAGCGATCTCGTCCAGCTCGCCCTGGTCCGTGCCGGTGCAGGCATCGGTGGCTGCCAGGTGCCGATCGCCGGGCGCGACGCGCGGCTGAGGCGGGTGCTGCCAGAGGTCGCCTTTCCCCTGCCTACCTGGATCGCGATGCACGGCGACCTTCGCGGAAGCCAGCGGCACAAGGTGATTTTCGACGCCCTCGCGGCCTGCCTGCAGGCCCATGTGCGGCCCTTGCCGCAGGCATGAACCCGGGCCGCACCCATGGCATACAATGACCAACCACCCCCGCGGTAGCGCGTCCCCACGCGCGACAACCCATGGGGGCGCTCCCGGCACCCACGCGACACCCACGACTTAGGCCGCCCATGCTCCTGATGATCGACAACTACGACTCGTTCACCTTCAACCTCGTCCAGTACCTTGGCGAGCTGGGGCAGGAAGTGAAGGTGGTGCGCAACGATGCGCTGACGGTGGCCGATATCCGCGGGCTGAAGCCCTCGCGCATCATGATTTCGCCGGGGCCGGGCACGCCGGATGACTCGGGCGTCTCCATCGATATCCTCAAGGAGCTGGCCGGCGAGCTGCCGATCTTCGGCGTCTGCCTCGGCCACCAGGCCATCGGCCAGGTGTTCGGCGGCAAGGTGATCCGGGCGCGCGAGATCATGCATGGCAAGACTTCCCCCGTGAAGCACCTGGGCAAGGGCGTGTTCGCCGGCCTGCCCAATCCGTTCGAGGCCACGCGCTTCCACTCGCTCGTCGTGGAAAAGGATTCGGTGCCCGACTGCCTGGAAGTCACCGCATGGACGGAGCGCGAAGATGGCTCCATCGACGAGATCATGGGCCTGCGTCACCGCACGCTCGAGATCGAAGGCGTGCAGTTCCACCCCGAATCGATTTTGACCCAGCACGGCCACGACCTGCTGCGTAACTTCCTCGGCATGCCGCTGCCGCTCGCTGCCTGATCCACCGTCCGGGACGTTCCATGCCGATTACTCCTTCCGAGGCGCTGCAGCGCACGATCGAACACCGCGAGATCTTCCATGACGAGATGATCGAGCTCATGCACCAGATCATGCGTGGTGACGTGAGCCCGCTCATGACCGCGGCGATCCTCACCGGCCTGCGCGTGAAGAAGGAGACGGTGGGCGAGATCACCGGTGCGGCGCGGGTCATGCGCGACCTGTCGGCGAAAGTCGAAGTGAATCCGCATCCGCACTTCCTCGATATCGTCGGTACCGGCGGCGACGGCGCATCGTCGTTCAACATCTCGACCGCTTCGATGTTCGTGGCCGCCGCCGCGGGCGCGCGCGTCGCAAAGCACGGCGGCCGCAGTGTGTCGTCGAAATCGGGGAGCGCCGATGTCCTCGAAGCGCTGGGCGCGCGGATCGAGCTGCTGCCCGCTCAGGTGGCTGTGTGCATGGAAGAGGTCGACATCGGCTTCATGTTCGCCCCGAACCACCACCCGGCCATGAAGGTGGTCTCGCCGGTACGCCGCGAAATGGGCGTCCGGACGATCTTCAACATCCTGGGGCCGCTGACGAACCCGGCCGGGGCCCCGAATATCCTCATGGGCGTGTTCCATCCGGACCTCGTCGGTATCCAGATCCGCGTTCTCCAGGCCCTGGGCGCGAACCACGCCATGGTGGTCTGGGGCCGCGATGGCATGGACGAGATCTCGCTCGGCGCGGCCACCCTGGTGGGCGAGCTGCGCAACGGCAAGGTCACGGAATATGAGGTCGAGCCGGAAGATTTCGGTCTCTCGATGGCCTCCAGCCGTAATCTCCGCGTGGAAAATGCGGAAGAATCAAAGGGCATGCTGCTGGATGCGATTTCCGGCGTCCCCGGCGTGCCCCACGACATCGTCTGCCTGAACGCGGGTGCCGCCCTGTACACCGCTGACGTGGCTCCCAGCATCCAGGCAGGCATCGACCTGGCCCGCGCGACCATCGCAAGCGGCGCCGCTCGTGCAAAAATGGATGCGTTCGTGGCCGCGACGCAGCGGCTTGGCGCCTGATATCGTCGGGGTATCCCCACCCCCGCCTCACTCCAGGAAGCGACACCGATGCCCGACATCCTCCACCGTATCCTCGACCGCAAGGTAGAAGAGATCGCCGAGCGCAGCCGCAAGCGCACGATGGACGACCTTGCCGCGCAGATTGCCGACCTCGGGGAGACCCGCGGATTCGTGGCCGCGATCGATGCGCGGCTGTATGAGAACAAGCCTGCCGTCATCGCCGAGGTCAAGAAGGCCAGTCCGTCGAAGGGGCTGATCCGCCCTGATTTCGACCCGGCGGCGATCGCCCGCAGCTACGAAGCCGGCGGCGCCACCTGTCTTTCCGTCCTCACCGATGCGGACTTCTTCCAGGGCCACGAGGATTACCTCCGCCAGGCCCGCGAGGCGTGCAACCTGCCGATCCTCCGCAAGGACTTCATCATCGATGAGTACCAGGTGTACGAGGCCCGCGTGATCGGTGCCGACTGCATCCTGCTCATCGTCTCCGCCTTCGGTTCGAAGGAGAGCGATGGCGACACCATCTACGATGAAAGCCGCCTCACCGAGCTCTCGCTGCTGGCGGCCGAGCTGGATCTCGATGTCCTGGTGGAAGTGCACAACGAGGAAGAACTCGAGATCGCGCTGGGCATGCCCGCGCCGCTGATCGGCGTGAACAACCGCAACCTGCGCACGTTCGAGACCTCGCTGGGTACCTCGCTGAAGCTGAAGGACCGCGTGGGTCCGGATACCGCGATCGTCGCGGAATCGGGCATCCACACGCCGGAAGACGTGCGCACGCTGCGCGAGAAGGGCATCCACACCTTTCTCGTCGGCGAGGCGTTCATGCGCGCCGCGGACCCGGGCGCGGAACTACAGAAGCTGTTCGGCACGCACGCGCCGACCCACCCGCACAAGCACTGAGCAAGCATGGAACAGGGGCATGAGCCGGAGGTGCCTGGCACCTCCGCCGACGCACGACGCGTCGTGTTGTTCGATTTCGATGGCGTGATCGTGCGCCACCAGACGCTGGAACTCTTCTTCCGCGAGCGCCTCTCCGGGTTCGGCCGCTGGCGCCTGTTGCTCGCGCTTCCGTGGCTGCCCGTGGTGCCCTTCTTGCTGCGCAGCGCGGCGGGTACGCGCATCCTCGGGCGCGTCTTCCTCCGCGTGATCACCTTCGGCCGTACCGAGGCGAGCTACAAGCGCCTGCTCACGGTGTTCGGGCGTACCTATGCGCGACGCCCCGGTGTCTTCGTGCGCGACGGCGTGGCTACCCTGCGTCGGCACGTGGAAGCCGGTGACCGCGTGCTCATCGTGACCGGCAACGACGGCACCCTGGTGCAGACGATCCTTGACGAGGTGGACCTGCGCGGCGTCGAACTGCTCGCATCGCGCGTGCGCGGCGGCCTGTTCGGCGTTCACTTCGTGCAGCACAACGTCGACGGGATGAAGGTCAAGGCTGTCGAACGCGCCGGCATCACCCGGCCGTGGGCCATCGCCTACGGCGACTCGGTCTCCGACCTCGCCATGCTCAAGGCCGCCGACGCGGCGAAGCTGGTAAACCCCAGCAACCGGACGCTGAAGAAGATGCGCAAGCCGCTAGGCGAAAAGCTCGAAATCCTCGGCTGGTACTGAAGGATCCAACGCTCCTGCGCCCTTGTGGGAGCGCGCTTGCGCGCGATCAGCCTCACCGCAGGAACAGATTCCCCAGCTGATAAAGGCTGATCCCGACAATCAGGCACCCCACCGCCCCCATCACATAACGTGGCGGCAGGTGCCGCACCAGCCACGCCGCCAGTGGCGCCGCGATCACACCGCCGGTTAGCAGGCCCAGCACGATGGTCCAGTGCTGGACGCCCATGTGGGCGATGAGGGTGGTCGAGATTGCGATGGTCACGACGAACTCCGCCGCGTTCACCGTGCCGATCGTGTGGCGCACGTTGCCGCCGCGGGCGAGCAGGGTAGAGGTAGCAATCGGGCCCCAGCCACCGCCGCCAATGGCGTCGAGCAGCCCTGCGAAGAAGCCGACCACGCCTTTGTAGCGCACGCGGTGATGCGAGACGATGCGGCCGCTGGCGCGCACCAGCACCACCACGCCGAGGATCAGCAGGTAGGCGTAGACGTAGGGCTTGATCGCATCGCCCGGCACGCTGGCAAGGAACCACGCGCCGATGACGCCACCGATCACCCCGGGAATGGCCAGCCGCCGGAACGACTTCCAGTCGACGTTGCCGAAGAAGGCATGCGCACCACCCGAGACGCCGGTGGTAACCATTTCGGCGGTATGGACGGTGGCGCTGGCGACGGCCGGGGGCAGGCCCATGGCGAGCAGCACGGAACTCGACACGAGCCCATAGGCCATGCCAAGAGCGCCGTCGACCAGCTGCGCGAGCAGGCCGACGCCGGCGAACATAAAGAACTGGCTCCAATCCATGGGTGCTCCATCTCAGGGATACGGCGCCCACCATAGCGGACGTGGCTGCGTGCGGTGGATGAAGATGCTGCGCCGTCGCTTGCGTGCGGCATCCCGCCACGGCTAGCCTCGCGTTCTGCGCCCCGTCCCCACATGGATGCCCGATGTACCTGTCCTCCCTGCGCGAGCTCGCCCTTGGCAGCCGCCTCAAGGCCTTGAGCGATTACTTCTACCAGGCGGTGGATGAGGTTTACCGTGCCAGCGGGGCAGGGATCGAATCGCGCTGGTTCCCGGTCATGCGCTTCCTGCGCGACGTGGGCCCCACGACGGTCACCGAGGTCGCCACGGCCATCGGCCAGACCCACTCGGCCGTGAGCCAGCTCGCCGACCGCCTGGTCGAGGCCGGCATGGTCGTACGCCAGCGCGACCCAGGTGACGGGCGCCGCAGCGTGCTGGCGCTGACCGACGCAGGCGAGCGGGCGCTCGGTGCGCTCGGCCCGGTCTGGCTGGCCTTGCGCCGGGGCATGGCCGAATCGCTCGGCCCGCGCATGCTCGACCGGCTCGATGCCATCGATGGCTGCGAGCAGGCGCTGGCCGCGAAGCCGCTGGTCGCCACGGTGCTCGAGCAAGGCGCCGCGCTCGCTCGCGAGGGGGTGCAGGTCGTGCCATGGGATGCGGCCTATGCCGACCACTTCCGCCGGCTCAACCAGCAGTGGCTCGAGCGGCATTTCCGTGTCGAGGATGTCGATCGCGCGCTGTTCGCCGATCCGGAGTCGCTGGTGATCCATCCCGGCGGCGCCATTTTCTTCGCGCTCTACGCGGGCGAGGTCATTGGTACCTGCGCCCTGCTGCATGAGGGCGAGGGCGTGTACGAGCTCTCGAAGATGGGCGTGGACGAGAACTTCCGCGGCCTGGGCGCCGGCAGGCTCCTGCTGGATGCCGCCATCGCCACCTTCCGCGAGCGCGGCGGCAAGCGCCTGTTCCTTGAATCGAACAGCCGCCTTGGCCGGGCGCTCGGTATGTACGAGCGGGCCGGTTTCGTCAGGCAGCAGGCGATCCGCCCGG
>NZ_JBQCFT010000217.1:0-20313 GCF_051958795.1 Luteibacter sp. | reverse complement strand
GGTGCTTGCGGCACCGCCTATCGCGTGCAAGCACGCTCCCACAGGTTCGGCTCGCTGCCGCGGGTCCTGTGGCTATTCCGCGAAAGATGTCGCCCACAGGGTGGGCTCCTACAGCATCGGCTTTGTAGGCAGGGCCTGGGTGCGGGGTGGGCGGGGCATGGCCTGGGCGGGGATGAGCGCGATGCGGTCGCCGATGCGGGCGTAGCGCTGGCGGCCCAAGGCGGCCAGGTCACCGTATTCGATGCGGGTGCCGTCGAGGGTCAGGATCGCGAGCGGCGGGGCCAGCCCGATGTTGGCCGGTGCGAAGTCGGCCGCCGGCTTCCACTCGGCTACCGGCGTGGAAGCCAGCGCGGCGAGATCGGCTGGCCGGCCCTGGTCGGCGCCACTCCAGTGGTCCCCCTCTCGCTCGAAGCGCTGGGGTGGAAGGCCCTTCATGGTGATGTCGACGTGCTGCACGGTCGAGGGGTCGAGCGGCGTCAGCGTGTGGGCAAGCACATCGGCATCGTCGGAGTGCATCTGCCACGCCACGGCGCCAACCAGCGCAAGCAGCACCACGATCCCGATGGTCCGCGCACGCATCCTCAGCGCCTCCGGCGGCGCCAGGCGATGAACCCGCCGCAGCCGATCAACAGCACGGGCAGCGCGACAAGGAAGCCGAACGTCAGCGCATTCAGGCCGTCCTGCGACACCGTGATGACCCGGTCAGGTGCCCCGCGAGCTGGCAGGTCCACGAGCACGTCATCGCCGAGCAACCAGTTGAAGATGCGTTCGCCGAGCGCGCGATTGCCGCCGTTGCCCACGTACGTGTTCGACAGGAAATCGCCGTCGCCGATGATCACCGCGCGCTGCTCGCTTTTCTCCGGGCTGGGTGAGAGCCGGTTCAGCGCAAAGCCGAAATCCAGCGGGCCCTTCAGCTCACCGGTTTCGGGATGGAAAGCGATAGTGGATGGCTTGTCATTGTCGATGCCGCCGAACGCGGTCCAGCTACGGTCGCTCGAGCGCAGGAACGGCACCACGGCCCAGTCATGGTCGGAAACCTGCGCGAGCGCCGAAGCCTGCGGGAACAGGGTCGTATCGCGGAACGCGCGCGTGATCGCGTGGAACGGATAGTCCGACGCCACGATGATCCGTGGGTCCTTCACATTGAGCGTGCTGCCCTGGCCATCGACGAGTACGCCCGGCAGCACGCGCACGCCCAGTACATCGGCGAGTGCGCTCGTGCCGAAATCGGCATTGCCTGGCTCGGTGAGCCACAGCAGGTTGCCACCACCGTGCACGTAATCCACCAGCGCACCGACGGCCTGCGGGGTCAGTGCAGCGGCGGGGCTCGCCAGCACGACCAGGTCGGTGTGTTCGGGCCCGCCCTGTGTCTGCCCGAAGTTGAGCGGCACGGCGCGCATGCCGCGGCGCTCCATCTGCTGCATGAAGGTGCCCAGGTCGGCGTTGGCGACGCCGTCGGCCTGCCGTTCGCCATCGCCGGTGACGAACGCGACGATGCGCTCGCCACCACGGGCGAGGCGCTCGAGGGCGTTCGACAGGTTGCGCTCGTTAATCGGGCTCTCGACGCGCTCTTCGCGTCCCTTGTAGCGGACAAGCAGCGCGCCGTTACCGCTGATGCCCAACTGGCGTGATGCCGCCGGATCGAGGTCCGGATCGACGAACGACAGCTTCAGGTCGTGCTTCTCCCGGCTGTAGCGTTCGATCACCGCCGCGGTCTGCTCGCGCAGCGGGCCGGTCGGCGACAGGTAACCGACGACATCCACCGTGCCGGGCAGCTTCGACAGCACGGCGACGCTTTCGGGTGCGAGGCTGGCGCGTGCGCCGCGGGTCCAGTCGGCCGTCCATACATGGCGCGAACTGAGGAAGCCGAGGCATCCCGTCGCGATGAAAAGCCCGATGACGACGAGCCAGCGATCAAGGCGGCGCATTACTGACGCTCCCGGTCGGTGCCGAGGCGGCGGATGGCGAGGGTGAGCGACAGCGCGATGGCGAGGACGAACCAGAGCACGTCGACCGAGGTCACCAGCCCGCGCAACAGGTTCTGCAGATGGGTGGCCATCGTGAGCCAGTCGAGGAAGCCGCCACTGATGCCGGCCGCCTGAGCGCCCCGGTCGATCGTCCACAACGCGAGGGTGATGATGAGCGCCATCGCCGCGGCGATGGCGGGAAACGCCGTGGCAGCGGAACAGGCCAGGCCGATCGCCGCCAGCGTCGCCAGCACCAGGGCCGTGCCCAGCGTCGCCGCGGCCAGCTTGCCCCAGTCGGCGCTACCGCTGGCGCCAACGATGAGTGGCATCGCGAGCGTGGCGGCGAGCCACAGGCCAAGCCATGCGAGGACCGCGAGGTATTTGCCGATCACGATGCGCCAGGCAGGCAGGCCCGTCGAGGCGAGCAGGGCCAGCGTACCGGTACGACGCTCGCCGGCGATCAACGACATCGTCATCAGTGGCACGACGAGGAAGGAGAGCTTGACCAGTTCGGCCAGCAGGGGGATAGCGACGAGATCGGTGAATCCGGGCGCGTCGGCGACCGCGGCCAGCTTGACCTGCATGCCAAGGAACTGGCCAAGCCCGAGGACGAAGGTCCAGGCGAGCCAAGCGATCGTCAGCGCGGCCAGCGCCCAGGCGAGCGGGCGAACGGCCAGGCGGCGTAGTTCCAGGCGGGTGACGGCGGCGAGGCTCATGCGGCCGCTCCCGTGGCGATCGAGAAGAAGGTGGCTTCGAGCGCCTTCCCTCCTTCGGCGCCGCCCAGGGGCGCATCGTGGCGGAGCGTCCCCTCATGCAGGATCGCGACGCGATCGCAGACGGCGACCACCTCGGCCAGCACATGGGTGGAAAGGATCACGGCGCTGCCAGCGGCGGCTCGCTCACGGATCAGCTTGCGCAATTCGCCGACCTGGACAGGATCCAGGGCGTTGGCGGGTTCGTCGAGGATGAGCAGGGCCGGTTCGTGGACCAGGGCACAGGCCAGGCCCAGTCGCTGCCGCTGGCCCTGCGATAGCACCCCAGCCAGGCGGCGCCGAAGCTCGCCCAGCTGGAGCCGCTCGATGATCGCGCTGGCGGCGGCGCGGGCCGCGGTCCGGGAGGTGCCGCGGAGCGCCGCGAACGCCTGCAGGTGCTCTTCCACCGTGAGCTCAGGCCAGAGCGGCGCGCTTTCCGGCAGCCAGCCGATCAGCTCGCGGGCGATCGCCGGCTGCGCCACGAAATCGCGCCCGTCTAGCCGGATGGAGCCGGCATCGGGCTTGAGCGCCCCGGCCAGCATCTGCAGGGTGGTCGATTTACCGGCGCCATTGACGCCCAGAAGCCCCAGCACTTCACCGCGGTTCAGTGAAAAGCTCACGTCGCTCACGGCGGCGCGTCCCGCCCGGCGCCGGGAAACGCCGGCGACATTCAGCAGACCGGTATCGATCATGCGACTAAATCGCCCATCGTCGCGCAACGCGCGGGAACCTGCGGGCAACGCGCCCGGCGGTCTTCACATGGCTGAACAGGGCGGGTCGCGGTCATCCGGCGATTGTGCGGAAAGCGCCGCATTTCCCACAACCATGGGCTTCACATTTTGCCGCGTTCCGTGCTGGTGGGTACGGGGTCGCCCATATAGACTGCACAACTGTACATCCCCTTCACTACCCAAGCGGTAACGACTCGATGTTCGACACGGTGCTCGACTTCCTGGCCAACGGCCTCACCCGCGCTTCGTGGGGCGAGATCGTGGTCTACATGCTCGTGGTCACCCAGCTCACCATCTTCACGGTGACGCTGTACTACCACCGCAGCGCCACCCATCGCGGCGTCGATTTCCACTGGACGCTCAACGGTTTCTTCCGCTTCTGGGGCTGGCTCACCACCGGCATGGTCGTCAAGGAATGGGTCGCCATCCACCGCAAGCACCACGCCAAGGTCGAGACCGAGGAAGATCCGCACAGCCCGCAGATCTTCGGTATCAAGAAGGTCTTCCTGGACGGCGTGTCGCTCTACCGTGAGGCCAGCTACAACAAGGCCGACATGGAGAAGTACGGCCGCGGCACCCCGGATGACTGGTTCGAGCGCCACCTGTTCGGCAAGCACCCGTACTGGGGCCCCGTGCTCATGGCGGTCATCGATTTCTCGCTGTTCGGCGTGATCGGCATGGCGCTGTGGGCCGTGCAGATGCTGTGGATCCCGTTCTGGGCCGCCGGCTTCGTCAATGGCATCGGCCACTGGTGGGGTTACCGCAACTTCGAGAGCAGCGACACGGCCACGAACATCTCGCCGTGGGGCTTCTGGATCGGCGGTGAGGAACTGCACAACAACCACCACGCGTTCCCGAGCTCGGCGAAGTTCGCCCTGCGCAAGTGGGAGTTCGATATCGGCTGGGCGGCGATCTGCACGCTGCGTGTGTTCCGTCTCGCCAAGGTGCTCCGCGTGGCTCCCACGCTGAATATCCGCCCGAACGTGCACCTGCCGGATGCCGAGACGCTGAAGGGTGTGCTCACCCTGCGTTTCCAGGCGACCACGGACTACTACCGCAACGTCATCCTCCCGACGATGCGCGAGGAAGTGGAGCAGGCCGGCGACCGCATGAAGGCCGTGCCGCGTCGCCTGCGCCGTGCGCTGGCCGATGGTGGCCGCTGGCTCGACAACGATGCCCGCGAGCGCATGCATGCCGCCCTGGCCAACCGCCCGGCGCTGCAGACGGTGTGTGATTTCCGCGCCCGGCTCGTCGCCCTGATGGAAGAGCGTGGTGCCGACAAGGCGCTCAGCGCGCTCCAGCAGTGGATCCACGAAGCCGAGGAAAGCGGCATCCGCTCGCTCCAGCAGTTCGCGCAGCGCTTGAAGGGTTACTCCGCCGTCGGCGCGTAAGCATTCCGGATTGCAGCGTAAAAAAGCCCGCCATTGGCGGGCTTTTTTATTGCTCTTGCGGGAGCCAAAAAAAACCCGCCTTTCGGCGGGTTTTTCTCAAGATCAATTACTTGATCTTGCCTTCCTTGTATTCCACGTGCTTCCGGATGACGGGATCGTACTTCTTGATCAGCATCTTTTCCGGCGTGTTCTTCTTGTTCTTATCCGTGGTGTAGAAGTGCCCGGTACCCGCAGAGGAGATCAGGCGAATCTTATCGCGCTTGCCAGCCATTGTCGGACTCCTTAGATCTTCTCGCCACGGGCACGGAGGTCGGCCAGCACGGCTTCGATGCCGTTCTTGTCGATGGTGCGCAGGGCGTGGTTAGAAACGCGCAGCTTGACCCAACGGTTCTCGCTGGCGACCCAGAAGCGGCGCTCGTGCAGGTTCGGCAACCAGCGGCGGCGGGTCTTGTTGTTCGCATGCGAGACGTTGTTACCGGTCTGCACACCCTTATTGGTGACTTGGCATCTACGGGCCATGTGGGCCTCCTTATAGATTCGGTTTGACCACCCTTTGGCCAGGGAGGCAACGGCCCAGCGACACGGCCCGTGGATACAGGGGCGCCACGCGATGGCTGGAGGTGGAGCATTCCCGCCAGTTCGAGGCCCACATCGCGTGATGGGCCTGCCCGACAAAGCGGGTTGGCATAGGGGAGCCGGGCATTCTCCCAGATGATGGACCCTTCACGCAAGCAGGATGTGCGCTTGCCCGGGTTGTGTGAAACAATCCCGGCTTTCGCGCCGCTGGCGTGAATCCCCAACCCACGCCGCTTATTTTCGAGGAACAGACCATGGCAGAGTTCAACGCCAACGGCCAGGCCGGCCAGCCCCAGCTCGTGCTGCAGAAGATCTACGTGAAGGACGCTTCGTTCGAAGCCCCGAACGCGCCGCAGATCTTCCAGGAAATGGGCGAGACCGAGGCCCAGCCGCAGGTCCAGCTGAACCTGGGCCACAAGGCCGTCGACCTCGGCAACGACCTGTTCGAAGTCGTCCTGTCGCTCACGCTCACCTGCGCCCTGGGCGAGCGCACCGCGTACCTGGCCGAAGTGCACCAGGCCGGCATCTTCGGCATCGCCGGTTTCACCGACGAAGACCGTGACGGCATCCTGGGCTCGTACTGCCCGAACCTGCTCTTCCCGTACGGTCGCCAGATGGTCTCGGCCATGGTCCAGGAAGGCGGCTTCCCGCCGTTCCTCCTCCAGCCGATCAACTTCGATGCCCTGTACGCCGAGCAGCAGCGCCAGCAGGTCGAAGGCGCCGGTACCCATACGCTCAACAGCTAAGCCGTGAGCGCGCCTTCCCGACCCACCGTCGCCGTCCTCGGCGCCGGGTCCTGGGGCACCGCACTGGCCGCCCTGCTGGCGCGTAACGACGTCCCCACGCGCCTGTGGGGGCGTGACGCCGCCGCCCTGGCCGAGATGGCCTCGGCGCGGCGCAACCTGCGCTACCTGCCGGACCTGGATCTCCCGCCGGAGCTCGCCTACGAGGCCGACCTAGCCACCGCCGTGCGCGGCGCGGGCATCGTGCTGATCGTGGTGCCGAGCCATGCGTTCGCCTCCGTGCTGGACGAGATCATCCCGATGCTCGACCCGGGTGCCCGGATTTCCTGGGCCACCAAGGGCTTTGAGACCGGTACCGGCCGCTTCCTGCACGAGCTGGTGAACGAAAAGCTGCCGGGCCACCCGGCCGCGGTCGTCACCGGTCCGTCGTTCGCCCGTGAGGTGACCGCCGGCCTGCCCAGCGCGGTGACCGTGCACGCCACCGACGAAGCGTTCGGCAAGGAGCTGGCCGTCCTGCTCCATGCGCCGAACTTCCGTGCCTACACCGGCAACGACATCCTCGGTGCCGAGCTGGGCGGCGCGATGAAGAACGTGCTGGCCGTCGCCACCGGCGTGGCCGATGGCATGGAGCTCGGCCTCAACGCGCGCGCGGGGCTCATTACCCGCGGCATGAACGAGATGCTCCGGCTCGGCGTCGCCCTCGGTGCCCGTGCCGAGACCCTGATGGGCCTGGCGGGCCTGGGCGACCTGGTGCTCACCTGCACCGGCGACCTGTCGCGCAACCGCCGGCTGGGCCTGGCCCTGGGCAAGGGCACCAGCCTGCAGGATGCCGTGCGCCAGATCGGCCAGGTGGTCGAAAGCGTGGTCACCGCCGACGAGGTCGACCGCCTAGCCGCCAAGCACGGCCTGGACCTGCCGATTTCGGCGGCTGTCCGTGACGTGCTGCATGGCAAAGTCACCCCGGAAGAGGGCGTGCGCAGGCTGATGGGCCGCGAGCAGAAGGCCGAATACCCGGTCGACCTGTTCGCCAGCCGCCGCTCGTAGGCCCCCGCCGACCGCCCGGTTCGCTGAACCGGGCCGGTCCCGGGTAAAAAGTCCTACGGGCACGTCACCGTGCCTTTGCTAAGCTTCCTGTTTTGGTCGCGCAGGCGAGACCGACACGGATGCATCAACCGGACGAAAAGCGCAGGCGAACCGAACCGGCGGGTGAGCTCCCCGTGGCGTGGCAACGCGCGCTGGGTGGCATCGCGCCCAAGGCGCCCACGGCAGAGCGCACCGTGCTGGGCTTTTTCCTCGAGGGCGTGAACGACGACCACGAGCCGGCCGCCCGGCTGGATGTCGCCCCGGTCCTGCTGACCCAGGGCGAAGACGGCCGTTTCTCGCGCCCGTTGCCGCTGGATAGCCGGCATCTGCCGGAGTCCGCTCTCAATATCAATGAGAAACGTCTTGCCGCCACCGTCCTCGGCCTGCCGCAGACGTTGCGCAAGAGCCGCAGCTACGCGCGGTTCGCCGGCCCGCTGGGTGACCAGCTGCTTGCCGAGGTCCTGGATTCCGCGCCGTGCTTCTTCGGCGGCGTGGCCGGCCTGCGTCTCTCGCGCGGCGCGCCGCACGCCCTGCGCTGGCGCTGGAGCGTCGAAAAGGATGGCGGCCAGAAGCTGCTCCCCGACGTGCCCGCCAGCCAGCGGCTGTTCCGCGTCGGCACGCTCTGGTTTCTCGACGCCGAGCACGCCGAGGTAGGCCCGCTCGAAAGCGATGCCGCCGAGAGCGCGTGGCTCGATCTGCCGCCGTTGCCGCCGGAAAGCACCGCCACCTTCGCCTCTGGCCTGGGGGAAGCAGGCCTGGGCGAGCGGATCCCCGCTCCGCAGGTCTTCGGCGAGATGCGCCGGGCGGAGGTATCGCCGCGCCCCGTGCTGACCCTGCACGCGCTGACCCGGCACGCCCGCCTTGCCGCCGGTACGCCGCCGCTGGCGTATGGCCGCCTGTCGTTCGATTACGCCGGCGAGCGCCTGCCCGGCCGCGGTGGCGAGCCGCTGGTTCGCCGCGTGCGCAATGGCGTGCTGCTCGAGATCACGCGCCGCCGCGCCGAAGAACTCGCCAGCATGGAGACGCTGGAAACCGCGGGACTCAATCCGGCGGTGGATACCGAGGGTTTGCCCTGGGACATGGCCGACACGCTGCCTGACGATGCGTGGCTATTCCCCGGCAAGGGCTACGCCGGCGCACTCGAAGTGAACACGCCCGCGCGCTGGCTGGCGCTGCGCCCGAAGCTCGAGGCCGATGGCTTCATGCTCGATTACGCGCCCAGCTTCCCGTTTGAAGTGCTCGAAGGCCCCGTGCACTGGTACGGCCAGGCCCGCGAAGACGATGCCGATCGTGCTTTCGACCTGGAAATCGGCATCGAGGTGGAAGGCAAGCGCGTGAACCTGCTGCCCGCCGTGGCGCAGGCGCTCGCGGAGCATCAGCTCAGCCTCAGCCCCATGCCGGGCGAAGCGGAAGATTCCGTGTGGTACGCGCCGGTCGACGATCGCCGCCGCGTGCCCGTGCGCCTGAAGGAACTGCGCGACTTGCTCGCACCGCTTGCCGAATATCTCGAGAAGCCGCGCCAGCAGTTGCACCTGCCACGCGTGCAGGCCGGCCGTCTCGAAGAGATCGTGCAGGCGCTGCCCAGCGGCGGTTCGTTCGAAGCCCCCGAGCGCCTGCGTGGTTTCACCAAGCGCCTGCGCGAAGCCGCGGAACGCGCGAGCGATGCGGTGCCCGAAGGCCTGCACGCCGAACTGCGCGGCTACCAGCGCGATGGCCTGCGCTGGATGAACGCGCTGGCCGAAGCCGGTACCGGTGGCGTGCTCGCCGACGACATGGGCCTCGGCAAGACGCTGCAGCTGATCACGCACCTGCTGGCGCTGAAGGAAAGCGGGCAGCTCGATGCACCAGCGCTCGTCGTGGTGCCGACCAGTCTCGTGCCGAACTGGGTGTCGGAAGTCGCGCGTTTCGCGCCGAGCCTGCGCCTGCTTGCGCTGCACGGCCCGCAGCGTGCGGAGACGTTTACCCGCATGGCGGAGAACGACGTCATCCTCACCACCTACGCGCTGATGCCGCGTGATGTTGAGGCGCTGAAGAAGCAGCCTTTCTCGCTGGTCGTGCTCGATGAAGCGCAGCAGGTGAAGAACCCGCGCACGCAGGCGCGCCGCGCGCTGCTGGCGCTGAAGATCCCGCGTTGCCTGTGCCTTACCGGCACGCCGCTCGAGAATCACCTTGGCGAGTTGTGGTCGCAGATCGACCTTGCCGTTCCGGGGTTGCTTGGTGACGAAGGCGCGTTCCGCCGTCATTACCGCGCGCCGATCGAAAAGCACCAGGACACCGATGTGCAGGAGCGCCTGAACCGGCGTATCGCACCGTTCATCCTGCGCCGTACGAAAGCCCAGGTGGCGTCCGAACTGCCGGCGAAGACCGAGATCACCCGCCGCGTCGTCATGGAGCCGCGTCAGCGCGATCTGTATGAAAGCCTGCGCCTTTCGCTCGCGGAAGAGTTGCGCGAGGTCATCGCACAGCGCGGCATCGCGCACAGCGGCATCGTCGTGCTCGATGCGCTGCTGAAGCTGCGCCAGGTCTGCTGCGATCCGCGCCTGGTGAAACTCGAAGCCGCGCGCGGCGTGCGCGAGTCGGCGAAGTTCGAGCTGCTGATGGACATGCTACCCGCACTGCTTGCCGAAGGCCGTCGCGTGCTGCTCTTCAGCCAGTTCACCGAGATGCTCAAGCTCATCGCGAACGAGCTGGATCGTCGCCGCCTGAGCTACGTCACACTGACCGGTGAAACCCGCGATCGCGCCGAACCGGTGCAGCGTTTCCAGGATGGCGAAGTACCGCTGTACCTGCTGTCGCTGAAAGCTGGCGGCGTCGGCCTCAACCTCACCAGCGCCGACACGGTCATCCACTACGACCCGTGGTGGAACCCCGCCGCGGAAGCGCAGGCCAGCGACCGCGCGCATCGCATCGGGCAGGACAAGCCGGTGTTTGTCTACCGCCTGATCACGGCGGGGACGGTCGAAGAGCGCATCGAAGAGCTAAAGGCTCGGAAGGCGGAGCTTGCCGATGCGGTGCTCGAAGGTGGCGGCAGCCGTGAGCGCCTGAGCTTCGACGAAAGCGACCTGGATGCGCTGCTCGCTCCGGCGAACTGATCCACTTCATCGCGTATCGCGTGCAAGCACGCTCCGACAGGAGCGTGCCAGGGCCGTCGTAGGAGCCCACCCTGTGGGCGACATCTTTCGCGATGCCGCCCAAGACCCTGTGGTTCTTCCGCGAACGGCGTCGCTCACAGGGTGAGCTCCTACGCAAGAGCTGCGAGGGCTCTTGTGGGAGCGCTTGCGCGCGATTCAGCGGCGCAGCGGCGTGCCACCAGCCTCGACGATCGCCAGGGCGGCGCCGCCGATGAGGCCCGGCTCCGGGTTCATGATGGCCTGCGTCGGCACCTGCTCCATCGTGTCGCGGAACCGGCCCTTGGCTTCGAAGCGCTCGCGGAAGTGCTTCTGGATCCAGGGGATCAGGATCGGGGTCATGCCACCGGTGAGGTACACGCCATCCCACGCACCCAGCGTGAGCACGAGATCGCCTGCGACGCTGCCGAAGATGCCGGCGAAAGTCTCGACCGCGCGCTGGCACATCGGGCAGGTGCCGTCGGTGGCGCGGCGGGTGATGTCTTCCGGGGTGATCGTCTCGTCGGGCTTCTGGCCCGAGATCTCGCAGATGGCGGTATAGAGGTTCTGCAGGCCGCCACCGCTGATCAGGCGCTCGTTCGAGACGCGGCCGTAACGGAGGTTCAGGACCTTCAGGATCTCGATATCTTCCGGGCTGTGCGCAGCGAAGCCGGCGTGGCCGCCCTCGGTCTGCAGCACGCTGACCTTGTCGCCACGGATCAGCAGGCCGCCGACGCCCAGGCCGGTGCCCGGGCCGACGACGACGAAGGTCTGCTCGTCCTTCGCACCGATCCGCGGCACGGCGACGTTGCCGACCGCCATGAGCTCGGTGGTGCCCTTGTCATCGATGACCTTGTCCGCGCTCATCAGCATCACCGCCATCGACTGGGCGGCGAAATCGTTGACCAGGTGGACCCACTCGAGGTCCAGTTCCTTTGCCAGCTTGTGCGCGGAAATGGCCCAGGGGTTGTTGGTGACCTTCACGGTCTCGCCGTTATCAATACGGCCCGCGGCGGCGATGATGGCGCGCTGCGCCTCATGCCCGGTTTCCTTGAAGTACTGCTTCGCGGCGTCAGCCAGCGAGGCGTAGTCCTTGACGTGGTAGCGGCGGATGCTTTCCTGGACCAGCGGGTGGTCTTGTTCCGGGTGGGCGATGCCGAACCGGACATTCGTGCCGCCGAGGTCGGCGAGCAGGGTCGGCGCCGCGGCGCTAACGTTGGCCATGATGGGAAACCTGTCGTGTCACGGAAGCCCGCAAGGGTGCCTCTTGCGGGGCCTGACGTCTAGTGACGGTTTGCTCTTCACTCCGTTGACACGACCGGGGAGTCCTGAATGGGGCCGTGGGGAACCGACACTATGACGTAAACGATTACGTCGGCAGAATACCCCATCCACCGGGTCCATGGCACGCGCAGGCGGGCCGGCCCCCGACACATCCCGGAGAGTTCTGATGGCAGCGGTTCGCCTCGACAAGGTACGCAAGGTTTACCCCAACGGCCACGTGGCCCTGAAAGAGGCGAGCTTCGAGATCGCGGATGGCGAGCTGCTGGTGCTGGTCGGCCCCTCGGGCTGTGGCAAGACCACGCTGCTGCGGATGATCGCCGGGCTCGAATCGATCACGGGCGGCACGATGACCATCGGCGACCGCGTGGTGAACGACGTGGCGCCGAAGGATCGCGACATCGCCATGGTGTTCCAGAACTACGCGCTGTACCCGCACATGACCGTGCGCGAGAACCTCGGCTTCGGCCTGCGCCTGCGTGGCACCGACAAGGCGGAGATCGATCGCCGCGTTGCGGATGCCTCCGACATGCTTGGCTTGAACGAGCGCCTGGACCATCGGCCCGCGGCATTGTCGGGCGGCCAGCGCCAGCGTGTCGCCCTCGGCCGCGCACTCGTGCGTGACCCTTCCGTGTTCCTGCTCGACGAGCCGCTGTCGAACCTGGATGCGAAGCTGCGTCTCTCGACTCGCGTCGAAATTGCGCGCATCCATCGCCGCGTCGGCGCGACCATGGTCTACGTCACCCACGACCAGATCGAGGCGATGACGCTCGGCCAGCGCATCGTGGTGTTGAACGGCGGCGTGATCCAGCAGCTGGATACGCCGATGAACCTCTACAACAAGCCGGCAAATCTTTTCGTCGCCGGCTTCCTTGGCAGCCCGGCCATGAACCTGTTCCACGGCACGCTGCGTCGTGAGGATGGGCTGCGCCTGGTGATGAAGGAGGGCAGCATCGCGCTGGGCGCGGACACGCCGGCGCTGGCGGCTTACGTCGACAAGCCGCTGATCGTCGGGCTGCGGCCTGAAGACCTTCTGACGGTCGCGGACCATGCCGGCATCGATGAGCGCCTGCGCGCACATGTCGAGGTCGTCGAGCCCGTGGGTAACGAAGTATTCCTCAACATGCGCCACGCCGGTGAGGAGCTCGTCTCGCGCGTACCGCCGCATTCGTCGATCCAGCCGGGCACGGATGTCGGCCTGGGCTTCAAGCCTGAGCGCCTGCACTTCTTCGACCCGGAGACGACTTCACGCATCGACGCGTGAGTATCATCTCATGTTGCGAATGCGAGCCATTCGCAATAAGCTAGGCGGCGACCGCCCATGAAGAGGCGGCGAACCATGCCCCGATAACCGGCCGCCAGCCCGGAGGCACGTGCCTCCTTCGCAAGCTCCCGATCCCTAGCGAAGGACGTTCCACGTGTACACAACCCGGAAGACCCTGCTCGCCGCTGCCGTAGGCGCGGCACTGCTTTGCGCCGCCAGCGCCCATGCCGCCGACGCGGCCGCCGCGCCCATCGCCGCCACGACGACGGACGACCTCCCGCGCATCACCGTCACCGCGATCGGTTCGTCGCTGCGTTTCGACGTGCCGGCCACGGTTACGGTCATCGACCGGCAGAAGATGGACCGCCACCTTGTCGCGAACATCCGCGACCTCGTGAAGTACGAACCCGGCGTTTCCGTTGTCGGCACCGCCGGTCGCTGGGGTCTCGACAGCTACAACATCCGCGGGCTCGACGGTAACCGCGTATCGATCCTGACCGACGGCGTACCGGCCTCCAGCTCGTTCGGCTTCTCCACCACCGGCATGCGCGCGGGCCGCAGCTTCGTCGACCCGGACACGCTGAAGGCCGTGGAGATCACCCGTGGTCCCGCCTCGGCCCTGAATCCGTCGGATTCGCTCGGCGGCACGGTGCGCTACACCACGAAGGACCCCGCCGATTACCTGAAGGACGGTAAGGACACCTACGTCTCGGTGCGCGAGCGCTACGACAGCGCCGACCGTTCACTGGGCACCTCGCTCACGCTGGCCGGCGGCCGTCCGGATAGCGGCCTGGTGATCGTGGCCAACCACATCGAAGGCCACGACCTGGGCAACAAGGGCGACGTCGCCACGCAGAACTACACTCGCACGCGCCCCGATCCACTGACCCAGAACAGCACCAGCCTGCTCGCGAAATACGTGCACGTCGCGGCGAGCGGTCGCGAGGATCGCGTGACCGCCGACTTCTACCGCAACAACGTCCATACCAACGTCCTCAGCGCCGTCGGCCAGGCCGGCACGACGCGCCTGCTTACCGACACGGCAAACGACCGCGCGACCCGCCAGCGCGTCTCGGTCGGCCAGCGCTTCCCGACGATCGCCATGGGTATCGCTGACACCCTCGAGTGGGACCTGTACTGGCAGAAGTCCGAGACCGAATCGCAGACGCGTACGCTCGCCAACGTACCCACGCGCAACGCAACGTACGACCGCCTGTACCTCAGCGACCTGAACGAGAAGGTGGTCGGCGGCCACCTCACGTTCGGCAAGACGATCGACTCGGGCAGCGTGCAACAGCACATCGCCTACGGCGTCGAGGCATCGCGCACCACGCCGACCGGCCAGCTGGGCGGGCAGGGCACGAACATCGCCACCGGCATCACATCGAGCAGTTCCCCGTACATGCCGGAGAACTACCCGCTGCGCTTCTTCCCGCGCAATGACACCGACCGCTACGCCGTGTTCGCGCAGGACGAGATCGCCCTGATGGACGGCCGCCTGCGGATCACCCCGGGCGTGCGCTGGGATCACTATGCGTTCAAGCCGGACCAGAACGATCCGTATTACCAGAGCTCGTTCGTGCAGGAAGGCCTGGGTGATGTGAAGAAGAACCGCTTCTCCCCGAAGCTCGGCGTGACCTTCGCCGTCACCGACAACGTCGAACTGTTCGGCAACTACAGCCAGGGCTTCCGCCCGCCGTTGTACAACGAACTGGCCGTGGCTTGGGGCACTGCGCGTCTTTACGGCATCGTACCCAACCCGAACCTCAAGCCCGAGACGAGCAAGGGCATCGAGATCGGCGTGCGTGGCAACGGTGACCTCGGTTACTTCAGCGCCAGCGCGTACTACAACCGCTACCGCAACTTCATCTTCGGCGGCTACACGCTGCCGCGGAATGAATGGCCGCAGTGGGCGGTCAGCCAGAACCTGTTGATCGTCATGCAGGCGGTGAATTTCCCGAAGGCCACGATCAAGGGCGTCGAAGCCTCGGGCGGCCTCATGCTCGGCGCGTTGAACGACTCGCTGGCCGGCTGGCGCATCGAAGGCAACCTGGCCGCGTCGAAGGGCGACAAGAAGACTTACGAGGGTGGCTGGTCGCCGCTCAACAGTGTCGACCCGCTCACGGCGACGCTCTGCATCGCCTACGACGCGAAGGACTGGGGCGCCGAACTGGTGGGCAAGGGCGTGCAGCGCAAGTCGCGGCTCGACGACGACACCACGTTCCGCGCGCCCGGCTACGCCACGCTCGATCTTTATGCGCACTGGAAGCCGTGGGAGCCGCTGGAGCTGATGGCCGGCGTCACCAATATCGCCGATCGCAAGTACTGGGACTGGGGCTCGCTGCACGGCGGCGTGCTGACCAACGTCGCCACGGGCGGCGGCGTCGATGACGCCCAGGCGCGCAACGCCCAGATCGAGCGACTGACCATGCCCGGCCGCGCGCTCGTCGTATCCGCCCGCTACACCTTCTGAGGAGACCGCGCCATGCAGGATATCCAGACCGCTACCGCGCCGCGCATCGACATCCCGGCGCTTCTCCAGGGTTACCGTCTCCTGCGTGAGGCCGAGCCCGGCCTGCGCGCGCGGGACGCCGCGCAGCGGCTGGGCGTCAGCGAAGGCGCCCTGGTTGCAAGCCGTGTCGGCGATGGCGTGACCCGCCTCGAAGGCGAGCTGCCCGACATCATCCGCGACCTGCCCGCACTCGGTCGCGTGATGGCGCTGACGCGCAACGAGTACTGCGTTCATGAAAAGAAGGGCGCCTACGACCACATCGATATCGGCGGCGCCATGGGTATCGTGCTTGCCGAGGATATCGACCTGCGCCTGTTCCTCCGCCACTGGCGCTACGGCTTCGCGGTGAAGGAGGTATCGCGTGGCCGCGAGCTCGAGAGCCTGCAGTTCTTCGATGGCGACGGCAAGGCCGTGCACAAGGTGTATGTCACCGAGGACACCAACCGCTCGGCGTGGCGCGCACTGCTGCACCGCTATACAGCCGCGGTGCAGTCGCCGCTCATCGATATCGTGAGCGTGGAGGAGCCGCTGCCCGAGCGTCTCGACGATGCGGCGGTGGATGCCGATTCGTTGCGCGACCACTGGCGCGCGCTGCGCGATCCGCACGACTTCTTCGCGATGCTGAAGAAGCACAAGGTCACGCGCACGCAGGCGCTCCGCCTGGTGGGCGAAGAATTCGCCACGCGGGTTTCCGATGCGGCGATCCGCACCGTGCTCGAAGGCGCCTCGGCGACCGGGACGCCGCTGATGGTGTTCGTCGGTTCGCCGGGCGTGGTGCAGATCCACACCGGCCCGGTCAGCAACATCGTGATGGCGGGCCCGTGGATCAACGTGATGGATCCCGCGTTCAACCTGCACCTGCGCACCGATGCGATCGTGAGCAGCTGGATCGTCCGCAAGCCCGTGCCGGAAGGTGTGGTGACGTCGCTGGAACTCTATGCAGCGGACGGCACGCAGATCGTGCAGGTGTTCGGCAAGCGCAAGCCCGGAGTGCCCGAGCGGGATGACTGGCGGGCGTTGCTCGCCACCGTCGGGGTGGCGGCATGAACGCGCGGGCATTCGTCCTCGCCGCCGCGATGGCGGCGTTGCCGTGCGTCGCTGAAGCCGCGTCGCGCATTGTCTCGCTTGGTGGCGATGTCACGGAAACCGTCTATGCCATCCACGCGCAGGACCAGCTTGCCGCGGTGGACAGCACCAGCACCTGGCCCGAGGCCGCGCGCAAGCTGCCCGACGTCGGCTACGTCCGCCAGCTCAGTGCGGAGGGCGTGCTCGCGTTGCGCCCCGACCTCCTCCTCGCCACGCACGATGCGGGTCCGCCGACCGCGATCGAACAGATCCGTGGCGCTGGCGTCCAGATCGAAACCTTGCCTGCATCGCGGTCGCCGCAGGATATCGAAGCGAAGATCCGCCGCATCGGTGCTATCACGGGCCATGCGAAGGAAGCCGATGCGCTGGCGAACGATGTGGCCGCGCGCTTTGCATCGTTGGCGAAGGTCGTGGCGGCCATGCCGACGCATCCGCGTGCCGTGTACCTGATGTCGGCCGGCACGGGCAGCCCGATGGCTGCCGGCCGCGATACCGCGGCGGACCGCGCCATCGTGCTGGCGGGCGGTATCAATGCCGCGGCGGACGTGCCGGGATACAAAGCCGTGTCGCCGGAGTCGCTCGTGGCCATGAAGCCGGATGCAATCGTGCTGATGAAGGAGCAGGAGGCCTCGGTGGGCGGTGTGGACGGCGTGCTGCGGATGCCGGGTGTTGCCGATACGCCGGCCGGCAAGGCAAAGCGGATCTACTTCGTGGAAGGCCAGGCCTTGCTTGGCTTTGGCCCGCGCACGGCGGAAAGCGCCGCGGCATTGCAGGCGCGCTGGGCCGCGCCGTGAACAGCGTGGCTGCGTCGTTGCCGAGGCGTCGCCCGGGGCCCCGCGCCCTGCTAGGCGCGCTGGCGCTACTCCTGCTCGCCACGTCGATCTGGAGCCTGACCCGCGGCGCCATGGCGATCGCGCCGGCCGATGTCGCCAGCGCACTGTGGCGCTGGCTCACGGGTGAAGCGCCGCAGGGTGACGACGGCATCGTGCTTGGCCTGCGCTTGCCGCGCATGCTGCTCGCGACGGCCGTGGGGGCTGCGCTGGCGACGGGCGGCAGCACGATGCAGGGGTTGTTCCGCAATCCACTCGCTGACCCGGGGCTGATCGGCGTCTCGGCCGGTGCCGCCGTGGGCGCCGTCGGGGCGATCGTGCTCGGTGGCAAGTCGGGCTCGTGGGTGGTGGCGGTGTCGGCCTTCATCGGCGGCCTCGTCGCGACATCGCTGGTATTCGCCATTGGACGGCGTCGGCCGGGTGTCGCGAACCTGCTGCTCGCCGGCGTCGCGATCAATGCGATCGCCATGGCGGGCGTCGGCCTGCTCACCTACCTCGCCAACGAAAACCAGTTGCGCGATCTCACCTTCTGGTCGCTCGGCAGCCTGGGTGGCGCCAGTTGGGGGCGGCTTGGGATCGTTGCGCCGTGGATCGTGGTTCCGCTGCTCCTGTTGCCGCGCGCCGCGGCCGCGTTGAACGCGTTGCTGCTGGGTGATGGTGAGGCCGCGTTGCTGGGGTTCCGCCCTGAACGCCTGCAGCCCTTGCTCGTGGGACTGGTCGCCTTGTCGGTGGGTGCCTCGGTCGCGTTCACGGGCGTGATCGGGTTCGTCGGGCTGGTCGTGCCGCACCTGCTGCGCATGACGTGTGGTCCGGATCATCGGTTCCTCTTACCAGCCTCCGCGCTGGGCGGCGCCACCCTGCTCGTCGCTGCCGACGCGCTCGCGCGCACCGTGGTGGCACCCGGTGAGCTGCCGATCGGCGTACTCACGGCACTCGTGGGCGGCCCGTTCTTCCTCTGGCTGCTGTTGCGTCGCCGGGTGGGGGAGGGAGTGTCATGACGACCAACGCAGTCAGTCAGCTGGTCGCCGAAGGTGTCGGCATCGTGCGCCAGGGCCGCGCGATCCTGAGCCATGTATCGCTCGCAGCCACACCGGGACGGTTGCTGGTGCTGGTTGGCCCGAACGGCGCGGGCAAGAGCACGCTGCTCGGCGCGCTCGCTGGGCGGATCCGGCCGGATGCCGGGTATGTCACCCTCGATGCGCTACCGCTCACCGCGTGGGAACCGCGTGCGCTCGCGCGCCGGCGGGCGATGCTCTCGCAGCGGGTCGACCTGGCTTTCGGTTTCACCGCACGCGAAGTCGTGATGCTCGGCCGTAGCCCGCACGTGCCGGATGCCGTGCGCGACGAAGCGATTACCGTGGCGGCGTTGCGCGCCGCGCACGCCTGGGAGTTGCGCGATCGGCGCTACACCGCGTTGTCCGGTGGCGAGCAGCAGCGCGTGCAGCTCGCACGGGTGCTGGCGCAGATCTGGCAGGGTGGGTCGCAGGGAGCATGGTTGTTGCTGGATGAGCCGGAAGCGGGCCTCGACATCGCCCACCAGCACTTCATCCTGCGCCGCGCACGGGCGTGCGCGGCGATGGGCCTGGGGGTGATCGCGGTGCTGCATGACCTGAACCTCGCCGCGCGGTATGCGGATGAGGTGGCGGTACTGGCCGGGGGTGCGTTGTTGCGGCACGGGGCGCCGGGGGATGCGCTGGATACGGCGTTGTTGTCGGAGATTTATGGGATTCCGTTGGGGCGGAGCTTCGGTATCGACGTGGCGTAGGGGTGAAAGGCGTCGCCCACGGGGTGGGCTCCCACGACCGCGGGCGCGGGCTGCGACGACCTGCCGCCCCCGGGTTGGCCGCCGGGGCGTAAAATGGCGGGATCGCCACACGTCCAGGCACGTCCCATGACCTTTCCTGCTGTCCGTATGCGCCGCATGCGCCGCGACGCCTTCTCCCGCGCCCTGATGCGCGAAACCGTGCTCACCACCGCCGACCTGATCATGGTTGCGTTCGTGGTGGAGGGCCAGGGCGTCCGCCAGCCGGTGCCGTCCATGCCGGGCGTCGAGCGCCTTTCCATCGATGAACTGGTGAAGCTCGGCGCCGAGTGCGTCGCACTGGGTATTCCCGCGCTGGCGATCTTCCCGTCGGTGGATGGCTCCGCGAAGACCGAGGACGCGCGCGAGGCATGGAACCCCGACGGGCTGTTCCAGCGCGCGACGCGCGAGCTGAAGAAGCGTTTCCCGGAACTGGGACTGATCGGTGACGTCGCGCTCGACCCATATACGACGCACGGCCAGGACGGGCTCATCGACGCCGATGGCTATGTGATGAACGAGCCGACCGTAGAGGCGCTGATCCGGATGTCGCTGGCCCAGGCCGAGGCCGGCATGGATTTCGTGGCCCCGTCCGACATGATGGATGGACGCATCGGTGCGATCCGCGACGCGCTCGAGGCGGCCGGCCACATCCACACCCGCATCCTGGCTTACTCGGCGAAATACGCATCGAGCTTCTACGGTCCGTTCCGCGATGCCGTGGGTTCGTCGGCCAACCTCGGCAAGGGCAACAAGCACACGTACCAGATGGACGTGGGCAACAGCGACGAGGCGCTGCGCGAGGTCGAGCTCGACCTGGCCGAAGGTGCCGATGCCGTCATGGTGAAGCCGGGCCTGCCGTACCTCGACATCGTGCGCCGGGTGAAGGAGACCTTCGGTGCGCCGACCTTCGTCTATCAGGTGAGCGGCGAGTACGCGATGATCAAGGCCGCCGCGCAGAACGGCTGGCTGGATGAGAAAGCGGTCGTCCTGGAATCACTGGTGGCGATGAAGCGCGCCGGCGCGGATGCCATCCTGACCTATTTCGCCCTGGATGTTGCCCGCTGGCTCAAGGCCTGATTCCCCGCGGCCTTGTGGGAGCGGGGGGGGGGGGGGGCAGGGGTGGTGCCCCCAACCAAAAAGCCCCCCCCCCCGGCCCCCCGCCATGCCCCACCCCCGGGTGTGTCCA
>NZ_JBQCFT010000216.1:0-3633 GCF_051958795.1 Luteibacter sp. | reverse complement strand
GTGGCTAGGCAAGGTCGGCATGAAGCCGCGCGACCTCGCCGGCTGGATCGGCGTGGCCGGCGCATACGACTTCCTCCCCATCGATGACGACGCGGATTACCTTGGCATGTTCGGCTCAACCCCCGCAGAGCAAGCGGCGTCCCAGCCGGTGAACTTCGTGGGTGGCGACGAGCCGCCCGCCCTGCTCCTCCAGGGTGAGAAGGACACCGAGGTATATCCGTCTGAAGCCCTATCCATAGCGGCCCGCTATGAAGACGCCGGCGAGCCGGCCGAGCTGCGCCTCTACCCGGGCGTAGGCCACGAGGGCCTGCTTTTGGCCTTCGGCCCGATGAAACACCGCGCGCCTGCGCTGGCCGACACGCTGGATTTCATTCGCCGCCATCCCGGGCACTAAACGCTGCATTCGTCTTCACGCCGGATAGGTAAACGTTGGGCATGACCCGACTCCTGCTCGCCGCCCTCGCCGCCCTGCTCCTGGCCGGCTGCCAGTCCGTCCTGTTCGGGGCCGTCAATGCCCGCCAGCCTGCCGGCGATGCCGTCGTCCACAACGGCATACCCTTCGACGGCGCGCTTTCGCTCGATGTCTACACACCGAAGGGCGCGACGAACGCTCCTGTCATCGTGTTCTTCTACGGCGGTAGCTGGAGCAGCGGCAAGCGCGGGTGGTACCGCTGGGTGGGTGAATCGCTGGCCGCTCGCGGCATGGTCGTCGTGATCCCGGATTACCGGACCTGGCCGAAGGCGAAGCTCGATGGCTTCATGGACGATGCCGCACACGCCGTCGGCTGGACGAAGGCCAACGTGGCCCGCTATGGCGGCGACCCGTCCCGGCTGTTCGTCATGGGCCACTCCGCCGGCGCGCATATCGCTTCGCTGCTCGCGACCGACAGCCGCTGGCTGAAACCGGTGGGCATGCAGCCGCGCGACCTGGCCGGATTTATCGGCCTGGCCGGTCCGTATGATTTCCTGCCGCTGAAACGGGCGAAGTTCATCGACATGTTCGGCAGCACGCCGGAAGCGCAGGCCCGCTCGCAGCCCGTCAATTTCGTGGACGGCGACGAGCCACCCGCGTTGCTGTTGCAGGGTGAAGCCGATAGCACCGTGAAGCCGGCCAATGCGGAATCGCTGGCCAGGCATTACGAGGCGCAGGGTGAGAAGGTTACGCTCAAGCTCTACCCGGACGTCACCCACATGAGCATCCTGTTTGCGCTGGGTCCATCGAAAGACAAGGCGCCCGTGCTCGAAGACATCTCTAACTTCGTCAACGCAAAACCCATGGAATAAGGTGCTGTGGGAGCGTGCTGTGGGAGCGTGCTTGCACGCGATGGGTCTTGCCGCGAGCACCCAATCGCGCGCAAGCGCGCTCCCACAACGTAGCGCTAATAGCGCTTGCGCCCTTCAGCATTGCCCCCGCGCGCGGCGTCCAGCACTTCCGGGTAGGGATAATTCAGGCCGAGCAGCTGCTTTATGTCGGGGCTCGCGCCTTTCACGAACGCCTCGGGCAACGCCGCCGGCAGGTCCTCCATCGGCTTGATGAACTTCGGCAGGTACTGGGTGATGATCGCGGAGCGGTCGATGCTGCTGCGGTTGGGCATGGCGCAATGCCACACCGCGCCGAAGAACACGACCGTATCGCCCGCTTCACCCAGCATGCGTTCGCAGCGGTCGAAGAAGCGATCGTCTTCATCGGGATAGCGCAGCTCACGCTGGCTGCCGGGCACGTAGGCCGTGGCACCAGTTTCCTCGGTGAAGGGATCCAGCATGATCGTTACCTGGCCATTCAACGGGAACGACGAGTTGATCCGCACCGGGTGCGTCTCCGGCGAATGGAAATCCCAGTAGGGGTAGTCGATGTGTGGCTCCTGGCCCGGCCCGCCCGGCAGGATGCGGTTGGCTGCGATCGAACCCATGATGAATTCGCTGCCCAGGAAAGCGCGCATCACCTGCATGATCGCCGGGTGCGCGGCCATGCGCGAAAAGATGTCGCCCTTGGCGAGCAGGTTCCACACGCGACGCTGCAGGTTGATCCGCCCCGCTTTCTCCGCATCGCCCTGGAAGTGCGTGACCTTGGCACCGCGGTCGTCGCCGTTGGATTCGCGCATGACGATCTCGCGCGCCTCGGCGATTTCTTCTTTCGTGAACAGGCCGCGCAGTGTGACCGCGCCAACCCCCTCCAGTAGTTCGCGCACGATGGCGTCTGTATCGAGGTTGGCCTCGGTGAAGATGGTTGGCGCGATGGCGGGCTGGCGGACGGCGTTCATGGGCGGGGTCTCCGGCGGCGCGGGGCGGCAGTGCTGTGTTGGCAGGACCTACGTTAGGCCGTTTTGCAAGCGCTTGCAAATTGCGGTGCGACATCGGCAGGATGGGGGTGCTGCTACGAGAAGGCTGCTTTGATGACCGGGATTCGGGTTGGATTGATCGGCGCGGGGTATATGGGCAAGGCACATTCCATTGCCTTGCAGTCCGTGGGGGCGACCTTCGAGACGGGGCTACGGCCCTCCTGCGAGATGATCGCCACCTCCACGGCGGAGGGCGCCGCCGAGAACGCCGCGCGTTGGGGCTGGAGACGTTCGACGGGCGATTGGCGCGCACTCGTGGACGATCCGGCGGTGGACGCAGTGATCATCGCCACGCCACCGCGTACGCACCTGGAGATGGTGCTGGCATGCGTGGCCGCGGGGAAGCCGGTGCTTTGCGAGAAGCCGCTCGGTTGCGACGCCGCTGAATCGCTGCGCATGGTCGAGGCCGTTGAGCATGCCGGACTCGCCAACATGGTGGGGTTCAACTACATCCGTACCCCAGCGAGCCAGCTGGCGAAGCAGATCATCGCCTCCGGTGAGATCGGCGATGTGATCCAGGTCACCGCGGAACATGTCGAGGACTACCTGCATGACCCCACCCTGCCCGCTTCATGGCGAACGCGCGTCAGCACGGGGACCGCGGCGGGAGCACTGGCCGATGTGGCACCGCACATCCTCAACGCGTGCCTGCGTCTGGTGGGGCCGATCAGCAGCCTGGTAGCGGATACGCAGATCGTGCACGGCACGCGGCCTGGCAGGAACGGGCCAGAGGCGGTCGAGAACGACGACCAGGGCCAGATGCTGCTGCGCTTTGCCAACGGCGCCAGCGGCAGCCTCAGCTTCAGCCGCGTGGCCGCCGGGCGGAAGATGGGCTACACGTACCGCATCACCGGCACGAAGGGGGCGTTGCACTTCGACCAGGAAGACCAGAACGCGCTGTGGCTGTACGACGCATCACGCGAGCCAGCCCGCCGCGGCTTCCAGAAGCTGCTGATGGGGCCAGCGCACCCGGACTACCTCGCCTTCAACATGGGCTTCGGGCACGGCACCGGCTACAACGACCAGATCGTCATCGAGATGCGGGATTTCCTTCGTGCGGTGGAGACGGGTGAAGCCGTGTGGCCGACGTTTCGCGATGGGTATGCGGTGGACCGGTTGGTTGAGGCGGCGCTGGTATCGGCGAAGGAGCGCCGCTGGGTGAGCCTGTAGGTGTTCGCTTCTTGTGGGAGCGGGGGGGGGGGGGGGGGGGGGGGGGGGCGGCGCGCCCCCCCCCCCCCCCCCCCCCCCCCCCAAGGCGGGTGTGGTGGCGGCCGCCGGGGGGGGGGGGCAAAAA
>NZ_JBQCFT010000215.1:0-4008 GCF_051958795.1 Luteibacter sp. | reverse complement strand
GGGGGCCGGGGGGGGGGGGGGGGGGGGGGGGGGGGGGTTGTTACTGCCACACCCCCCCCCCCCCCCCCCCGCGCTCCCACAAGGCCTCGGGGCGAAAGATGTCGCCCACAGGGTGGGCTCCTACGATCGAGTTGAACCGAGTAACCGGGTTTCGGCAAGGGCCTTACAGCACCGGATCGAACAGCCGGGCCACATGCAGGGCCACGCGGCGCAGGTAGGGCAGGCGGCGGTACTCGTTGGGGTTGACCTCGTCGGCCTGTGCGAAGTCGTCCTTCAGCATGGTTTCGACCTCCGCCGCGAACACCTCGTCGACGTTCAGCGCCGCGACTTCGAAATTCAGGCGGAAGCTGCGGTTGTCGAGGTTCATGCTTCCGACGACGGCGGTGTCGTGGTCGATGAGCATCACCTTCTGGTGCACGAAACCCGGCAGGTAGCGGAACATGCGGATACCGGCGATGGTGGCCTCGTGCGCGTACAGCGTGGAGGCCAGGTACACCGTGCGGTGGTCCGGGCGCGAGGGGATGAGGATGCGTACGTCGACGCCGCGGAATACGGCAAGGCGCAGCGCGCCGAACACCGCCTGATCGGGCACGAAGTACGGGCTGGTGATCCACACGCGCTTCTTCGCCGCATGGATCGCCTGGGTGAAGAACAGCGAGCAGCTTTCCTGGCGATCCGCGGGCCCGGTGGCGACGATCATGCTGTTCGCACGGCCGCAACGTTCCGGCGGCGGCATCGATGGCGGGCGCTCGCCGGTCACCCAGTACCAGTCCTCGGCGAAGACCCGCTGCAGGTCGGCGACGGCCGGGCCCTCGATCTGCATGTGGGTATCGCGCCAGGGTGCGAGCGGCGGCTTCAACCCGAGGTATTCGTCGCCCGCATTGAGCCCGCCGACGAAGCCACGTTCGCCATCCACGACCACGATCTTGCGATGGTTTCGGAAGTTCAGCTGGAAGCGATTGCGGAAGCGGCGGGTCGCGAAGCGGCGCACGTCGACGCCACCCTTGCGCAGGCTTTCCACGTAGGTATCGGGCAGGGCGTGGCTGCCGATGCTGTCGTAGAGCAGGCACACGCGGACGCCGCGGCTCGCACAGGCGAGCACTGCATCCCGCAGGCGACGCCCCAGCCCGTCGTCGTGGATGATGAAGAACTGCACCAGCACGTAATGATCGGCGCGGGCCATCGCGGCGAACATGGCTTCGAACGCCGCTTCGCCGTCGATATGCAGGGAGAGGTTGTTGCCGGCGTGCATGGCGGTCTTCAGCATGTGCCCGATCGCGCTGTAGCGCGGGTCGTGCACGGGCTGGGGGTGTGGGGCGACGCCCGGCTGGGCGGGATGCTCCGCCTCGGCGTGCAGCATGAAGAAGCGGGCCTGGCGCTGGCGGTGCAGGTCGACGTAGCCGCCAAAGCGGCTGGCGCCCAGGAACAGGTAGGGCACCAGGGTGACATAGGGCACCAGCACCAGGCCCAGCACCCATGCGAAGGCGCCCTGGGCGGTGCGCGTATTCATCACCGCATGCATGGCGGCCATGACGCCCGCGGCATGCAGGGCCAGGGCCGCGATGGCGATCAGCGAGGCGATCATGCCGGGAGCGCTCCGATATTCAAGTTTGCGGCAAGAGTCTTTGTCGCACCGGGGCGTTTCTGCGCCGCGGGCCGGGCAGGACAATACACACCATCCTCCTTTCTGTCCGAGCCTATCCTATGGATTCGTCACCGTCCCGTCTGCCCTTGCTGGCACTGGCCGTGGCAGCTTTTGCCATCGGTACTACCGAGTTCGTCATCATGGGCCTGCTCCCCGAAGTGGCGTCCGATCTCCATGTCGGCATCCCTGCGGCCGGCATGCTTGTCTCCGGCTACGCGCTGGGCGTGGCGCTGGGCGCGCCCCTGCTTGCGGCCCTTACGGCGAAGCTGGAGCGTAAGCGGGCGCTCCTGTTGCTGATGGGCCTGTTCATCATCGGCAACGCCTTGTGTGCCGTCGCATGGAACTACGACGTGCTGATGGTAGCCCGCGTCGTCGCGGCGTTCTGCCATGGCTCGTTCTTCGGCATCGGCGCGGTCGTGGCGGCCCACCTGGTACCTGCCAACCAGCGTGCCCGTGCGATCGCCCTGATGTTCGCCGGCCTGACCCTGGCCAACGTGCTCGGCGTGCCGTTCGGGACGTTCCTCGGCCAGTGGGCCGGCTGGCGCTCGACGTTCTGGGCGGTGACCGTCCTGGGCATCGCTGCCGCCGCGGCCGTGGCGCGCTTCGTGCCTGCCCTGCCGAACCTGAAGGCGCCGCACATGGCGACCGAGATGCGCGTGCTGCGCGAGCCGCAGGTGCTGATCGCGCTGGGTATGACCGTCCTCGGCTTCGGCGGCGTGTTCACCGTGTTCACCTACATCGCGCCGATCCTGCAGGACGTGTCGCACGTGAGCCCGCACTGGACCGGCGCGGTGCTGGTTCTGTTTGGCCTGGGCACCACGATCGGCAACATGCTCGGCGGCCGCCTCGCGGACTGGCGCCTCATGCCTTCGCTCATGGGCATCCTGGTCGTGCTGGCGCTGCTGATGGCCGCGTTCGCCTGGACCATGCATGACACGGTCGCGTCGATCGTCACGATCTTCGTCTGGGGTATCGCTTCGTTCGCCACCGTGGCACCGCTACAGTCCCGCGTCGTCCACGTGGCCGGCGATGCGCCGAACCTGGCCTCGACGCTCAATATCGCCGCGTTCAACCTGGGCAACGCGGGCGGCGCCTGGCTGGGCGGTGCGGTGATCGCCGCCGGCCATGCGCTGCCGGTCGTCAGCCTGGCTGGCGCGGCTGTGACGGTGGCTGGCCTGGTTGCTACGATGGCCAGCGTTGCACTGGAGCGCCGCAGCCCTTCGCGTGTCGCCGCCGGGTGCGCCTGATCCCCCTACGGAGCCACGCCCATGAAAGCCGTCGCTTACCGCAAGCCGCTTCCCGCTGAAGATGCACAGAGCCTGCTCGATGTCGAACTCCCGGTGCAGCAGGCCACGGGGCGCGACCTGCTGGTGAAGGTCGCGGCGATCTCGGTCAACCCGGTCGACGCCAAGGTCCGCCAGCGTGTCGATCCGAAGGGTGCAGACAACGTGCTCGGCTGGGATGTCGCCGGCACCGTCGTCGCGGTGGGCCCGGAAGTGCGGCGGTTCAAGGCCGGTGATGCCGTGTGGTACGCCGGCGACCGCAACCGTCCCGGCGCCAACAGCGAGTTCCACCTTGTCGATGAACGCCTGGTGGGGCGCAAGCCTTCAACGCTTGCCGACGCGGAAGCGGCGGCGATGCCGCTCACGACGATCACGGCATGGGAGCTGATGTTCGATCGGCTGGGGATCCCGCGCGGCACGTCAGGGCGACCCGCGACGTTGCTTGTGGTCGGGGCAGCGGGTGGCGTGGGCTCCATGGCGGTCCAGCTGGCGCGTCGGCTGACTGGGCTTACCGTGATAGGCACGGCATCCCGCCCTGAAACCCGCGAGTGGGTACAGGCGATGGGTGCGCACCACGTCGTGAACCATGCGAAGCCGCTGGATGCGGAGGTGCTGGCAGTCGCGCCCGAGGGCGTCGACTACGTCCTCAGCCTCACCAAAACCGAGCAGCATTTCGCCACGTTCCCCGCATTGATGAAGCCGCAGGGTGCGATCGGGCTGATCGACGACCCGGCCGAGCCGATCGACGTGCGCCTGCTGAAGGTGAAGAGCATCGCGCTGCACTGGGAATCGATGTTCACGCGCTCGGCGTTCCATACCGACGACATGGGCGAGCAGGGCCACCTGCTGGATGAAGTCGCGAACCTGGTGGACGCGGGTGTGATCCGCAGCACCATGCGCGAGAACATTGGCCTGATCAACGCGGCGAACCTGCGCCGTGCGCACCATCTGGTGGAGAG
This sequence comes from Luteibacter sp., assembly GCF_051958795.1. Taxonomy (GTDB): domain Bacteria; phylum Pseudomonadota; class Gammaproteobacteria; order Xanthomonadales; family Rhodanobacteraceae; genus Luteibacter. The sequence goes on along the minus strand of NZ_JBQCFT010000215.1, from coordinate 121 downwards.
TGGCACCAGCATCGGGAAGGTCGTGCTGGAAGGCTTCTGACGAATAACAACACTGTGGGAGCGGGGGTGGCGGCGCGGGGGGGTCGCGGCGCCCCCCCCCGCGCCCCCACGCGCGCCCCCC
>NZ_JBQCFT010000214.1:0-4211 GCF_051958795.1 Luteibacter sp. | reverse complement strand
CCCCCCAACCCCCCCTGTGGGGGGGGGGCGCCGGGGCGGCGGGCGTCCCCCCCCCCCCCCCCCCCCCCCCCCCCCCCCCCCGCTCCCACATGCGGTCAGGTCATCACCACATCAGGTCATCACCACATCAGGTCGTCGGGCACGCCATCGTCGGATTCGTTGGGTGCATTCGGGTCGACCAGCAGCGCGATGAATTCCGGCGCGATCTCGCGCAGCGCATCGATCACGGCTTTCTCGACGACGAGGTAACGGCCGCCCTGCTGCACGACCCCCAGTTCGCCTGCATTGATTCGCGCCAGCTGCGCGGCGTCGACATGCACGCGGCGGATCTTCTCGCCGTAGGGGAAGTGGCGCACGTGGTCGGCATCGGCGAGGTTGAGTGCCTTGCCCTTCAATAGTTCTTCGACCTTGCGCTTCTTTTCCTTGCGCAGGCGTGCCTGTTCGGCGGCCTCGGCCTCGGCCTGGCGGCGCTCGGTGGCCTCGGTCTGTGCACGCATGGCGTAGGCCTTGGCCAGGTCCATCTCGCCATCCTTGCGCGGGGGACGCTGGGCATTGCCCTGGGCGCCCTGCGGACGGCACCGTGCGGTCGGCCATTCCCCTGTCCGCGGCCGGAGCCGCCCTGCGCGGGTCGATTACCGCCCTGGCCGGAGCGATTACCGCCCTGGCCGCCCTGGCCGCCGCGGTTGCCACCCTGCGGCCGTTGGCCATCCTTGCCACCCTGGCGCGGCGGCGGCGCGGACTTACGCGCCTCTTCGCGGATCTCCTTGACGAGGCCGCTCTTCAACAACTGGTCACGCAGGGACTCTGCCATGGTCGGTAAGGCTCTTTACGCGGTATCAGTAATGCGGGGGCGGCGGTTCGACCGCGGGGTCGCCACCCGCGCCGGTGCGCATCGTGGCCAGGTCGGAGCGCATCTCGCGCACGGCGCGCTCGAGGGCATCGAGGCGGCGCGCAAGGTCGGCGTCCGCGGACGAGAGGCCATTCACGGTGTCATCGATGAAGGCGAGGCGCACCTCGAGTTCCATCAGGCGGTCGTCGGCATCAGCCATGCTGCTGGCTTTTCCTGGAAATCAGCCGCCGATTGTAGTCCAACGATGCGCCGGCAGGACAAAAAAAAGGGGCGCCGAAGCGCCCCTCTCATGCAGATAAGCCGCTAAGCGGATTATTTGCCACCCTGCGGAGCCGGGGCGCCAGCGCCCGGGCCCTGGCCGGCCGGGGTCGGGCCGGTCTTGAGCAGCTCGACGTCGAAGATGATCGTCGCGTTCGGCGGGAAGCCGTTTTCCGGCTTGGCGCCGTAAGCGATGTTCGACGGGATGAACAGCTTGTACTTGCCGCCGGTCTGCATGAGCTGCAGGCCTTCGCGGAAGCCCGGGATGACCGCGGCGAGCGGGATCTGGGCCGGGCCGGCCGGCTGGTGGTCGGCCGAGGAGTCGAACTTCTCGCCGTTCACGAAGGTGCCGGTGTAGTTGATGGTGACCGTGTCGTTCGGACCCGGACGCTGGCCGGTACCGGCCTGGACGACCGTGTACTGCAGGCCCGAGGCCGTGGTCTTCACGCCGGCAGCCGACGTGTTCTTGGCCAGGAAGGCATCGCCTTCCGACTTGTTCTGGCTCGCCACCTTGTTGTACTCGGCTTCGGCCTTGACCTTCAGCTGGGCCACGAAGGCTTCGCGCGTGGTCTTGGCTTCGGCTTCGCTCATGGTCGGCTTCTGGCCGGACAGGGCAGCCTGCAGGGCCTTGGCGACGGTTGCCGGGTCGACTTCGCGCGCGACGAGCGGCGGAAGCGAGCTGGCAAGGTCCCAACCCACGACATAGCTGGCCTTCTGCTTATCGACGCCGCCCGCGGGGGCAGCTGCCGGCTTGGCAGCCTGGGCGGATGCGCCCGCGGCCGCACCCAGCGAAACCGCCAGGGCGACGGCCATCATCGTGGGACGCAAAAAGTGCTTCATTCGTTACTCCCTCTCTTTGGAGAAAATCGGCGAGGCCGCCGTGTGCACCTCCGTGTGGAGGCGGAATCGCCATTGTGCTGTGCTTCGCGCCCCGCTTGCAATGACGGTGGCAGAGACAAGGTTTCATACGAAAAGTTCATGGACCTTTCGTGAATTCGTCCGGATTACTCCCCGTGGCCCTGGCCCGGCTTGTCCAGGGTATCGCGCAGGGCGGCCTGGAGACGGGCGTGCACCTGCACCAGAACCCGCCAGAGCAGCCAGGTCAGGCCGATCCCGATCAGTATCAGTACCGCTGCGACTTCGCGCGGCGGCAGGATCGTTGAGGCCAGGGCGGCCACCAGCAGCCCGAGGATCAACATGACCACCACCGGAATGATCCGGCCCAGCACGGCCCGGATCCGGTAGGTGCGCGCGCCGAACCGGTCGGGGATGCTCAGCTCCGCCAGCAGCATGCCCAGCGCCCCGGCCTTGCGATAGGCCGCCACCACCATGGGCAACGACACCAGCGCGGCCACCGACCAGGCGAGGCTGCGCCGCACGACCGGGTTGTCACTGAAGAGATCCAGGTGCATGAAGCCGCGGCGGTAGGCGAACGCCGTGCCGATGAAGACAGCGATGACCAGCGCCATGTTGATGATCACGTGCCAGACGAGGCGCCGGATCATCTTCATCACGATGGCGCCCTGCCCCTGCAGGCCGAGGTTGCCCATCCACTCCGTGTACGCGCCGAACACGCCCGTCACCCGCGCGGGCAGCACCCGCCCCAGCCCCGTGGCGAGTGGGTCGGACAGGCGGATCAGGTAAGGCGTGAGGAAGGTGGTGATCGCGGATACCGCCACCGCCACCGGATAGAGGAAGTTGCTGGTGACCTTCAGGCTGAGGCCCAGCGTGGCGATGACGAAGGAGAATTCGCCGATCTGCGCCAGGCCCATGCCAACCCGGAGCGACGTCCGCCCATCGTTGCCGGCCACGAAGCTGCCGAAGCTGCAGGTCACCACCTTCCCCAGCACCACGGCGATCGTCACGATGGTGATGGGCCACGCGCATTCGGCGAGCAGCGCCGGATCGATCAGCATGCCGATCGCCACGAAGAAGATGGCGCTGAACATGTCGCGCACCGGCATGATGATGCGCTCGATGCGGGCGACGCTCTCCGCCTCGGCCACGATCGCGCCGATCATGAAGGCGCCCAGCGCCACGCTGTAGCCGAGCTCGGTCACCAGCAGGCAGAAACCGAAGCAGATGCCGAGCACGGCGATCAGCAGCACATCGTTACGGCTCACCCGCGCGATGTAATCCACCACCCGCGGCACCAGCAGCAACCCGACCACGAGCGACACCGCCATGAACAGGCCAAGCCGCCCCACCGCGGCGAGCGCCTGCTCCGCCTCCAGACCGCCGGTGCTGGCGATACCGGTGAGCAGCGCCATCAGCACGATGGCGAGCAGGTCCTCCACGATGAGGATGCCGAACCTCAGCTGGGCGAAACGCTCGCGCTTGAGGTTCAGGTCCTCCAGCGCCTTCATGATGATGGTCGTCGACGAGATCGACAGCATGGCGCCGAGGAACAGCGAATCCATCGTGCTCCAGCCGAAGAAGCGGCCGATCTCGTAACCGATCCACACCATCAGCACGATCTCGGCAAAGGCGGCCACCAGGGCCGCGCCGCCGACCGCGCGCAGTTTCTTCAGGCTGAACTCGAGGCCGAGCGCGAAGAGCAGCAGGATCATGCCCAGCTCGGAGAGCGTGCGGATCGTCTCTTCTTCGTGGATGAAGATGAAGGGGAATGTGTGCGGGCCGATGAGCAGGCCCGCGATGATGTAGCCGAGCACGACCGGCTGGCGAAGGCGCTGGAACAGCACCGTGGTAAGGCCAGCCACCAGCATCACGGTGGCGAGGTCTTGGATGAAAACGATGCCGTGCATGCCTTTCCCTGTGTGTATGAGGGGACAGGTTAACCCGCACGAACTTCCGAAAACATGTCCGCGTCCATGCAGTGGTCAAACACTGACCAGACCCCTGAAATCCACGATTCACGCAAGTCCGCGCCCTGCATGGTTATTCTGAAATTGTCGAAAATAATTTAAAAAAAAATGTAACGAATGCTTGACGGACTGGGGGTTCGGACGTAATCTTTGCGGCTTCCAGCAGGGGGCCATAGCTCAGCTGGGAGAGCGCCTGCATGGCATGCAGGAGGTCGCCGGTTCGATCCCGGCTGGCTCCACCAACTTCTAGTACGTCCCCATCGTCTAGAGGCCTAGGA
>NZ_JBQCFT010000213.1:0-7696 GCF_051958795.1 Luteibacter sp. | reverse complement strand
CCGGCTTCGATCAGCGACAGGGCCGACTGGCGCCCCACCGTCAGCAGTTCGTTCGACATCCCCTCGTCCGCGACGGCGCGGGACAAGGCGAGCGAACCCACCATCGACGACAGCACCGCGGTCGCCAGGAGGCGGCGGCGCTTGCCGCGCACGCCGTCCGGGAGCGTGGAGGCGATCATCTCCAGCATGTCGCCAACGCCATCGGTGAAGACCGCGCGGGTTTCTTCCGGGCGCCGCGCGAGTTCGCTGGCCAGCGACGCTGCGACGCAGCCGCTGGCGGGATTATCGCGGTGTTCCGTGGAGAGATACCCGTTGACCAGCGCGCGGTAACGCTCGCCGCGCGACGAAGCGACCTTGTCGGCCATGCGCTGCGTGGCACTGGCGACACCGGTGGCCACGCATTCGCGCACCAGGTCTTCCTTCGACGGGAAGTGGTTGTAAAAACCGCCCTGCGTAAGCCCCACGTCGCCCATCAGGCTGACGACGCCTACCGCATCGATGCCATCGGCCCGGAACCGTTCCGAAGCCGCTTCCACAATCCGTTGCCGTGTCAGCTCCTTGTGACCCTTGTCGTACCGCATGCCCGTTGCCCGTTCATGAGTGCTTGCCCCACCCTGCGGACATTGTAGCTAATCCTTGCGTATTGAAATAACGAGACCAATGGCAGGGTGTCAAAGGGCACGCCGACGTGCCACGTCCTCCGCGGTCACCTCACCCTGTTTGCCTCCAAAGTGGCCTATCACGTAGTTCGCGAGCGCCGCCACCTCGGCATCGCTGTAGGCGTGGCCGAACGCGGGCATGTAAACGTCGCGTTCGCCGATGCGCATGTTCACGCCCTGCAGGATCGCCTGGGTGACGTTGGCACCGCCGGGATCATTGACGCCACGCGTGCCAGCGAGGCTGGCATAGGGTGTCTGCTGGCCCGCACCGTTCCACTGGTGGCAACTCGCACAGGCACCCTCGAAAAGCCGGGAGCCCATGGCACCGGCCTGCTTGTCCCCGCCGGGGGCGGCGTCGCTCGAGGCCAGCATGGCCTGCGGCTTCGGATCCACCACGACCGGGTCCTTGCCTTCACGTGCGGGCACGGTCCGCAGCCAGCCGACCAGGGCCGCCGTATCTTCCGGGGTGAGGTACTGCAGGCTGTGCGCCACCGCCTCGCCCATCGGCCCTGAGGCCGACGCGTGCCCATCGGCATGTCCGGTGCGCAGGTACTGCGCCAGCGCCTCATCCGACCAGTGCCCAACGCCGTGCACGCCATCGGAGGTGATGTTGTAGGCACGCCAGCCATTGACCACCTCGCCGGCGAGCGCATCGCCGTGCTTCAGGCCGAAGCCGAAATTGCGCGGCGTGTGGCACTCACTGCAATGGCCCAGCGCACCGGCGAGATACGCACCCGCGTTCCATGCCGGGGGCCGTGCCGGGTCTGGCTCGAAGCGGTGACTGCGGAAGAACGCGGCGTTCCAGAACGCCATGGCCCAGCGCTGGTTGTACGGAAAGCCGAGGTCGTTGGGCCGGTTCTCCTGGCGCACCTTCGGCTGGGTGAATAGCCATGCCTTGATCGCAAGGACATCGGCCCGGCTGAGTTCGGTGTACGAGGTGTACGGGAACGCGGGGTAGAGGTGCTTGCCGTCGTTGCGGATGCCTTCGCGCACCGCGCGGACGAACTGGTCATCGGTCCAGTTGCCGATACCGGTTTCCGGGTCGGCCGTGATGTTCGATGAGTAGATCGTGCCGAACGGCAGCTTGAACGCGAGGCCGCCTGCAAAGGGCTTCCCGCCCTCGGGTACGGTATGGCAGGCGACGCAATCGGCGGCCCGCGCAAGATAAGCGCCCCGGGCCACAGGGTCCGCATTCGGCGGCGCGCCCGCGATCAGCGGCGCGGTGCCATCGGAGGTATCGGGTCGGGTAAGCGCGAAGAACGCGACGACACCCGCGACGATGAGGATGAGGAGGACGATCGCGATGCGCCTCATGACGCCACCTCCTTAAGCGCGTCGGGCTGCGCCAGCGACGTGTAGGCAACAGGAAGCTGGTGCAGGCGGATACCTGTCGCGGCGAAGATCGCATTCGCCAGCGCCGGCGCCGTGATGGCGGTGCCGACCTCACCGATGCCACCTGGCGCTTCGTCGCTCTGCACCTGGTGGACCTCGACCTGCGGCGTCTCGTTGATGCGCAGGTTGCGATAGTCGTGGAAGTTGCTTTGCTGGATCGCGCCATGCTCCAGCGTGATCCCGCTGTACAACGCGGCACTCAGGCCGAACAGCACGCCCCCTTCGATCTGCGCCTTCACCGAGCTGGGATTAATCGTGATGCCGTTGTCGATCGCCGCGACTGCCCGCCGCAGCTTGACGACGCCTTGCGGCGTCACCTCCACTTCCATCGCAAGACACACATGACTGCCGAACGGCGAACCTACGGCGATGCCGCGGCCGCAACGCGCAGGGAGCGGGCTACCCCAGCCGATCTTCGCAGCGGCAAGCTCGAGCACGCCGAGTGGGCGTGAGCCGGGGGCCATGAGCGAGCGCCGGTAAGCCAGCGGATCCTTGCCCGCAGCGTGCGCGAGTTCATCGACGAAACTCTCGACGACCCAAAGGTTGTGGGTCGGGCCGACGCCACGCCACCAGCCGACCACCAGGCCCGGCGGCATCTCGTGGCGGACCCATTCAACGAGCACGTGATCCATCACATATGGCAGGTCGGCGGCGGATTCGATGGCATCACTGTCCATGCCATCCTTACCCATCGCACCCGGCAACCAGCGGCCCAGCACGGTGCCGCTGGTAATGCGGTGATGCCATGCGGTCGGCTTTCCGTCGTCCCCCAGCGTCGCGGAAATCCGGTCGAAGTACAGGGGGCGGACCCGGTCATGCCGGATGTCTTCTTCGCGGCTCCAGATCACCTTCAACGGATAACCCACCTGCTTCGCGAAAGCCACGGCCTGCTCGGCCTGGTCCGTTTCCAGGCGACGACCGAAGCCACCGCCAAGGTAATAGCCGTGCAAGGTGACAGCATCGGCTGGAATGCCGCAGATGCGCGCAGCCTCGGCGACCACGCGCGTCGGCACCTGCGAGCCGGTCCAGATCTCACACTTGCCCGGCGTGACATGGACGGTCGCGTTGAGGGGCTCCATGGGCGCGTGCGCCAGCATGGGCGTGACGTATTCGGATTCGATGCGCTTGCCGCCCGCGGGTGCGTCCCCTTTGGGCTTACGCCCGACGATCGCGTTGCCGTTCGCCGAGCTGTGCTTCAGCGCATCGATAAGGCCCTGCGTATCCAGGTTCGCGTTGACACCCGGCTTCCACGTGATATCCAGTGCGTCGAGACCCCGGGACGCGATCCAGTAGTTCTCACCGACCACGGCCACGGCGTTATCGAGCTTGATCACATCGATGACGCCGGGTAGCGCCCGGGCCGCCTTCTCGTCCACGGCGCCCAGCGTGCCGGCCAGTTCCGGGCTGGTGCGCACCGCGGCGAATTTCATTCCCGGCACCTGCGCATCGATGCCGAACTGCGTGGTCCCGTTAACCTTGTCCGGTGAATCGACGCGACGCAGTGGCTTTCCGATCAGCGTGAAGTCCTTGCGCTCCTTGAGTGTCACGCTGGCCGGTTGTGGCAGCTTGCCGGCCGCATTGGCCACCGCGCCAAAGCCCAGCGTACGGCCGGACGGTGCATGGGTGATGACACCGCGCGCCACGCTGCACGTAGCGGGTTCCACATGCCATTGCGCCGCTGCCGCGCCCACCAGCATTTCGCGCGCGACCGCGCCAGCTTCGCGCAGCACCTGCCACTGTCCACGCGTGCTGGTCGAGCCGCCGGTGATCTGCCCGCCGCCGAGCAAGGCCTGGCCATACAACGCATCGTTGGGCGGGCTGTGCTCGATCGCCACCTGGTCGAGGCCGACGCCGAGCTCTTCGGCCAGCATCATCGCGATGCCCGTGTAGATGGCCTGGCCCATCTCCACGGTGGGCATCACCAGGCGTACCTTGCCGTCGGCGTCCACCCGGATGAAGGCGTTGGGGACGAAGGGCGGGTTGCCATCCGCGGTGGCCACGGCCGCATCGGCATCCTGGCGCCGCGCGTTCATGGTGGCGACCGCCGGGCCCATGCCCGCGGTCCAGAGGAAAGCCACGGCGAGCCCGCTGCCGGCCGCTTTCAGGGCTGCACGGCGGCCGGGGTCGATGCCGTCATGATCGGCGCGCGCGTTCATGCGGCGCTCCCGTCAACGATCACCTGCAGGCCGGCGGGCGTGCCCGTCGCGGCCTGGTGGATCGCTTCGCGAATGCGCACGTAGGTGCCGCAGCGGCAGATGTTCCCCGACATGGCGGCGTCGATATCGGCATCGCTGGGGCTGGGTGTGCGCGCCAGCAAGGCGGCGGCGGACATGATCTGGCCGGACTGGCAGTAGCCGCACTGCACGACGTCCAGGGCCAGCCAGGCTTGCTGGACCTTGCTGCCCTCGGCGGTCGCGCCGATGCCTTCGATCGTCGTGACCGCGCGGTCGCCGACTGCCGCGACAGGCAACTGGCACGACCGCACCGGCTTGCCATCGAGGTGCACGGTACACGCGCCGCACTGCGCGATGCCGCAACCGAACTTCGTCCCGGTCAGGCCGACGACGTCGCGCAGGACCCACAGCAAGGGCATCTCCGGCGGTACATCGACCTGCCGGTCTTCCCCGTTTACACGAAGCACGATCATGCGTGGCTCCTCCTGGCTACCGGGCTCTGCGCCGCGGCGTTCGCTGGGATATGTGTCGGATTGAGCTTACGCCCAAACGGGGGCGCCGTTGCACCCTCTGCGCGGCGCGCACCGATACCGCCCCAGCCCATCGTTTCGCATGCTTGCACATGCCGATTGGAGTTCCTTGCGACACGTTCCTACAAGGATTCCGTCGGCTTCTGCAGATCCATCAGATCACCCTTCAGGCGGCACCGCGCTTTAGGAGTTCACCTGATAGCCGGTCCGTGATTGCCCCGCTACGTTTTCGCCGTGCCACGCGCACATCCCCGATACGCAAGGAGGCTCCATGAAACGCACGATCCACACGGCCGTCTTTCCGGCCATCACCCTGCTGGCACTCGCCGTCGCGCCTGCCGCAAAAGCCCTCGATTACAACCCCGCCCACGCCTACCCCGCCGGCTGCGTGGTCAGCTGGAAGCAGGCCGTCTTCAAGGCCAAGTGGTGGACGGGGCCCGGTCATACGCCCGACGAGGTGGCTTCGGCCCTTAATCCGTGGGACACCTCCTGGGAGCGGGTACCCGATGACACGCCGACCGGTTGCCAGGGCGAGCAACCCATTCCGCCCGATCCGGGTAGCGGTGACCCGGGCGAACCTCGTGAGGTACTGCTCAGCAAGCTCCTGGCCGACGAAGCCGCGCTGGCTTCGGCGTTTCCCATGATGGATCCGGTTCGCGAGTCCATCCGCACGCTCGATAACGCTTCGGTCGAGGCTGTGCAGCCTGGCCGCGATCTGAACCCCAACAACGTGCGTCTGGTGGAGAGCATCGTCGACGCGGCGAAGTTCGATTACCTGTTTCCGCTCCGGGCTCCCGAATACAGCTATGAGGGATTTCTGAAAGCCGTCGCAAAATTCCCGGCCGTGTGTGGCGGGTCGACGTCAGCCGCCGTCGCCGAGGCGGTGTGCCGCAAGACGCTTGCCACCATGTTCGCCCACTTCGCGCAGGAGACCGGCGCCCACGAGAGCTGGCGCCCCGAACCCGAGTACCGGCAGGGCCTGTTCTACGTGCGCGAGATGGGCATGACCGAAGAGTCCAACGCCTACAACGGCGAATGCGACCATGCGAGCTGGTCGACCGAGGCCTGGCCGTGCGGCAAGTGGGCCGATGGCCGGTTCAAGAGCTATTTCGGCCGCGGCGCGAAGCAGCTTTCCTACCACTTCAACTACGGGCCGTTCTCGGATGCGATGTACGGCGACGTGAAGGTGCTGCTCGATGCACCGGAGCGCGTGGCGGATACCTGGCTGAACCTGGGCAGCGCCACGTTCTTCTATGTCTACCCGCAGCCGCCCAAGCCCTCGATGCTGCACATCATCGACGGCACCTGGCAGCCGAACGCGGCCGACATCGCGGATGGCCGCGTGCCGGGATTCGGTGCGACGACCATGGTGATCAACGGCGGCGTCGAATGCGGTGGAACGGGGCCGGAGCACGCGGCATCGGCCAACCGCATCAGCTATTACCGCGGCTTCGCCGCGACGCTGGGCGTGCCGGTCGATGAAAGCGAGAAGCTCGGCTGCCGGAACATGAAGGAGTTCACCGAGGCCAGCGCCGCGGCGCTTCCCATCTACTGGGAGAACAACTGGACCAGCGATCCGGGATGCAAGCTGGTGAACTACCAGACCGCGTTCTCGGCGTTGAAGGCAGGTGATTACGTGCAGTGCGTACGCAAGGCATTCCCGGATGTGAGCATCATCGACGACCTGGATAGCTGACCGATCCGTAGGAGCTCACCCTGTGAGCGACGCCTTTCGCGGTGAAGCCACAGGACCTGTAGCCGCATCGCGAAAGATGTCGCCCACAGGGTGGGCTCCTACGAGGCAGGGATCAGCGCAGGGTTTTCGGCGTCACGCCCTCAAACGTCATCTTCACCGGCAGGATCTTCCCGTCCTTGTCGAATTCCATCTTGTCGATGCAGGTTTCGCGGTCGTTGCCGTTGGTGTCGCCGAGCGGGTGGCGGTGGTAGACGATGTACCAGCTGTCGTCCTTCGCCACGTGGAACACCGAGTTGTGGCCGGCGCCGGTGCCGATCTTCGGGTCGGTCTTCAGGATGGTGCCGATGCGCTTGAACGGGCCCATCGGCGAATCGCCGATGGCGTAGGCCACCGAGTAATCCGGGCCGGTCCAGCCGCCCTCCGACCACATGAAGTAGTACTTGCCGTTGCGCTTGAACATCAGCGGGCCTTCGACGTACTTCTCCGGGGTGATTTCCTTGTACACGGTGCCGTCGGCCATGGGCTCGACGCCGGTGAAGTCCGGCTTCAGCTTCACGATGTTCGCGTGCTTCCAGCCACCGTAGATCATGTACCAGGTGCCGTCCTCGTCATGGAACGCAAACTGGTCGATGGGCTGGGCGCCGTTGTGGAAGGCACCGATCAGCGGCTTGCCCAGCAGGTCCTTGAACGGGCCATCCGGCTTGTCCGCCACGGCAACGCCGATGCCGCCGAGTTCCTTGTCGCTCTGGATATCGTTGGCGGCGAAGAAGAAATAATACTTGTCGTTGTTCTTCACGACGGAAGGCGCCCACAGCGCCTTTTTCGCCCAGGGGATGTCGCCGATCGCGAGCACGTTGGCGTGCTTGGTCCAGTGCACCAGGTCGGGCGAGGAGAACGCATCGAAGCCCGTCTGCTTCGCGTAGGCGAGCGAGGTGGTCGGGTAGATCCAGTAGGTATCGTCGAGGATCGCGGCTTCCGGGTCGGCGTACCAGCCCGGGAAAACCGGGTTGCCCGAGTGGCCGGGCGGCGGCGCCGCGAATGCCGCGGTGGAGGCCAGCGCGCCGAACAGCGCGAACCCAAGAGCCTTGCGAATCCCCATCCCCATCTCCCCGCTTATTTGTACGACAAACCCCGATCCTAACCCGACGCGGAGACAGGATGGAACCTTGTGGGTGCGCGCTTGCGCGCAAACGCGCTCCCACAATGGGCTTCGTCAGTTCAAGCAGGCAGGAATCGCAATCCGGG
>NZ_JBQCFT010000212.1:0-3816 GCF_051958795.1 Luteibacter sp. | reverse complement strand
CCTTGCTCGCCGCGGCCCGCGATGAGGCGCTGGCGAAGCGTGCGCGCGATCGCGCGCTGACCCATGAGCCGGGTGCGACCAACAGCGCCGCCCTGATCCGCGGTGTCTCGCGCCTGCAACAGGAAAACCCGTTCGACTTCGCCGTCGCGCACAAGGACAAGGTGGATGCGTTCGTCGACTCGACCTCGGCGGCCCGTTACTACCCGGCGCTCGCCACCAGCTCGCTCGACCTGAAGATGGTCGACAAGGTGCAGGCCTTTGCGGCGAAGAACATCGCCGAAGGCTCGCGCCGCGATGCCGAGACCGCCGTGGCAGGCATCCGCTACCGCGTCATGGTCCGCGACCAGCGCCTCCCGGCGGTGGACGCGTGGCTCAAGAAGAACGGCTGATGCGGTAAGGTGGGGGCCCTCGGGCCCCTCACTTCAAGGTAGGAGCCCACGCTGTGGGCGACATCTTTCGCGAAAGCGTCGCATACCCTGTGGCGGTTGTACGAAAGGCGTCGCCCACAGGGTGGGCTCCTACGACATCCAGACATCATGCGATATCGACGACTTTCTTCATTTGCCGTTGTGGCGCTGGCCGCGCTTGCCGCCTGCGCAAAGGACACCACCCCCGTCCGCGGCTACACCGTGGTGCACCGCTATCCGCATGATCCGAAGGCCTTCACCGAAGGCCTTTTCTACGAGGACGGGTTCCTCTACGAAAGCACCGGCGAGTACGACGGCGCGGGCGTGCGCAAGGTAGACCTGGCGAGTGGAAAGATCGTCCAGCAACGCGACGTGCCGCAGGGTTACTTCGGCGAAGGGATCATCTTCGCCGGGCCGTACCTGCTCCAGCTCACCTGGCAGCAGGGCGTCGGGTTCCTCTACGACCGCGCCTCGTTCGAACTGAAAGGCACGATCCGCTACCCGGGCGAAGGCTGGGCGCTGACGCGCGATGCCACGCACCTCTACATGAGCGACGGCACGCCGGTGATCCGCGTGCTGGATCCGGATACGTTCAAGCAGACCGGCAGCATCACCGTGACCGCCGACGACGTGCCCGTGCAGCTGGTGAACGAGCTGGAATGGGTGAAGGGCGTGATCTACGCCAACGTCTGGCAGACCAGCCGCATCGCCCGCATCGACCCGAAGACCGGGAAGGTGCTCGACTGGATCGACCTTTCACCGCTGGTCAAAGAGCAGAACGTCGGTGGCGATCCCGACGCCGTGCTCAACGGCATCGCCTACGATGAAAAGACCGACCGGCTGTTCGTCACCGGCAAGCGCTGGGCGACTCTCTACGAGATAAAGGTCAAACGCTGTCGCGTAGGAGCCCACCCTGGGGGCGACATCTTTCGCAACAGCGCATCTGGTCCTGTTGCTCTTCCGCGAACGGCGTCGCCCACAGGGTGGGCTCCTACCGTGTCAGGTTGAGCGTTCGCACGCCGCCTGCAATGCATCCCTGAAGCACCCGGGCTGGGTCAGGCGCGCGGCGAGCGTGCCCTTGAAGGCATCGCCGTGGCCGCAGGCGGGTACGCGGTAGACGTCGGTGTGGTCGTCGTGGCGGTCGGCGCCGTGCGAGACCAGGCAGCTCTTGTCGAGCGAGATCACCACGGTGCCCGCGCAGAGGCGGCGGGCGAGGGCGTTGATCGTCGTGTCGCTCATCGCCGTGACGGCCGCGGCGGTGATATCGATGTTGAGGAAGCGCCCGCACGCGTGGGCGAACTCATGCAGGCCAAGCAGCAGCACGTCCGTGCTGGCGAACTCCCGCACCGAGAGGCGCGGTGGCATCGGGCCCGGATCGAGGATGCGCAACAAGCGCTTGGCGCCGGCGAACTCCAGCGCCGCGGCGACAGTATCGATGTTCGCTTCCGCCGAGGCCAGCAATACGGTGGCCTCGTCGAACAGATCGCCCTGCGCCGCGACAAAGGCGGCGTCGAGGTGATCGTTCGCGCCAGAGGAAAGCACGGCAAGCGATGACCCGCGCGGCTCGTCGAACAGGCCGGTCCGCCCCGTACGCACGCCGGGAATGACCTGCCAGCGCGCATCCACGAGCGGCGGCAGGCCGGAAGGGTCGATCACGTCATCGCCGATGGCGGCGATCAGGCCCACGCCGGCGCCGGCATGCGCGGCGGCGACAGCCTGGTGGAACGCCTTCCCACCGGGACGGCGCTCGAAGCCTTCGGCATGGACAGGTTCGCCGGGGCGGGGAAGGCGCGGCACGCGCCAGCGCTCTTCCTCGCTATATCCGCCGACCACCAGCAGGCGGATGCCGGCCATGGATCAGAAGCGTTCCAGCACGCCGGCGATGGTCGCCGTCATGAAGGTGGCGATGGAGCCGCCCAGCACCGCGCGCAGGCCCAGGCGGGCCAGGTCGGCGCGACGGTTCGGGGCCAGGCCGCCGATACCGCCGATCTGGATGGCGATCGACGAGAAGTTGGCGAAGCCGCACAGCGCGTAGGTCGCGATGAGCCGGCTTTCCGGCATCAGGTCCGGCAGGTGCTTCGCGAGGTCGGCATAGGCGACGAACTCGTTGATCACGACCTTCTCGCCGATGAAGCTGCCGACCATGGTGGCATCGTGCCAGGGCACGCCGATCAGCCACGCCACCGGGGCGAGCACCCAGCCGAAGATCGTTTCGAGGCTGAAGGTGACCGGGTGGCCGGCGTTCGCCGAGAGATAAGCGTTGATGCTGTGCTCGCCGCCGATCGTGCCGACCCACTGCACAGGGCCGTTGATCAGCGCGATGAGCGCGATGAAGGCCAGCAGCATGGCGCCGACGTTCAGGGCGAGCTTCAGGCCATCGCCCGCGCCCGTCGCCGCGGCGTCGATCACGTTGGCCGTGGTCTTTTCCACTTCGATCTTGACGGTGCCGCGGGTGAGCGGCTCCTGGGTTTCGGGCACGAGGATCTTGGCCAGCACCATCGTGGCCGGGGCGGCCATGACCGAGGCGGTCAGCAGGTGCTTGGCGTAGAACATGCGCGAGGCCGGGTCGTCACCGCCGAGCATGGCCACGTAGGCGGCCATCACCGAGCCGGCGATATGCGCCATGCCGCCGATCATGACGGTCATGAGCTCGGCCTGGGTCATGCGCTCCAGGTACGGCTTGATCGTCAGCGGGGCTTCGGTCTGGCCGATGAACACGCTGGCGCAGACGCTGGTGGTTTCCGCGCCGGAGACGCGCATCACCTTGGTGATGACCCACGCCATGCCCTTCACGATCTGCTGCATCACGCCGAGGTGGTAGAGCACGCCCGTGAGCGAGGCGAAGAAGATGATGGTGGGCAGCACCTTCACCGCGAAGATGACGCCGAACTTATCGGTATCGAGCAGGCTACCGAAGATGAAGCGCGAGCCGACTTCCACGTAATCCAGCAGGCGCACGAAGCCAGTCGCGATCGCGTCGAACACGTCGCGGCCCAGCGGCACCTTCAGCACGATGGCGGCGAACGCGATCTGCAGGGTGATGCCCGTGGCGACCAGCTTCCAGTCGACCGAGCGCTTGTTGTTGGAGAAGCAGAACGCGATGCCCACGAGCATCGCCAAACCGAACAGGCCAAACAGAACGTGGCCCAGCAGATCCAGCATCGTGACGTACCCCTTGGAAGCCCGGGGGGTAGCCCCGCGACCGCTTAAAAAACGGGAGGTTACGGGACGGGACGCCCCGGGGCAAGGCGCAGCGCGAAAAAGGCGTGAAGGCCCCCGCCCGCCGCCCTTGTGGGAGCGGGGGGGGGGGGGGGGGGGGGGGGGGGGGGGGGGCGGCCCCGGCAGGCCACCCCCCCCCCCAAAAGAGCGGCGGGCACCCGGCAGAGCGGGGCGCGCGGCGGCCCCCCGG
>NZ_JBQCFT010000211.1:0-7048 GCF_051958795.1 Luteibacter sp. | reverse complement strand
CCGGCGCCCCCCCCCGTGGGGGCCCCCCCGTGGGGGGGAGCCCCCCCGGCCCTCCCCCCCCCCCCCCACACTGCCCCCCCACTGGGGGGGCTCCTACCACAAACAACAAAAAAGCCGCCCCGGGGACCGGAGCGGCTTTTCTTTTTCCTGGTGGCTAGAGGCGGGCTCGAACCGCCGACCTCAGCATTATGAGTGCCGCGCTCTGACCAGCTGAGCTACCTAGCCGTGAAACCTGGTCGTCCGCGGGCTTGGCCGCGAAGGCCGGGCAGTTTAATCGGGGCTGGCTCGCCGATCAAGAGGCGCCTTGAAGCAACTTCTCGCGCTGTGGTTGAATCGACCGTAACGCGAAAGGTTCGCGGAGGCTGAATGATCGACGCAGATGGCTATCGACCGAACGTGGGGATCGTCCTCCTCAACGCCGACGGCCGCCTGTTCTGGGCGCGTCGGGTGAATCGTGACGGCTGGCAGTTCCCCCAGGGCGGCATGCGCAGCGACGAAACGCCGCTGGAAGCCATGTTCCGCGAGCTGGAGGAAGAAACCGGCCTGAAGGCGCACCACGTCGAAGTGCTGGCCGAGACCCGCGGCTGGCTGCGTTACCGCCTGCCCAGCCGCTTCGTCCGCCACCACCAGCGCCCTACCTGCATCGGCCAGAAGCAGGTCTGGTTCCTGCTGCGCCTGACCGGCGGTGAGGAAGCCCTCAAGCTCGATGCCTGCGAGAAGCCGGAGTTCGACCTCTGGCGCTGGGTGGATTTCTGGTACCCGGCCCACCACGTGGTCAACTTCAAGCGGCAGGTCTATGAGCGGGCCCTGCGCCAGTTCGCGCCGATGGTGGAGAGCGTCTGCAGTGTGGAGGTTGGCAGCTGCCCGCAGCAGGCGGAGCTTTTGCGGCAGGCCAGGGAAGCTGGGCAGTAGGCGGGGCGGTCGCGGCCCATCGCGCGCAAGCGCGCTCCCACCAGGTGCCGGAGCCATGCGGATCCCGCGAACGGCCGCGTCCGGACCGGTGCCTGAACGACCTTCACATTTGTGGTGTTGACAATCGTTCGCATTCGCGTTCGAATTCGCACCATGTACATCTGCATGTGCAACGCCGTCACCGACCACGCCATCCGCCGCCTTGCGGCCGAGGGCGTCGATACCTTTGCCGAGCTCCAGACTCGTACGGGTTGCTCGGACTGCTGCGGGGCTTGTGAGCCCGAGGCGCGGCAGTGCCTGCGCGAGGCTCTAGAGGCCAGGCCTGCGGTGCTTACGTTCCTGCCTGCTACGGCGTAGGAGCCCACCCTGTGGGCGACACCGTTCGCGGGTGAGCCACAGGACCTGTTGCGTTTCCGCACAAAGATGTCGCCCACAGGGTGGGCTCCTACAATCGCGGACGCGATTCGTGTTCATTCTCGTTACGTCATCGTCTTTTGCGGCGACGTATAGTCGCGCCTGCATTCAAGGGAGAGACGCCACATGAAGGGCGACGCGAAAGTCATCGAGTTCCTCAACAAGGTGCTCTACAACGAGCTGGCCGCTATCAACCAGTACTTCCTGCATTACAGGATGTTCAAGGACTGGGGCTACAACGAGCTGGCCAAGCACGAGTACGAGGAATCCATCGAGGAAATGAAGCACGCGGACAAGCTCATCGAGCGCATCCTCTTCCTCGACGGCCTGCCCAACCTGCAGCACCTCGGCAAGCTGCGCATCGGTGAGAACGTGGTCGAATGCCTCCAGGGCGACCTCGACCTCGAAATGGTCGCCACGAAGGACCTGCGCGAAGCCATCGCGTACAGCGAAGGTATCCACGACTTCGTGAGCCGCGACCTGTTCAAGTTCATCCTGGGCCAGGAAGAAGAGCACATCGACTGGCTGGAAACCCAGTTCAGCCTTATCTCGGATATCGGCCCCGAGCGCTACATGCTCAGCAAGGTCGGCTCCCTGGAGCACTGACCCGACGAGAGGCCGCCGCGAGGCGGCCTTTTTCGTAAGACCTGACAGGGTTCCTTGACCATTTCGAAACACAGGGGCTATACCATCGCCCTTCACGTTTCTTGCACGGAACCCTCCATGGCGCCACGCCAACCGCCACGCTTTGTCGTGCGTACGCACGATGCAGCCCGCGACCGCCGGACAAAGCTCCTGTGGGGCGCCGGCTGGCTGGCCAGCATCGTCGTGGCGGCCGGCCTTGCGTGGGCCATGACGGGCACCGGAGGCTCATCCGCAGTGCCGGGGCGCGCCAGCGTCAGCCAGCTCCGCACCGATAACGAAGAGCTGCGCCAGCAGGTCGCCAACCTGCAGCGCGCAGGCCAGGTGGCGGATATCGCCACGAAAGAGCTCAAGAAGAACCTGGCGGAGCGCGACGAGGAAATCAGCGGCCTGCGCACCGACCTCGCGTTCTACTCGCGGCTCGTCGGCGGCAACGGCCAGCGCGATGGCCTCAAGATCCAGGGTGCCCGGGTCTCCGGGGTCCCCGGCATGCCGAACGCCTGGAACATGGTGGTGACCCTGACCCAAAACGCGCGCCGCGGCGAGCTGGTGAAGGGCAACCTGAAGGTCGCCGTCGAAGGGATCCAGGGAAACAAGGTCAGCACCCTCGAGGGCGCAGCCCTTGGCCAGTCCGCGGCGTCCACCGGCATTCCTTTTTCCTTCAAATACTTCCAGCAGGTCCAGGCCAGCTTTACCGTGCCCGCGGGGTTCAAACCCACGCGCCTGCGCTTCACCGCCGGCGCCGATGCCGGCGATACCACCACTTCGGCGATCGCCTGGGCCGACGCCACCCGTACCGATGAGGTCACCGATGTTCAGCAGCAACCGTAAGCACACGCCAACCGCGTCCGGCGCCACCACCAGCCTGATCGCACGCGGCGTGACGGTCCGTGGGGACGTCCACTTCTCCGGCGCGCTCCACCTCGATGGCACGGTCGAAGGCTCGATCCACGCCGACCCCGGCAGCGACGGCGTGCTCACGGTCAGTGAGACTGGCCATGTGACGGGCCGCATCGAGGTGCCCCACGCGGTGATCAACGGCGGCGTCACCGGCGACATCGACGTCGCAGAGCGGCTTGAACTGGCATCGCTGGCCCGGGTCGAGGGCGATGTGCATTACCAGGTGCTGGAAATGGCCGCTGGCGCCCAGGTGAACGGCAAGATGATCCACCGCGCCCCGGTCTCGGTTCGCCAGCTGGCCTAGCAGGCCATCGATGCCGCACCGGCCCTCACCTGAAGGCTTGACCTGCGGGCGAACGGCGCCATTATGGTGGGCATGAATAACCCATTCCCCATGGCCCCGACCGGCGCGCCGGATTACCGGTCGGCTGGCGCGCCCCTGGTTTTCACCGAGGCGGCCGCGCGCAAGGTGCACGAGCTGATCGAAGAGGAAGGTAACCCCAGCCTCAAGCTGCGCGTGTACATCAGTGGCGGCGGTTGCTCGGGGTTCCAGTACGGCTTCACCTTCGATGAAGACCAGGCCGAGGATGACCTTGCCGTATCGCGCGAGGGCGTCACGCTCGTGGTCGATCCGCTGTCGCTGCAGTACCTGACCGGCGCGGAAATCGACTACGCGGAATCGTTCAGCGGTTCGCAGTTCGTCATCCGCAATCCCAACGCGAAGACGACCTGCGGTTGCGGCTCGTCGTTCAGCGCCTGACCGGCCCGGCTGAGTGAGCGCCGGGCAGGAACGCGACCAGGCCGCCGCCAGCCGCGCCAGGGAAAATGTCTTCGCCGGCATCGCGATCGATCGCATGGCGGAACGCCGCGACGACCGTCTCTGGGTCGAGGAAACCGAGCAGGCCGCCAGCACGCGCTTCCTCGTGCTCGATACCGAAGGCCAGGCCTTCGTCACCCCCGACGCCGACGCGCCGCACTGGATGCTGCCGGCGATGCGCAACGAGCGCTTTGGCGATGTGCCCTCCACGCTGCTTGGCCTCGCTGATGGGCGCGCGTGGTTCACGGTGGTGCTCGATGAGGCCCACGCCGCGCTGTTCGAAGGCATGACCGGTGCGCGGCGCATGTCGCTGCGTGACGCCGGCCTGCTGTTCGATGCCTTCGAGGCGGGCTTGTTCGCGTTCGCCAAGGGCGTGACCCACTGGCAGCGCCAGACCCGCTTCTGCACGCTGTGCGGCGCGCCCACGGTGGTTGTCGCCGCCGGGCACCGCGTGCAATGCACCAACCCGGATGGAGCACACCTGCATTTCCCGCGCACCGACGCCGCGATCATCGTGATCGTGGAGCACGGCGACGCCTGCCTGCTCGGCCGCCAGCGCGGCTGGCCACAAGGCCGCTATTCGACCCTGGCCGGCTTCATCGAGCCCGGCGAATCGCTCGAGGATGCTGTGAAGCGTGAAGTCCGCGAGGAATCGGGCGTCGAGGTACTGCATGCCACGTACCACTCGTCGCAGCCCTGGCCCCTCCCGGCTTCACTGATGGTTGGCTTCACCGCGGTGGCGAAATCCCGCGACATCCGCCTGCGCGATGACGAGCTCGAGGACGCCCGCTGGTTCACGGTGGACGATATCGTCCAGGGGATGGCCTCAGGCGCGCTCGGCGTGCCACCGCCGCTCTCGGTGTCGTACCGGCTCATCGAGCACTGGCTCGCGCTGCGTGGCGTCAGCCTGGCCGAACTGATCGCGAGCGCGCCCAAGCGCTAGGGCTTCGCCTACAATCGGGCCAAGTCCCGTTGAACGCGCATCCCATGGCCTTACGACTGCTCGCTGTCCTCATCGCCCTCGTCATTGCCTGGAGCGTGCCGCAACTGGCGCGCTGGCGCGACGAGCGCTGGTTCCGGAGCTGGGTCAGCCGGCTGGGCGATACCTCCGGCGCGGGCCGCGTCGCCATCATCCTGCTCGTCCCGGTGGTCGCCTGCGCCATCATCGCCGGGATCCTCCGCGCCCTGCCCTTCTTCGATGTCGCGTGGCTGCTTTTTGCGGTTGTCGTGCTGGTGTACTGCCTCGGCCCGCGTGAAATCGAGAGCGACATCGATGCCATCACCCGCGCGACCGACACGCTACGCCGCGATGAGGCGGTGGCTGCCCTGCAATCCGGCGCCGATCCCTTGCCGTGGTTCGCGCCCGCACTGGTCGAAGCTACGTTCTTCGCCGCGTTGCGCCGGCGCTTCGGCGTGCTGTTGTGGTTCTTCCTCCTGGGCCCGGCCGGCGCACTGGGCTATCGCCTGGCGCAAAACCTGGGCCGCGACGCTTCGCTCGCGCTCGACGCGGATGCCCGCAGCGCCGCCCAGCGTCTTGCCGACGCCCTTGACTGGATTCCCGCGCACCTCATGGTGTTCGCGATGGCCCTGGTCTCGGATTTCGATGCCGTCATGGGCGCCTGGAGGCATTGGCACCATCAGTCCGGCAGCCCGCGTTCGCGGCTCGATCCCGATTTCCTGGGTGCCGTGGCGCGTGCCGGCGTCGATGCCGACGTGGAGGCGGGCGACGGCTATGCGCAGGACGTCAGCGATCCCATCGCCGAGCTGGAAGATGCGCGCCGCGTGATCCGTCGCGTGCTTGTCGTGTGGCTTACCGTGGTTGCGGTGATCGTGCTGGCGGCGTGGTTCGCCTGACGCGTAGCGTCAGGCCTTATTGCCGCGCAGCTCACTGACCCGCGCCTCCAACACCGCCGCCTGGGCGGTGCCCGCGGGGAACGGTGCGCCACCGACCAGTTCGATCCGTGACCAGAACCGGCGCGGCAACCGCGCGCGGCGCAGCGCGCCATCGCGGCGACTGAAGATGCTGCCCCACATGCCGCGCAGCGCCAGCGGCACCACCGGTACCGGCCGACGCGCGAGGATGCGATCGACACCGGGCCGGAACGTGCTGATCGCGCCATCGCGGGTCAGGCCACCCTCGGGGAAGATGCAGACCACCTCGCCCGCCGCGAGCGCTTCGTCGATCTGCTCGAATGCCTTCTCCATCAGCGCCGCGTCTTCATTGCGCCCCGCGATGGGAATGGCCTTGGCCGTGCGGAAAATGAAGTTCAGCACCGGGATGTTGAAGATCTTGTAGTACATGACGAAGCGCATGGGCCGGCGGACGCAGGCCATCAGGATGAGCGGATCCATGAAGCTCACGTGGTTGCACACGACCACCGCGGCGCCTTCGTCAGGCACGTTCTTCAATCCATCCACGCGCACGCGGTACAGCGTATTCACCACCACCCAGGTCATGAAACGCATCATGAACTCGGGTACCAGCGTGAAGATGTAAACCGCCACGGCGATGTTGATCACGCCGGTGATCAGGAAAATCGTCGGCGTCTCCAGGCCCATCGCGGTGAGGCCGATGCCGAAGCCCGACGCCAGGCAGATCAGCAACGCGTTGACGATGTTGTTGCCCGCAATGATGCGCGAGAGGCGATCGCGCGGTGCGCGGCTCTGCACGAACGCGAAGAGCGGCACGACGTAGAAGCCAGCGAACGCGCCGATCAGCGTAAGGTCCAGCGCGGCACGCCATGCGCCGGGGACCGAGAGGAACGCACTCCAGGTCAGCGCGGCACCCGGCGCCACGGACGGCCGCGCGAAGTACAGGTCGATGGCGAAAACGGTCAGGCCGAAGGCACCCATGGGCACCAGGCCGATCTCGACGCGCTTGCGCGATAGCTTCTCGCACAGGAGCGAACCGATGCCCGTGCCCAGTGAGAACAGGGTGAGCACAAGCGTATTCACCGAGCCCTCGCCGCCGAGCACGTGCCGCGTGTAGTTCGGCAGCTGGGCGATCATCACCGTGCCGAAGAACCAGAACCACGAGATGCCGAGCACCGCGTTGAACACGGCGCGATCCTCATGGGTCAGCTTGAGTACCCGCCAGGTTTCGGACAGAGGGTTCCAGTTGAAGCGGAGATCCGGCGCGGTCGCCGGCGCGGCGGGGATCGCCCGGCAGGTGAGGTAGCCGGCCGCGGCGATGACCAGGGTCGCGGCCGATGCCGCCGTGGTGCCATAGCCGGCGATGAGCATGAGCGAGTTGCCCACGATCATGCCGATGAGCATGGCGAGCTGCGTACCCGTCTCGACCAGCGCATTACCGCCGACCAGCTCACTGCGCTCGAGCGCCTGCGGCAGGATCGAATACTTGAT
>NZ_JBQCFT010000210.1:0-7395 GCF_051958795.1 Luteibacter sp. | reverse complement strand
AGGGCCGCGTAACCTGTCGATTTTCGCGAGAGCGGCGCTACGGCCCGGTCCGAAGGTCCGCGCCTGGCGGCCCCAAGGGCCTGCCCACCCGCAGCTTCCTCAACCTACGAAGGCGAGGCGGCGTCAGCCGCTCAAAACATGCATTCGCGCCAGCGAATGAACCGATTCAAAAGCGGGACGTAGTGCTCATCCCCGGACTTCCGCGAAGACCCATGAAAAAGGCCGCCCTGTGGGCGGCCTTTTATTCAGGGCGCTACGCCATACCGATCAGCGCGCGGGCACGCCCAGCTCCTTCAGCAACGCCGGCGACGGATACACCTTGTCCATCAGCCAGCGCATGTAGCGCATGTCCACGTGGATGGCGCGTTTGTAGCGCGGGTCGTACATCCAGCTCGCGCTCACCGCTTCCCAGTTGCTGTCGAAGTTCAGGCCGACCAGCTCACCCTTCGCGTTCAACACCGGCGAGCCGGAGTTGCCGCCCGTGGTATCCAGGTTGGAGAGGAAGTCCACCGGCATGGCACCAGTCTTCGGATCGGCGTAGCCGGTGAAGTCGCCCTTGCTGATCGCATCGAGCAACGGCTTCGGCGCATCGAACGGCACCTTCCCGGTGTTCTTTTCGACGATGCCCTGCACCGTGGTGAGCGGTGCGTACGTCACCGCATCGCGGGCGACCAGCGGCGTGACCTTGCCGTAGCTCACGCGCAGCGTGGAGTTCGCGTCCGGGTAGACGGCCTTGCCCTGCTTCTCGCGGTAACCGATCAGCGCCTGCATGTAAGCCGGGCGCAAGCGCAGGAGGTCGCCATCACGGCCCTTCTTCTCATCCTCGATGCGCAGCAGCGCCGGACGCAGGGCGCGGGCCGCCACCATCAATGCATCGCTGCTCTTTTCGATATCAGTGGGCGATGCGGCGAACAGGCGATTGCGCTCGGCTTCGTCACCGAACTTCGTGGCGCCGTAGATCGCATCCAGGGACTTCGCCAGGGCGGCTGGCGTGGTGCCGAACACCTTGTCGACCTCTGCCACATGCTGTGCGGCCGGAAGCTTCTGGTAGCGGGTCAGCAGCGAGGTGATGAGCGCCTTCTCCACTTTCGGATCGTAGCGCCGCTGGATCTGCTTCAGCTGGCTCTGGATCAGCTCTTCGTCGCGCTTCTGATAGCCGGATTCACGCTCGGCATCGGCCTTCGGGCGCTCTACGGCGAGGCGATCCACGTTCAGCGCGCCGCGCATGAGCTGGGTCTGCGAGGACAGCAGCCCGATCAACAGGTCGCGCTCGCGTACATCCTTGCCCTGCGCGATCAACGCCATGACCTGGTCGATCTGCGGCTTAAGCGATTTCGCATCCGGCTGGGTCGCCAGCCAGGCAAGCATGGCGGCCTCATCGTCACGGCGCGTGGCGACGGCGTCGCTACGCTCCAGCCCTTCCAGCTCGCCACTGAACCGCTTGATGCCGTTCTTCAGCGATTGCAGCTGCGAGGCGTAGTGGATAGCGGCGTCCTTGTCAGCCTTGCCCTGTTCCTCGATCACGTCCTGCAGGCCCTTGAGCACGGCCACGGAAGTAGGCAGCCGCCACTCCACCTGGTCGGCGAACTCGGCGGCGGTGCGGTGGCGGTAGGTAATGCCCGGGTAGCCCGCCAGCATCACGAAGTCGCCCTCGGCCACGCCTTCCGTCGCGATCTGCAGGTGCGACGGCGGGTGGTAGGGCTTGTTGTCGGGCGAGTAGTCAGCGGGCTTGCCGTCCGGGCCCACATAAGCGCGCAGAACGGTGAAGTCGCCCGCATGGCGCGGCCACATGAAGTTGTCGGTCTCGTCGCCGTAGTTGCCGATCGCGCGCGGCGGTGCGTAGACGAGGCGAAGGTCGCGCAGCTCAAGCTGCTTCACCAGGTAGAAGTCGCGGCCGTAGAACATCGTGGCCACGCTGCACTTCACCCCGGCTTCCTTCTCGCACTCGGCCACCAGCGCCTTGGAAGCGGCATCGACCGCGTCGTAGTACGCCCTGCCCGTCTTGCCCTTCGCGCCGGCGAGGATCCGCTCGGTGACCTTGTCGAACCCGACGGTGACCCGTGCCCGGTAGTCCGGGTTGGCCGGCAGCTCGCCAGCACGGTCCGGCGCCACGTATCCGTTGGTGATCAGGTCGCGGTCCGGCCGGGAGTTGTACTGGATGACGCCGAAAGCCACGTGGTGGTTGGTGACCAGCAGGCCGTCCGCCGAGACGAACGAGCCGGTGCCGCCGCCGACGCGGACAACGGCGTTCAGGGGCGCCTTGGTCAGGTCGGCCAGGTCTGCGGCGTTCCCGCGGAAGCCCGCGGCATTGAGGTTTTTCGCAATCGAAGGCAGCTGGGAGGGCATCCACATGCCCTCGTCCGCCTTCGCTTCCAGCGCCAAAGCCATGGCGGCTCCCAGCATTACGGTCCGGATTCGCATCGTCTCACTTGCCCCTGAGGTTTCCAAAGCTGCCCCACCCTAGAGGCCCGGCCGGGCCACTGGCAATGCCGCGGCGCACAAGCCAACGTACCTGCCGCGGCTTATAATGGTGGTTTGGCCCACCCCGCGGCCTGTCCCCACGGAAACCTGAAAGCTCATGCAGCAGACGATGAAGGCGCTTGTTAAGCGCAACCCCGAACAGGGCATCTGGATGGAAGAAGTGCCGGTCCCGACCCCGGGCCCGAACGAAGTGCTGATCAAGATTGAGAAGACGGCGATCTGCGGCACCGACCTGCACATCTACAAGTGGGACGAGTGGTCCCAGCGCACGATCAAGCCCGGCCTCACCATCGGCCACGAATTCGTCGGCCGCATCGCCGAGATCGGCCCGGGCGTCACGGGCTACAAGGTGGGCGACCGCGTCTCCGCCGAGGGCCATATCGTCTGCGGCCATTGCCGCAATTGCCGCGCCGGCCGCCAGCACCTCTGCCCGAACACCATCGGCATTGGCGTGAACCGCAACGGCGCCTTTGCCGAATACATGACCATGCCGGCCTCGAACCTGTGGCCGATCCCGGACCAGATCCCGTCGGAACTGGCTGCATTCTTCGACCCGTACGGCAACGCCGCGCACTGCGCGCTGGAGTTCGACCTGATCGGTGAGGACGTGCTGATCACCGGCGCCGGCCCGATCGGCATCATCGCCGCGGGTATCGCCAAGCACATCGGCGCGCGCAACGTGGTGGTCACCGACGTCAACGACTATCGCCTCAAGCTGGCCGCCGACATGGGCGCCACCCGCGTGGTCAACGTGGCGAACCAGTCGCTGAAGGATGTGGTGAAGGACCTGCACATCGAAGGCTTCGACGTGGGCCTGGAGATGAGCGGCAACCCGCGCGCCTTCAACGACATGCTCGAGTGCATGTACCACGGCGGCAAGGTGGCCATGCTCGGCATCATGCCGCGCGGCGCCGGCATCGACTGGGACAAGGTGATCTTCAAGGGCCTGACCCTGCAGGGCATCTACGGCCGGAAGATGTACGAGACCTGGTACAAGATGACCCAGATGGTGCTCACCGGCTTCCCGCTGCAGAAAGTGCTCACCCACCAGATCGCGATCGACGACTTCCAGAAGGGCTTCGACCTGATGGACGCCGGCGTCTGCGGCAAGGTCGTCTGCAGCTGGACCTGAGCCTGCCGTAGGAGCCCACCCTGTGGGCGACGCCGTTCGCGGTAACGCCACAGGGCCTGCGCAGTGAGGCGAAAGATGTCGCCCACAGGGTGGGCTCCTACCGAATCCATGCCCTTCACAACGAGTACACTTCCGCCCCGGGGGTAACGCGTTCGAAGGGGTGGATGGTATGGACACTCGTAAAGGCTGGCGGGACCTGCCCTGGCAAAGCGCGCGGGATCGCGCGCTGGCGACTTACCGGTCACGCCGCGCCCGGCGCATCGGGCTCGGGCTGGTCATCGCCCTTATCCTCTTCGCCCTGCTCGGCTTTCTCGCCGCACCCTCCCTTATCCGTTCGCAGATCGCCACCCGCGCTAGCAACGCGCTGGGCCGAGAGGTCACGGTCGGGCACGTGAGCCTGAATCCGTTCACGCTGCGCCTCACCCTCGACCAGCTGCACATCGCCGAAGCGGACGGAAAGACGGCTTTTCTCGATATCGGCCGGGTGACGGCCAATGCATCCTGGGCCTCGCTGTTTCATGCCGCGCCCATCCTCGACGAGCTGCGCATCGACAGCCCGCGCGTCCACCTGCAGCGCAGCGCGCCACAGCAGTTCAATTTCACCGACATCATCCAGCGTTTCGCCAGCCAGCCGGCCGACAAGGACAGTAGCCCGGCGCGCTTCGCCCTGACCAATATCGCCATCCATGATGGCCAGGTCGATTTCGACGACCGCGTGCTCGATGCCACCCACCACGTGGACCACCTCGAGCTGGGCATCCCGTTCATCGCGAACCTGCCGGCCGATACCGATATTTTCGTGCAGCCGTTGCTCGCGATGACTATCGATGGCAGCCCGCTCAGGGTGCAGGGCCAGACCAAGCCGTTCGCCACCAGCCGCGAATCGACGGTCACGTTCCACTTCGACCAGCTCGACCTGCCCCGCTACGTCGGCTTCATACCTGCGCCCCTGCCGGTCGCCGTGCCGGGCGGCAAGCTGTCCGGCCTGCTGGGCGTGAGCTTCATCATGGGCGAGAAGGCGCCGACCATCCGCATCAAGGGGCGCCTCACGCTGGACGCCCTGAAGGTCACCGGCAAGGACGGTGGCGACCTGCTTGCGATCGGCCACGCCGACGCCGACCTGGGCGTACTCGACCCCATGTCGTCGCGCTACCGGCTGAGCGAGATCACGATCAAGGATGGCGCCCTGCGCTACGCCCGCCTGCCCGGCGGAAAGAGCAACTTCGATGCCCTGACCGGCGGCGATAGCAAGCCCGACCCGACTGCACCGCCCATGGATGTGCGCATCGGGCTACTCACGCTGGAAAACACCCGCGTCCAGTATGCCGACCTTGCCGCGCCGGCTCCCGCGCGACTGGTGCTGGAACACCTCGCCGGCACGCTCAAGGGCCTCAGCACCGTCAAGGCCCCCGCCGCCGCGCTGGATGTGTCAGCCAACATGGCTGGCGGCTCGCTCGCCACGCAGGGCCAGTTCGAGCTTGCGGCCAGCCGGTACGCCGGCAAGGTATCGATCAAGGACGTCTCGCTCGCACCGCTGATGCCGCTGACCCCGCCGCTGCTGGCCGCCGATGTCACCGGCGGGTCGCTTACCGCCAACGGCACGCTGAAAGCCGACTGGCATGATGCCGCGACTCTTCGGCTCGAGCAGGCGAAGGCGCACCTGGACGGGTTCAACCTCGTGCCACACGGTGGAAGGGCATCCCCCGTCACGTGGACATCGCTTAGCGCGACCATCGCCTCGGTCGACATGGCGACCAGCGAAGCGCGCATCGATAGCGTGCTTCTGGACGGTCTCGTCCTCGACATGAAGCGGCTCGCCAACGGGAACCTGGATCTAACCAGCGTGCTCCCCGCGAATGCCAGCGCCGCACATCCCGCGGGCAAGGGCTGGCAGTGGAGCGTCGCCCACCTCGGCCTGAGCGATGGCAAGGTCACCTTGCGCGACGCGAAGGCGCCCGGGAAGCGCAGGGGTATCAACCTCACCGCCAGCGCCTTCAGCATCGACGGCCTTTCCGATGATTTGCGCAAGCCGATCAGCCTGGATCTGAAAGGTGGACTGGGAGAAGGCACGTTCGCGGTCTCCGGAACGTTCAAACCCGAACCGCTCGATGCGGAACTGAAGGTGCAGGCCACGCGGATCGACGTGGCGCCGCTGCAGGCGCTCGTGACCGTGCCGTTGAACGTGACCGTGGCCAGCGGCCTCCTCAGCCTGGAGGGCGACGCGCGCTACACCGATCGCGGCAAGGACACGCCGCGCGTGGGCTACCGTGGCAAGGCCACGCTGGGACGCGTCCGCGTACAGGACAAGCTGACCAACGACGACTTCCTGCGCTGGAACGCGTTGAGTGCCACGAACATGGCCGTGGCCATGGGCGAAGGCGTGCCGAAGATCGCGATCGGCGGCCTCGCCCTCGATGACTTTTATGCCCGCGTGATCATCAACGCGACCGGCCGCCTGAACCTGCAGGATGTCGTCGCCAACCCGGAAGCCCCGGGTGCCGTCTCGGTCACCCAGGCGCAGGCGAACCCCGCGCCGAAGAAAGCCGACGAACCGGTGCCCGTGCCCGCCGCGGCGGGTCCCGACGCCGACATCCGCATCGGCCAGATCACCCTGACCAAGGGCCGGCTCAACTACACCGATAACTTCATCAAGCCGAATTACACGGCCGATGTGATGGACCTCACGGGCAAGATCGGTGCGTTCGGTACGGCCGGCGGCGCGCCACCGGCACCGCTCACCCTGCAGGGCCAGCTCGACGGCAACGCGCCGGTCAACATCGACGGCACGATCAATCCGCTGGCGCCCGTCGCGTTCCTCGACATCACCGCCAAGGCCGAGGGCATCCAGCTCACGAACCTGTCGCCCTACTCCGGCAAGTACGCGGGCTATCCCATCACCCGCGGCCGCCTGAACGTCGATGTCCACTACACGCTGGACCAGCGCAAGCTGAGTGCGGATAACCACATCTTCATCGACCAGCTCACCTTCGGCGACCGCATCGAAGGCCCGGGCATCAGCCATCTTCCGGTGAAGCTGGCCGTCGCGCTGCTGAAAGACAGCGAAGGCCGGATCGACGTCCATGTGCCGGTCTCCGGCTCGCTCGACGATCCGCATTTCAGCGTCGGCGGCCTGGTCTGGCGTGCGATCGGCAATCTCATCGTCAAGGCCGTGACCTCGCCGTTCCGCCTGCTGGCTTCGGCAGGCGGCGGTCGCGAAGACTTGGGTTACCTGGAGTTCGCCCCGGGCTCAGCCGTACTCGATCCCGCGGCGGACACCAAACTTGCCGAGCTGGTGAAGGTGCTCAACAACAAGCCCTCGATCAGCCTGGATATCGTCGGACGGATCGATACCAGCAAGGACGAAAGCGGCCTCCGCAAGGTGATGGTGGACGACCTGGTCCACCAGGAGCAGGTGAACGACAAGGGCGACGATACGACGCCGCCGACCCAGGAGCAGCAGGATAAATACCTCGAACGCGCCTACCGGCATGCCGACTTTCCCAAGCCGAAGAACATCATCGGCCTGACGAAGTCGCAGCCACCCGAGGAAATGCGCACGCTGATGGAGACCAACATACCGGTCGACGCCGATGCGCTGCGCCACCTGGCCGAGCGGCGGGCCAACGCCGTGCGGCAGTGGCTGCAGGGCAAGGTGGACGACAAGCGCGTGTTCGTCGTGGCGCCCAAGCTCGATCCAAAGGGCATCGACGACGGCGGGAAGACCACCCGGGTGGACTTCGGCCTGCACTGAGCCCGTCCCGCCCTCCCCCTGTGGGAGCGCG
>NZ_JBQCFT010000209.1:0-5831 GCF_051958795.1 Luteibacter sp. | reverse complement strand
TTTTGTGTCTTCCGGACGGGCTCGCCTCCGGCCTCGCGCTACGCAATCGGTTCATTCGCTGGCGCGAATGCGTGTTCTTAGCGGCTAGCGCCGCCTCGCGCTCGGACGTCTCTGGAAAGAGGCCTTGGGGCCCACCCTCGCTGCTCAGACAGGTCCTCCGCGTTCGTACCGGAGTGCGCCTCCGGCGCAAATGTACCTATTGGCCTACGGCCGCTCTCTGGTGCGTAACTCGCCTCGAGGGTGGGCCCCAAGGCCTCCCGGACGCACTGAGGTTCATGGTGGGAGAGCCGGATTTCGCTTCGGATCCGGTGGGCGGACACGCCTGGCCGGACACGGCTTCGTCCGCGGACAGCAAAGCGCGCATCTCAAAATCAGGAGGAAATGGCTTCAGAGCGCGGTTTGCGAGGCAAATTCGACGTTGGCACGGTGGATGCAATCTTCATGGCAAGGGCCCTCGGGCTCACCTTCCTACTCACGGAGACCTGCCATGAAAGCCGAAACCTTCCTGCTGAAGACCTTCTTCGCCGCCGCCGTGCTGCTGAGCGTGTTGACGATGGGCGCGATGGTGACGACCAGTGGCCCGCAACTGCCGGTGACCGCGATCGCTGCGGCTCGCTGATCGATACGGCTTCGCCGCTCTGTAGGTGATCGCGCGCAAGCGCGCTCCCACAACCACCGTACCGAAGGGCCTTGAAGCCTTGGCCCGCGTGTCCGGCGACAGCACGTTGCTGTAGCTTCGCCGTTCATTGCGCTTATTGCGTAGCTACGGGTGAGTCCTTCTGGCGCGGCATCAGCGACTGTCGAACGCGATCGCGCCGCCACGAGTATTCCGTCTCGCCGTCACTGCGGTGATCCGCGGCAAGCATGGCGGCAGCTCGCGTCAGGTCCGGGAGAGCCTCACCAAAACGCCCCATGCGTTCCAATAGTTGGCCGCGCGCGCCATATGCGTCATAGCTTTTTGGGAAGTGCCGCACCGCGAACGTGTAGTACTCGAGGGCCAGGGTATCGTTGCCGAGATCAGCGTAGTTCTGGCCGGTGAGGAGCGCATACCAGGCGTCCGACGCTGGATCCGCCCATGCAACGCGTTTCACCTCCTCAGTGCCCAGCCAGGCATTGAGCGCCTTGTAGCGTCCGAGTAAGGCTGCGTCGAGGCCTAGTTCCTTGCGCTCGCGATCAAACGTACCTTGCAGGTCATCAAGGCGCGTGAAGTGGCCGTCTGCGGCATCCCTGTGGACGAATGAGACCGGCGTATACGTGGTTCCCCCGTTCACATATGCGGCAAGGTAGCCGGACAGCGTATTGCCGTGCCGGGCGAGGGTGTATCGATACGTACGCCCATCACCATGCGAGTCGATACGTATCAGTCCGTGAGCACGGTCCACGCTATCGATCCGCATGCCTTGCCGGGTGTTTACGCCGTAGTTGTCGATCGCCACCTCTGGCTCAACGGTTGCCTTTCCAAATGAAAGGCGCACACCAAAGCTCATGGGGAGACCGCTCTCCCTCGCGTACCACCTGCCCGCCGTGTCGCTCACCCCCACCGGTTGCCCGGGGGTGACTGACGGAGGTGGATCAAAGTGCGGCGCCGCCGGCACATGGTAGCCACCGGGCTGCCCCATGCTCACAAGTTGACGGTCGATCAATGGGCCCGCGGCGCGGACCGCCTCGTCCCCAGAGGCGCAGGAGTCGAGCATGGGTTGAGAAGGAGCCCGAAACATGGCCGAGGCAAGGGTCGCGGCGATGACGCAAGAGCCTCGCGGTGAAGGATGTCCTCCGCCGCCCTTGGGAAGCATGATTTTCCTCGCGTCGTCATCCAACGCATACAGCACGCTACCTGCCGGCGCCAGGATCGCACGTTCACGATTGGCAGCCTGGGTGTACGCCCAGGCAATGTAGGGCATGCGATCGGCACCCGTGGGAGCGGTTTCGTACAGTACGACCGTCGAGCCAGCGTCGCGGGCCAGTCGGGCGAATTTGTCGACATAGGCATCAAGGGATGCAGGCGGAGCCTGGTGCGACTTGCCGTCTTCCACCCAGCGCGATAACGCCCCCTGGTCCTGCAACACGACAAAATCCCAATGGCGTTCGGCCAGTCGCGTGCGCGTCCAGTCAAGCTTCCAGTGGTCCTCGAGCATCGCGCCATCACTGGCCACGGAACGGACGTAAAGGCGCATGCCCGGCTGCGTGCTTTCAACCATCCGTGCGAAAGTCGCTGGCATCGCGTTGTAGTAGGTCAGGCTGTTCCCAATGAACAGCACACTGACGGGGTGTTCGTCAGTCGTCGAAGCCGAGACGGAAAGGTTCATAGCAAGTAGGCAAGCGCCAAAAATGATCTTACAACGCATGAGTATGGAATCCTCCGAGTTCGACTTCCGGCGTCGTCTGGCGCCAGATACCCTGGTACGGGTCGTAGCCGCATCGAGCGGGTTTTCCGAGGACGCCGGCGCCGATGGTAAATGCTCGGCAATCGGCACGAGGGCTCAACGCTCATGGTTCGCGGTTTTTTTTCGCGCTTAGGAGCTCGCCGTTCGTTCCTGGGACCAGGTCAACCGGGACGACCGGGGATTGCGTAAGCAAACGACTAACCAAAAAAAGGCCGCCCGGAGGCGGCCTTCTTGAATTATCAGTCCGGGTTCTGCCCGTTCTGCTTCTCCCACGTGTGCTGTTCTTTCAGCAGCTCATCCGGGTCGAAATCCTTGGTGTCGTTCAGGCCCTGCATCTGCTCGATCACATCCGCCGGCGGGTTGCCGTCGTAGATCTGGTACAGGCGTCGCTGGCGGTACGCATCACGCATGAACACGTACGGGTCGTACGCCGACGCCAGGAAGCTCTCCGCATCGATCGCACGGGCGCGCAGGGTCACGAGGTACAGCACCGACGGCACGTAGTACTGGCCATCGTGGAAATGGTGGTTGCGCGACAGATAGCTCAGCGGATCGAAGAAGTAGCTATCCACCGGCAGGCGCCAGACGTCGCGGACCGTCGTCGGGCCGACGAAGGGGAGCACCAGGTACTCGCCCTCGGGCACGCCCCAACGGGCCAGGGTCACGCCGAAGTCGCTGTCATACAGCGGCATGCCCAGCATGCTCGCCGGATCCTTGAAGCCCAGGAAGCCGATGCCCAGGTTCACGATGAACCGGCCCGTGGTCACCGCCGCCTGGCCCGGACGGCCCTGGAGCAGCTGGTTACCGATGGTGATCGGCAGGCGGATATTCGTATAGAAATCACTCACCGCCGTGCGGACGCCCGGGGTGGTCACATTACGGTAACCGACCGCGACCGGGCGGATGACCGCCTTGTCGAGCTTGTCGTTGAACGCGTAAACCTTGCGGTTCAGGTTCTCGTTCGGGTCATCCGTACGCGGCGGGGCCACATGGCAGGCCGCCAGGAGCGTCATGGCCACCAGGCCGAACGCGAGGCGGGCCAGCCGCTTGAAGTTGATCTTGGGGTCCATCGGGGTGACTCTGGGGGTGGGGCGATACTTTAGTGTACCGCTTGGTTTTATTATTTGCACTAACGCCCGTCCTTCCTGGCCAGAACCCGACATGATACCCCTCCCCCTGATGGACAGCCAACGGGCTGGGCCGCTAAACTGCACGGTCATAAGTGTCTTTGTTGTCAAGGATTTGAAATGGCCCGTATTACTGTCGAAGACTGCCTCGAGGTAGTCGACAACCGCTTTGAGCTCGTGCTCATGGCGACCAAGCGCGCTCGCCAGCTCTCCAAGGGCGCCGAGCCCACGCTCGATCCGAACAACGACAAGCCGACCGTGCTCGCCCTCCGCGAGATCGCCGATCGCCGCGTCAATGAGCAGATGATCGACGAAATCGACAAGGCCGCTCGCGAGCGTGCCGAGCGCGAAGCCCTCGAGTGGGCCGCCACGGAAGTGGACGACGACCTCTCGAAGGGTGGAGATGACTGATGACGCCGGGTCCCTGTCGACCCTGCGTTCATCCGTTCACTGCGCACGTTGTTGAAGCGCGGCTCTCGCAGCCGCGCGCGGGAGGCCAGGTCGCCTGAACCAGGGCGCGAGGCATTCCCATGGAAGTCATCCCCGCCAAAAAACTGACCGACGTCTCCGACGACACCCCGGTGCCGGCCTATGTGCAGGCGCTGGAAGATCGCGTGGGCGCGTACCTGCCGAAAGAGCAGGTCATGCGCATCCGCCGCGCCTTCCTGGTTGGCGCGCTGGCGCACGACGGGCAGACACGCAAATCCGGTGAGCCGTACATCACCCACCCGGTCGCGGTGGCGCAGGTGCTCGCGGAGCTTGGCCTCGATGCCGAGACGATCATCGCGGCGATCCTGCACGACACGCTCGAAGACACGCACCTCAGCCGCGAGGAACTCGCCGGCGCGTTCGGCGAAACGGTTGCCGAACTGGTCGATGGCGTCACCAAGCTCGACAAGATGCGCTTCTCCACCCGCGCCGAGGCGGATGCGGAGAGCTTCCGCAAGATGCTGCTCGCGATGGCGCGAGACCTGCGCGTCATCCTGATCAAGCTCTCCGATCGCCTGCACAACATGCGCACGCTCGGGGCGAAGGACGCGGCGTCCCGCCGCCGCATCGCGCGTGAAACGCTGGAGATCTACGCCCCGATCGCGCAGCGGCTGGGCATGAACAAGTTCAAGGCCGAGCTGCAGGATCTCGGCTTCAAGGCCCTGTATCCCGACCGCCACCGCATCATCGGCGAGCGCATCCGCGCCGCGTTGGGCAACCGTCGCGAGGCCATGGCGAAGATCGAGATGGCCCTGGAAGGCCGCCTCGCCGCCGACAAGATCCCTGGCCGCGCGGTCAGCCGGATCAAGAGCCCGTGGAGCATCTATTCGAAGATGCGCAACGAGCACAAATCGTTTGCGCAGCTCATGGATGTGTACGGGTTCCGCGTGGTGACGGATACCGCCATGCATTGCTACATGGCGCTCGGCGCGGTCCACGGCCTGTACAAGCCGGTCGATGCGCGCTTCAAGGATTTCATCGCCATTCCCAAGGGCAATGGCTACCAGTCGCTGCATACCGTGCTGCTCGGGCCGTTCGGCGCACCCATCGAGATCCAGATCCGCACGTCGGAGATGGAATCCGTGGCGGAGCGCGGCGTCGCGGCGCACTGGGCATACAAAACCGATTCGGGCCCGGCCAATAACGCGCAGCTGCGTGCGCGCGAGTGGATTTCCGCGCTGGCGGATAGCCAGGCCAGCACGCCGTCGGCCGCCGAGTTCCTGGAAAACGTCAAGATCGACCTGTTCCCGGACGAGGTGTACCTGTTTACCCCGCGTGGCGCGATCTTCTCGCTGCCGCGTAACGCCACCGCGCTCGATTTCGCCTACGCCGTGCATACCGACGTGGGCGACCATGCGGTCGCCGCGCGCGTTGACAAGAAGCTGGTGCCGCTGCGCACCCGTCTCATCTCGGGCCAGGTGGTCGAGATCATCACCGCGCCGTCCGCCGTGCCGAACCCGGCGTGGCTGGAAGCGGTGGTCACCGGCAAGGCGCGCACTGCGATCCGCCAGTACCTGAAGCACCTGCAGCACGAGGATGCGGTCGACTTCGGCCACCGCATGCTCGACCGCGCGCTGGATGCCCGCGGGCTCAGCCTCGACGCGATCCCGCCGGCGGTGCTCGATCGTTTCCTCGACGAAGCCAAGTTCAAGCGCCTCGAGGAACTGCTGTCCGAGATCGCGCTGGGCAATCGCTTCGCCGACCAGGTGGCCAGCCAGCTGGTCCACGCCATGGGCCCGCGCGAATCGCAGCCGCAGGCGGCCGCCGAGCACGCCGTCGAGAAGATCCGCATCAGCGGTGCCGAGCGTGGCGTGCTCAGCTTCGGCAACTG
>NZ_JBQCFT010000208.1:0-7606 GCF_051958795.1 Luteibacter sp. | reverse complement strand
CCTGGTCGGCAGAGAACCCCCGACAGGGGCGCCCCCACCTGGGGAGAGACCGGACGGCCTGTTTCCTCGCATCCTGGCATTTTTGACGGTTGGGTGCGCCCCTGTGGCCGATGCTCTTTTCACGATGCATTCACTGGCTCGCGCATGAACGCGAGGCACGTGTGTGCGCGTTCCCGTGACCTATGCACGCGGTGCATACATAACGGATCGTTAAGCTTTCGGCCGGGGGTTCGATCACTTTCTAAAAATTGCAGGGATTTTTTACATGCGCATTCGCCACAACCACTTCGGCAAGGTCGCCTCGGGTCTTGCCCTTGCTTCGCTCGCATTCTTCGGCGCTGCCGCGCATGCGCAGGATAGCCAGAAGAAATCCCAGTCCCCCGCGCTCGACAATGTCAGCGTATGGGTCGGCGGTTACTACACATCCAATGACACTACGCTCGGCGGCCAGACCCGCATCCTGAACAGCAATGGCGATGTCAACCTTGAGGACGACCTGGACTTCAAGAAGCACAAGACGGTGCCGCGCGTGCGCCTGGACTTCCTGATCGGCGAACACCAGGGCTTCGCCTTCGACTGGTATGAGGTCGATCGCTCGCATTCGAAGACGTTCAACGAGTCCGTCAATGTGCTCGGCCAGCCCATCACCGCATCGGCGTTTGCCAAGGGCGACCTGAAGTTCAGCTTCGGCAGTGCGGCTTACAAGTGGTGGTTCGGCACGGGCGATGACGTGTTCGGTGTTGGCCTGGGTGCGGCGTATTACAAGGTCCGTGGCAGCATCGATGCATCGGTGACCGCGCTGGGCCAGACCCAGTCGGCCAGCTCGTCCACCGATATCGATGCGTGGGCGCCCAACCTCCAGCTCGGCTGGCGCCACGCGTTCAACGACCAGTGGCGCATGTACGTCAACGCCTCGGGCGTGAAGAAGAACGGCGGCCGGCTCAATGGCCACATCTACGACACGGCCATCGGCCTGGAGTGGTTCCCGTGGCAGAACGTGGGTTTCGGTGCCGAATACGCCTACACCCGGATCAAGCTGCACCAGGACAAGAGCCGCTACGATCTGGACCTGGATATGAAGCTCAACGGACCGGCCGCCTACGTGCGCTTCCGGTTCTGACCAGCCGGTTGGCACCGGGCCTCGTGCCCGGTGCCTTGCCGGGGGGAATCCAAGGCCGCCCAAGGGCGGCCTTTTTTTGTTCTCCTTGGATCAGGCGGCTTCCGGCCGCTTGCGCTGGGCCAGCCAGCCCAGGCCCACGATGCCGGCGACGAGCAGGGCATCCAGCGTCCACGGCGCCCACGGGCGAGCGTCGAACCACGGAGCCAGCAGCTGGTCATGGGCGATCATGCGGGCGGCCGTCCAGGCGATCGCCGCCGCGCCCACGTATATCACGATGGGGAAGCGCGCGATGAGACGCAGGATGAGGGTAGAGCCCCACACGACCAGCGGCACGCTGATGGCCAGCCCGAGGACGACCAGGCCCATGTGGCCCTTGGCCGCGCCGGCGATCGCCAGGACGTTGTCGAGGCCCATCAGCGCGTCGGCGACGACGATGGTGCGGATGGCGGCCCAGAAGCCCTTGGCGGGCGCGATGTCGGGGTCGTGGTCCTCGTGCTTCAGGAGCTTCCACGCGATCGGGATCAGGAGCAGGCCACCCGCCAGCATCAGGCCCGGCAGCTTGAGCAGCCAGATCACCGCGAAGGTAAGCAGGATGCGGATGGCGACGGCGCCGAACGTCCCCCAGAACACGGCCTTCTTCTGCAGGTCGCGGGGGAGGTTGCGGGCAGCGAGGGCAATGACGATCGCGTTATCGCCCGCCAGGACCAGGTCCAGCAGGATGATCGCCGCGAGGCCGGAGAAGAATTCGGGAGTCAGGAAATCCATGGGGCCACCTTCGCGCGCTGTGGTCGGACCAATGCGGCGGCGACGGGTACGCGCGCCCGTCTCCACCGCAAAAGTCTCGTTCCCGGCGTGGTGCCGCCGCGATGCCCGGGACGCTGTGGCGTCCGTACTGACGATCATCGCGCACGGGGCAGGATGCCCCGCGGAACTACTCCCCTTTGGGTTGTAGTGGGCGCCATTCTCCCGGTTCGGTTGCGGCGCGGCAAGACACCCCCGGGGGGTGACCGGCTAAAATGTGCGGCTTTCCCACCCACACCTTCGCGAGTGAAGCCCATGAGCGCACACGATATCCGTTCCGCCACGCGTCCCGACCCGGACCAGCCGATGGTGGACATCGCCAACTACGTCGCCGATTACACGATCGAGTCGAAGGAGGCCTACGACACCGCGCGCTACATGCTGCTCGACTCGCTCGCCTGCTCGGCCCTGGCCATGAAGTTCCCGGACTGCGTGAAGCACCTCGGCCCCATCGTGCCGGGAGCCACCATGGAAGACGGCGTGCGCGTGCCGTTCACCTCGCACGTCCTCGACCCGGTCCAGGCCGCGTTCGCCATCGGCACCCAGGTCCGTTACCTCGACTTCAACGACACCTGGCTGGCGGCCGAGTGGGGCCACCCGTCGGATAACCTCGGCGCCATCCTGTCGGTCGCCGATTACCTCTCGCGCAAGGCGGTGAAGGAGGGCGGCAAGGCCCTGACCGTCCGCGACGTGCTGGGCTACGCCATCAAGGCCCACGAGATCCAGGGCTGCTACGCCCTCAAGAACAGCTACAACCGCGTCGGCCAGGACCACGTGATCCTCGTCCGCCTGGCCTCCACGGCGGTCACCACGGCCATGCTGGGCGGCGGCAAGGAGCAGATCACCACGGCCGTCTCGCACAGCTGGATCGACAACGGCGCCCTGCGTACCTACCGCCACGCCCCGAACACCGGCCCGCGCAAGAGCTGGGCCGCCGGCGACGCCTGCCGCCGCGCCGTCACCCACGCCATCAATGCGGTCTACCGCAACGTGGTCGGCTACCCGTCGGCCCTGTCGGCCAAGACCTGGGGCTATTACGACGTGGCCTTCAAGGGCAACGCGTTCGAGTTCGAGCGCCCGTTCGGCAGCTACGTCATGGAGAACGTGCTCTTCAAGATCAGCTTCCCGGCCGAGTTCCACGCCCAGACGGCCGTGGAGTGCGCCATGAAGCTGCACGCCGAGGTCGGCCACCGCCTGGACGAAGTCGAGCGCGTGGAGATCCAGACCCAGGAAGCCGGCGTCCGCATCATCGACAAGACCGGCCCCCTGGCGAACTACGCCGACCGTGACCACTGCATCCAGTACATGGTGGCCGTCCCGCTCATCTTCGGCCGCCTCACCGCCGACGATTACAACGACAGCGTGGCTGCCGATCCGCGTATCGATGCGCTGCGAGACAAAATGACCGTGGTCGAGAATCCGCAGTTCACCAAGGATTATTTCGACCCCGAAAAGCGTTACATCGGTAATTCGGTGCAGGTTTTCTTCAAGGACGGCACCAGCACGCAAAAAATCTCGATCGATTTCCCCATTGGCCACCGTAATCGACGGGCCGAAGGTATTCCGGTTTTGCTCAAGAAATTCGAGGCCGCCCTCCGCGCAGAGATGCCGGCGGACCGCGTTGAGAAGGTTCTGAGCATCACTTCCGTGCCGGAAAAGCTCGATGCCATGCCCATTCACGAGTTCATGACGCTCTTCACGGCTTGATAATGGCCGTGACTCAAGTATGAACGGCTGGCGGCGGCATGCGCCCAATTGTTGGATTTTTGCTAAACTGCCGCCGCCCGTTGAAGGGGTAACAAAAGCGAGGGACGCCAAAGTCCCCGGATTCGACAAAGAGTTTTCTGACGCGCGATTTCCGTCTGGGGTGGAGCGCGGACGCGAATACCAATAATGAGGAGACACCGATGAAACGTAAGGGCTTGTTTTTGCTGATCGGCTTGGCCCTGGGCGGCGTGGGTGCCGTCCATGCGCAGGAATCCGCTGACGCGGGTAACGGCTATGACGGCCGCTGGTACATCGCCCCGACGGTTGGCGGTTACTACAACGACACCGACCGCAACACCAACAGCCGCCAGGTTTACTACGGCCTCGGCGTCGGCAAGTTCATCTCCAGCAACGCGTCGATCGACATCTTCGCTGACCGCACCAAGCGCGACAACGACGGTAACGGTCACTGGTCGAACAACAGCTACGGCGTTGCCGCCCGCTTCTACGCTGGTGCGTGGGACAGCTGGCGTCCGTACCTGCTGGCCGGTGTGATGGGTTCGTACCACCACAACCCGTCGGACAACGGCTGGTCGCCGGCCGCCGAACTCGGCGTTGGCGTGTCCAAGACCATCACCGACAGCTCGGATTTCCGCGTTGAAGCCGGCTACCGCTACGATTGGGACGACAAGACCAACGACGGCGAGAACGGCTACGGCGACTGGTTCCTCGGCTTCTCGATCGTTTCGCGCTTCGGCGAGCCGCCGGCCGCTCCGGCCCCGGCTGCTGCTCCGCCCCCGGCTGCCCCGGATTGCTCCACCCTCGACAGCGATGGCGACGGTGTGAACGATTGCGACGACAAGTGCCCGGCCACCCCGGCTGGCACCATTGTCGGTCCGGACGGTTGCCCGCAGAAGGTCGTCATCGACCTGCGCGGCGTCAACTTCAAGTTCGACCGTCCGAAGAAGGGCGAGACGAACATCGGTCCGACCCTGCAGGAGCCGACCAGCGAGTCGCTGGGCGTCCTCGACCAGGCTGTCGACACCCTGCAGCGTTACCCGCAGGTCAAGGTCACGGTTGCCGGTTACACGGATAGCGTCGGTAAGGATGCGTACAACCAGTCGCTCTCCGAGCGTCGCGCCAAGATCGTGTTCGATTACCTGACCTCGCACGGCATCGGTGCCGACCGCCTGGAAGGCCCGATCGGCCACGGCGAGAACAACCCGATCGACACGAACGACACGGCCGAAGGCCGCGCTCGCAACCGTCGCACGGAACTGCAGGTCCAGCAGTAATACCTGGACAAGCAGCTTCCCTATCGGTAGCAGCACAAAGGAGCCCGGCGAAAGCCGGGCTCTTTTTTTGTGCCAGGGGACTAAGGGCTACGTTGTGGGAGCGCGCTTGCGCGCGATCGCCCCCACGCGAGGCAACCTCCCAACGTCACCACGCATAACGCGCCCGCGCATACCAATACGCGCCATTCGTGCCGATCGGCGAGATGACGTCGTACGGGAAGTTCCCCGCGTAGGCGATGTCCGGGATTGAGCGCTTCGGGTACTGGTCGGTGATGTTCTGTCCGCCAAGGGCGAGCGAGAAGCGATCCGTGGCATGCCACTCGGCCTCGGCGTCCAGCTGCCAGCGCGCGCCATAGGTCTGCCGCGGGACGAAGCCGTCGCCGAAGTCGAACACCCGCGTGGTCGCACCTTGCCGCGTCAGCCGACCCAGCAACAACCAGCTGGGGTGATCCCAGCGCGCGGTGAACGACCCACGCTGGCGTGGTGCGGCATCGGTCAGGGTGTTGCGCTCCTCGACGCCAAACAGCACCGCATCCGCGCCGAGTTCAGCCAATGCCGCCGGCGTGTCACGCACCTTCCGAATCGACGTGCGGTT
Source organism: Luteibacter sp. (assembly GCF_051958795.1). Taxonomy (GTDB): domain Bacteria; phylum Pseudomonadota; class Gammaproteobacteria; order Xanthomonadales; family Rhodanobacteraceae; genus Luteibacter. Next base: position 2,088 of record NZ_JBQCFT010000208.1, on the reverse strand, counting down.
GTAGCTGTACGTTGCGGTCAGCGTGAGGTTGCCGCCATACGCGGGCTGGCGATAGTTGGTGACGAGTTCCGCTCCGCGCGTACGCGTGTCCACTGCGTTGGTAAAGAAGGCCACGCTTTGCACGCCCTGGACGCCGAAGCGTGCGGCGATGAGATCTTCCAGGCCGTCCGGTGCAATGGTTTCCGAGAGTGTCACGCGGTGGTCGACATCGATCCGGTAGATGTCGAGCGAGGTATCGAATCGTTCCCCGATGCGCGCCGTGAGGCCAAGGCTGAAGTTGCGCGACTTTTCCGCCTTCAGGTCCGTGGCACCGAGGCCGCGGGCGATCGGGTTGTTGACCGAAAGCACCCGTCCTTGCACGAGTTCGCCATTGGCGCCGTACCCGGTGGACGTGGACTCGAACCCGATCTGGCTGAGTGACGGTGCGCGCAGGTTGTTCGATACGGCGCCGCGCAGGGCGATGGCGTCGTTGAATGCGTAGCGGCCGCTGAGCTTGCCGGTCCACGCGCCGCCAAAATCGTTGTAGTGCTCGTAGCGCGCCGCGGCGTCGGCGAAGAAGCGCTCGGTGACGTCGCCGGCGAAGTCAACGTAGGCCGCCGCGACGTTTCGATGAAGATCCGCCGTGTCCTGTGGGGTCAGGCCGCCGCCGGCCTGCGCTCCCGTCGGCGCGCCGACGACGGGACCCACGGCATAGGACGCCGGGTCCCCGGCGAAGGTCCGGAAGCCTTCGTGGCGGAACTCGGCGCCAGTCGCCAGGGTGAACAGCTGGGTTCCCAGCCCGACGGTGCGCGAGAGGTCGAGGTTTGCGGTGCCCTGCGAGTTCTCGTACTTGCCGACATCGAAATGGGTCGGGCTGGCCTCGCCCAGGGAGACATTCACCGAGTCGCGCAGATCGTAATCGAAGGTGTTGCGGCCCCAGGTCAGGCTGCTATCGATGTCCCACTCGCCCGCCCGGGTGCGCGCACCCGCGGTGAGGTTCACGTCGGTGTTGTAGCCGAGGGATTCGGGGCGATAGCCATCCGGGTAGATCGAGGGCACGTTGGCGTCGCTGTCCGGGTACCGGAAGTAGTTGTCGCCTACCGTGCGCCGGCGGGTGTAGGTCCCGAACGCATAGCCGCGCACGCCATCACCCAGCCCCAGCTCACCGTTGAACCAGCCGCTGTAGTTTTCATTGCGGGGATCGCCGGCGGCGTAGTTCCGCTTGCCCTGCAGGGCGAGATTCGCCGGGGAGGGGTTTTCCCAGGAAGGGATCTGATCGCGCCCGGCACGGTTCGTCGGCTCGCGGTTGTTACCTTCGATACCCGCGCGGAGGAAACCATCCCCACCCAGTTTCGTGCCGGCCTTCGCGCTGACGTAGCCGCTCTGCCCATCGGTGATGTTCCGATCGCCCGGCCGGAAGTGCGTGTGATAGGCGCCATAGGTAGCGTCTACCTCGCCACCTTCCGGAGCATCGTCAAGGATGATGTTGACCACGCCGGCGATGGCATCCGAGCCATATTGCGCGCCCGCACCGTCGCGCAGCACCTCGATGCGTTTGATCGCGGAGATGGGGATGGCGTTGAAGTCCACCGGCGTGGTGCCGCGGCCGATCTTCGTATCGGTATTGACCAGCGCCGACGTGTGGAAGCGCTTGCCGTTGACCAGGACAAGCACCTGGTCGGGGCTCATGCCACGTAGCTGGGCGGCGCGGACATGGTCGGAGCCGCCCGAGTTCGATTGGCGGGGGAAATTGAACGACGGCAGCAGGGTGGCCAGTGCCTGGCCCAGTTCACCATTGACCGCCCCGGCGGAGCGCAGGTCTTCCGGGGTCAGCACATCAATGGGCACGGGCGAGTCGAGCACGGTGCGGTCACGTACATGGGTGCCTGTCACGATGACCTTATCGAGCGTCGTCGTGGCCGGTTTGTCGGCTTGCTGGGCGCGGGGCGCGGTCGCCGCCGTGGCGAGGACGACGGCGATGGCGAGCGGGAGGTGAGAGTGGCGCATGATGGATCCTGGATTGACGCGCACGGGAGCTTCCGCCGTGCGGCGCGCTTGGAAGGAAGGCGTTGGAGCCGCTAAGGGGCCCTATCAGTCCAGCGTGCCCGG
>NZ_JBQCFT010000207.1:0-9752 GCF_051958795.1 Luteibacter sp. | reverse complement strand
GCGGGCGGGGGGGGGGGCCGCGGGCGGCGCGGCCGCCCCCCCCCCCCGCTCCCACAAGTGATACGGCTTACTCGGGCTGCGCCGGCTGGCGCAGCGTCTGGCGCACGCTCGGGATCGCGTTGGCGCGCACGCCCAGCTCATGCGCGATATCCACATAGCCGAGGTGGCGTGCGACGTCACCCGCGGTGCGGCCGAACGCATCGGCCGCATTGCGGTTGGCGCCACGGTGCAGCAGCACGCGGGCAGGCGGCAGCAGGGCATGCATGGCACAGGCGTGCAGCGCGCTCACGCCACGGTGATCGGCGTGTTCCATCTTCGCGCCCGCATCCAGCAGCACCGGCACCAGTGCGCCCAGGTGGGTGGCATCGGCCGGGGTGCCCGGGCGCATGTGCGAACCCAGCAGGAGAAGCAGCGGCGTCGCGCCGTCCTTGTCGGCCTTGTTGACGTCGGCGCCCTTGCCGATCACGGCATCGAGCAGGCGACGCGCGCGCAGGCTGTCGTTGCTGCCGAAGCAATACTGAGCGGCGGCGTGCAGTGCGGTATGGCCATGGGCGTCTTCCGCCTTGACGTCGGCGCCGGCGGTGAGCAGGCGCTCCACGATATCGGGATAACCCAGCGCAGCGGCGATCATCAGCACCGTGGTGTCACCCGGAAGGCGCTGGTCGACGACCACGCCACGATCGAGCAGGCGCTCGACGACCGCGTCGCGGCGTGCATTGACGGCTGCCGCAAGCGGCGTGACGCCGGACGCCGCAGCGCTCGCCGGATCAGCACCGGCGTCGAGCAGGTGCACCGCGACGTCGACCTGGCCCGCACCGGCGGCGCGCAACAGCGCGGTGGCACCCTGCGCGTCACGCGTGTCGATACCGAATCCGAGTTCGAGCAGGCGGTCCACCGCCTGCATGTCGCCAGCCGCGGCGGCGGCGGGAAGATCGGCAGCATGCAGCGGACGGCCTGGCAGGGGCCAAAGGTGCCAGCTCAGCCAGCGCTCCACGTCGCCATGGCCGATGCCGAGACCGTACGGCGTTTCACCATTGACGTCGGCAGCTTCCGGATCGGCGCCATGCGCCACGAGCAGGCGCACCAGCGGCAGCGCATCGCCGCCGTGTTCCAGCGCGGCATGCAACGGCGTGCGCCCACCCGCGTCGCGGACATTGGGATCAAGGCCGCGCGTGAGCAGCGCGGTGAGCACGCGGGCGGAGCCGGTGGCTGCCGCCATGTGCATCGGCGTGCGCCCACGGGCGTCCGCGCCAAACGGGTCGGCGCCTGCTTCAAGCATGGCGAGCGCAAGGCCTTCGTCGCTGCCATCGAGACGGCAGATGGCCTGGCCTAGCAGCCCGGCGCCAGCAGGCGATGCGCCCGCGCGCATCAGCTGCAACAGCGCGTCGGCGGACTGCGGCAACTGCGGGAGCAGCGCATCGAACAGGCGACGGCCGAGTGCGTCGACGGGCTCATCGACCGGAGGAGCGAGGCGCGTCTCGGCGGGCAGGCCATGATCGAACAGCCATGCGCGCGCCGAATCGAAGCCTGGGCCGGCCAGGTCGATGTACAGCGCCGCGAGTTCTTCCACCGGCCACTCGCGCACCTTGGCCGCGAACGTCGATGCGACCGCCCAGTGGCCGAAGCGCAGGGCATCGTGGAGGTGCAGGGGTGAATCGGCGCCAGCCTCAGGCAGCACGGATTCGCTTAGTGAGGTGGGAAGCGGCGTTTCGGGATCGAGCAACGCCACGAAATCCCAGCGCCCACCGGAGGCCGCATGGTCGAGCGCGCTGCGCCCGTCCGCGCCGGGCGCCTTCGGCTGCGCGCCCATGGCGAGCAGGGCGCGGACCGTGGCGGCCTGCGCGCGCGGCGACTGGCAGGCGAGCGTCAATGCATCGCGCCCATGGCTGTCGCGCGGCGCAGCGTCGGCCTGCGCATCCGCGAGCAGCTGGACGATGCCGGTAGCGCCGGCGCGCGCGGCTTCCATCAGCGCCGTGGTGCCGTGGCGATCGGCGAGGTTGGCGTTGGCGTGGGCCTGGAGGAGGACGCGGGCGATCTGCTCGTGGCCTTCGCTGGCCGCCGCGATCAGCGCGGTCCGGCCGTGGCCGTTGGCACCGTTCACCGGTGCCTTGTAGCGCAGGAGCACCTTCACGCCTTCGGCATCGTCGTCGGCGATGCTGGCCGCCGCGACCAGGGCGGGTTCGGCACCGACAGGCGCAGGCTTGGCGCCATGTTCGAGCAGGAAGCGCGCGAGCGCCCAGTTGGCGGCGCGGCAAGCGATGGCCAGCGGCGTTTCGCCGGCGGCGTTCACCGCGTCCACCGGTGCACCGGCATCCAGGAGCATGGCTGCAACCATCGGTTCGGCGCTCAGCACAGCCCCGTGCAACGGCGTATTGCCTTCCGCATCCGTCGCGGCCGCGTTGGCACCGTTCGAGACCAGGGTAAGCACGGCATCCGGCCGGCCGTGCCAGCTATCGCGGCAGGCGGCCAGCAGCGCGGAGACGCCGTGGTGCGCACGGTTGACGTCCGCGCCCCGCGCAATCAGCGCGCGCAGCAGTCGCGTATCGGCCGAGAGGGCGGCCAGGGTGAGCACCGGCCGCTGGTCACGGTCGCCCGGCTCGGCCTCGGTGTTCGGGTTCGCACCCGCCTCGACGAGGGCGACGGCCCGGGCGACATCGCCCGAACGGATCGCGGTGAGAAGGGCGCCATCGCGGATCTCCGGCTGGCGGTCTTCCGTCGACAGCTCCGGGATGGGCGTCGGCGTCGGCACCCGGTGGGCATCGCTGATCTCGGGCTCGCGCCGGGTCTCGGCACGCGCGGTGCGAATATGGCCGCGGCGGTCGCAGAGCAGGGCGCGCAGGGTGCGGTTGGCGATCAGCAGCGAGCAGGCCGGCAGCAGCACCACGGCGTAGATGGCGAGCGCGGCGATGCGCATCTCGGCCGGGAAGACCCCGTACAGGCCGGACAGGGCGACTGCGCAGAAGGCAAGCACGAGCAGGCCGATCGCGGCCGGCAGGAAATGGGTGAAGAAGCGCTCCTCGGCCGACAGGTGGCGGCCGAAGCTCACCGACCGGGCCATGGCCGTGAAGATCCACGAGCCATCGCCACTGCTCTCGGGGTAGGCGTCATCCCAGAGGTACACCAGGCCGAACGCCGGCCACATCCGCCACAGGATGCCCAGCGCCACGACCAGGGTGGCCGCAAGGAGCAGGGCATAGCCCAGGCTGGGCGCCTGGGTGAGCTTCAGGATCGGCCAGGCCACGAGCACGAACACGGCGAACGTGTAGATCGTGAACATGACCACGTAGGCCGACCCGCGGCGCAACGCGGTGCGCAGGTAGTTCGGCTCCGGGTCGAATCCGATGGCATGGCAGACGGCCGCCATGGCCAGCGCGTTGGCCAGCAGGAGCGGAATCAGGGCCAGGGGTGAAGCGGTAAAGCCAGCACACGCGACGGCGGCAAGGGCGGGCAGGAACCAGGGCAGCGCCTTGATCAGCGGCGGTCGACGACGTTTGGGATTGGCCATGCGCGCGAGTATACGGACCGTCGCAGGCCCGCGCGGTAACCTCGCGTTAACCTGCGCTCCACGTTTCACCCATGCACGGTTTCGGCCAGTCAGGCCCTGACGAGCGAGGCGTCCGGGTCGATTTCCCGGTTCAGGTTCGGCTGGTTGCAGACGCTGAGCGTCTCGTTGGGCGGCGCCTGCAGGTGCCAGCCCTGGCCGCCAAGGTTGGCGAGAACTTTCTCAGTGTCCTCGTGGGGGAGCTTCCGCTGAGCCGTGAGTTCCACCTCAAGCACGAAGCGCAGTTCCCCGAGCAACAGGGCCAGGGGTTCCGGGAGGAGATCGAAGCCCTCGCGGCGGGAAAGCCACACGTAGGTGTCGGGCTTGCGCTGGCTGACGTAGACGAAGCAGTGCATGACGGCAGGTCTCGCGGCGGCTCGGTCCCCCAATTTACCAAATCGCGGGCCCGGCCGCAGGCGCGGAACTGTGGCCTGTTTCAGGTTTGTTGCATGTGCACTTGCAAATTCTTGGTCAAGTCGTCCAGAGTTCCACGCCAGATTGTTAAACGCGCGTATGAAAACGGCTAACTTTTTACGTTTTCCGCCCCGTTCGATCCCGTCAGAACAATAAGCAGGAGCCGCTTCGCATGCAGATGAAACTTCACACCCGCCCGCTGGCCATCGCCGCGCTTTCGCTGGCCATCGCCGGCGCGCTCGTGGCTCCGCAGGCCGCCCACGCCAGCGCGTTCCAGCTGAAGGAAAACAGCGCCAAGGCGCTCGGCCGCGCTTTCGCTGGCTCGGCTGCCGCGGGTGACGATGCCTCGGTCATCGTGAACAACCCGGCCGCCATGACGCTGCTGGAGGGCAACACCTTCCAGGCCGACGTCACCGGCATCAACTTCAGCACCAAGTTCCACGGCACCGCCACGGATGCCCAGGGCCGTCCCATCTCCGGTGGCAACGGCGGCGACGCCGGCACGACCATCCCGGTCCCGGCCCTGTACTTCGCCTCGAAGGTTGGCGATCGCGTGCACATCGGCCTCGGCCTGACCGCGCCGTTCGGCTTCAAGACCGATTACGACTCCGACTGGAAGGGCCGTTACAACGGCATCAAGTCCGACTTCAAGTCGTTCGACGCCACCCTGTCGGCCTCGTTCGATGTGACGGATGATTTCGCGATCGGCGCCAGCTTCATCGCCGAGAAGACCAGCGCCGAGCTGACCAGCGCCGTGAACTACAACAGCGCCGCGCTCGGCGTGCTGCAGCAGGGCGTCGCCGCCGGTGCCATCCCGGTTCAGGCTGTCCCGACCTTCCTGCGCACGATCAACGCCGTGGTCCCGCCGGGCACCGACGGCATCGCCAAGATCAAGGGCGACGACTGGGCCTACGGCTGGCAGCTCGGCGGCCTGTGGAAGCTCACCGCGCAGGATCGCATCGCGCTGAACTATCGCAGCGCCATCAAGCACCACCTGGAGGGCACGGGTAACTTCACCGTCCCGGCCAACGTGACCGCGCTGCTCTCCAACCCGACTATTGCGAACCTGTTCCAGGGCCAGCCGCCGTTCACCCACACCGACGGCACGGCCGGTTTCGAGAATCCCGCCGTGGCGACCGCCAGCTTCTGGCACCAGGATGAGAAGTTCGGCCTCGGTATCGATGCCTCGTGGACGAAGTGGAGCTCGTTCAAGAACCTGACGGTGAACTACTCCAACCCGAACCAGCCGCCGACGACGGAAGTCTACAACTGGCGCAGCACGTGGTTCGTGTCGGTGGGTGGCGAGTACTACGTCACCGACAAGTTCACCCTGCGTGGCGGTGTCGCTGTCGACACCACCCCGACCCATGCCGATACCCGCTCCCCGCGCGTGCCGGATTCGACCCGCAAGTGGCTTGCCTTCGGTGCCGGCTACAAGGTGTCGGATAAGTTCGAAATCAATGCGGGCTACGCTCACATCTTCGTGAACAAGGCCCACATGAACGGTGCCGTCAGCGCCACGAACGACGTCCTCGTTGGCGAGAACGACGACAAGGGCAACCTGCTCAGCCTGTCGGCCAAGTACCAGTTCTGATCGCTTCGGCGAACAGGCACTGAAAAAAAACCTCCCTGGCAACAGGGAGGTTTTTTTATGCCTCAGTACGCGTATTCCCCGAAGACCGGATCCACGCTGCCGTTCCACTTGCCGTGGAACTGCTCGAGCTTCGTATCGGCCTGGGTCTTGCCCGAAAGCGCGATCTCGAGCAGCGGCTCGATGTAGATCGACTCATCGGCGCCACGCGAGCTCAGCACGTTGCGACGCTTCAGGCCGTGGTCGGCGATCTTCAGTGCCTCGAGCGACAGCTCGCGCACCGTGTGCTTGCGGAACTCCAGGTCGAGCGCATGCTTCGGCACGCCATCGCGCAGCGCGTGACGTTCCGCCTTGCTGAAGTCCTTCACCAGGTCCCACGCGGCATCGAGCGCCACGTCGTCGTACAGCAGGCCAACCCAGAACGCGGGCAGGGCGCACAGCTGGTTCCACGGGCTGGCATCGGCGCCGCGCATTTCCAGGTACTGCTTGAGGCGCACTTCCGGGAACGCGGTCGTCAGGTGGTCGGCCCAGTCCTTGATTGTCGGCTTCACGCCCGGCAGCGCCGCGAGTTCGCCACGCATGAACTTGCGGAAATCCTGGCCCGACAGGTCGACGTACTTGCCGTCGCGGTAGCTGAAGTACATCGGCACGCCAAGGATGTAATCGACGTAGCGTTCGTAACCGAAGCCATCCTCGAAGACAAAGTCGAGCATGCCTGTGCGGTCGGCGTCGGTATCCGTCCAGACGTGCGAACGGAATGACTTGAAGCCGTTGGGCTTGCCTTCGGTGAACGGCGAGTTGGCGAAGAGCGCGGTGGCGATCGGCTGCAGCGCCAGGGCCACGCGGAACTTCTTCACCATGTCGGCTTCGGTCGCGTAATCGAGGTTGACCTGGACCGTGCAGGTGCGCGTCATCATGTCCAGGCCGAGCGAGCCGACCTTGGGCATGTATTCGCGCATGATCTTGTAGCGGCCCTTGGGCATCCACGGCATCTGGTCGCGGCGCCACTTCGGCTGGAAGCCCATGCCGAGGAAGCCGATGCCGAACTCGTCGGCGACCGAGCGCACTTCCTGCAGGTGTGTGCTGACTTCATCGCAGGTCTGGTGGATCGACTCCAGCGGCGCGCCGGAGAGCTCCAACTGGCCGGCCGGCTCCAGGGTGATGTTCGCCTTGCCCTTGGTCAGCGCGACCGGGGTGTCGCCCTCACGGGCGATGGACCAGTCGAAGCGCTCAGCCAGCCCCTCGAGGATCGCGCGGATACCCGGGCGCGGGCCTTCGAACGGGGGCGGGGTCAGGTCGTCCGTATAGAAGCCGAACTTCTCGTGCTCGGTGCCGATGCGCCATTGTTCGCGCGGCTTTTCGCCCTCGGCGAGGTTGGCGACCAGATCGTTACGGTCACCGATGGGCGTGCTCTTGGCGGCGCTGGGAATGGACACTTCACTTTCCTTGGCAAGGGACGGCAGGGGCCGTAGCCGCCCCACATGGGGTCGCATGATGCCCGGGAAAAGGTGTCATGCCCGCCGCGCAGCGTAGCAAAACGCCGTGACCCCCGCGTACGCGCCGCGCAAGAAAAAAGGCCGCCCCGGAGGGCGGCCTTCTCAACGTGCCATTACTGGACTTCAGCGCTTCATCGAGTTGAAGAACTCGTCGTTCGACTTGGTGTTCTTCATCTTGTCGAGCATGAATTCCATGGCGGCCAGCTCGTCCATCGGGTGGAGCAGCTTGCGCAGGATCCAGATCTTGGCGAGCAGGTCCGGGTCGATCAGCAGGTCCTCGCGGCGGGTGCCGGAGCGGTTGATGTCGATGGCCGGGTAGACGCGCTTCTCGGAGATGCGGCGGGACAGGTGCACTTCCATGTTGCCGGTGCCCTTGAACTCCTCGTAGATCACCTCGTCCATCTTGGAACCGGTGTCCGTCAGCGCCGTGGCGATGATGGTGAGGCTGCCGCCTTCTTCCACGTTACGCGCCGCGCCGAAGAAGCGCTTCGGACGCTGCAGGGCGTTGGCATCCACACCACCGGTGAGGACCTTGCCGGAGCTCGGCACCACGGTGTTGTAGGCACGGGCCAGGCGGGTGATCGAGTCGAGCAGGATCACGACGTCGCGCTTGTGCTCGACGAGGCGCTTGGCGCGCTCGATCACCATCTCGGCGACCTGCACGTGGCGGACGGCCGGTTCATCGAAGGTGGAGCTGATGACTTCGGCGCGGACCGTGCGGGCGATTTCCGTGACTTCTTCCGGGCGCTCATCGATCAACAGCATGATCAGGTGGACGTCGGGGTGGTTGTACTGGATGGCCTGCGCGATGTTCTGCAGCATCATCGTCTTACCCGACTTGGGCTGGGAAACGATGAGGCCACGCTGGCCACGGCCGATCGGCGCCACCAGGTCGAGGATACGGCCGGTGATGTCTTCGGTGGAGCCATTGCCACGCTCGAGCTTGAACGCCTTGCGCGGGAACAGCGGGGTCAGGTTTTCGAACAGCAGCTTGTTCTTCGACGCCTCCGGCGGATCGCCGTTGATGTCGTCCACCTTGAGCATGGCGAAGTAACGTTCGCCTTCCTTCGGGTGGCGCACGCGTCCGGTGATGTAATCGCCGGTGCGCAGGTTGAAGCGGCGGATCTGGCTGGGCGAGACGTAGATGTCATCCGGGCCGGCCAGGTAGGACTCGTCGGCCGAGCGCAGGAAGCCGAAGCCATCCTGGAGGATTTCGAGCACACCTTCCGCCCAGATGCCGCCGCCCGAGCGGGCGTGGGCCTTGAGGATGCTGAAGACCACATCCTGCTTGCGCTGGCGGGCGACGCCCTCACGGATACCCAGGGACTCGGCGAACTCGAGCAGCTGGATGGAGTTCTTGCGCTTGAGCTCGGTCAGGTTGATCAGGCGATCGTTGCTGCCGGCATCGGCGTTCTCGTCGTCATCGACGGGGTAGCCGTTGTTGTTGCGCTGGTGCTGGTAGTTACCGCCACCGTTGCCACCACCACCACCGCCACCCTGGCGCTGCTGGTTGTTGCGGTCGTTGCGCTCGTTGCGGCGGCGACGGCCACGGCCTTCGCGCTCGCGGCGTTCGCCGTTGTTACCGCCCTGGTTGCCCTGGCCACCCTGCGGGTTGCCCTGGCCACCCTGGCCCTGCGACTGGCCACCTTCACGCGGCTCCTGCGGCTGGCGGGCCTCGCCCGAGGCGGGCGGGTTGTTGAGCTGAAGCTCAGCCTGGGGCGCCGGTACCGGCGGCAGCGGCGGGGGCGAAGGCGGCGCCGGGGCTGGCGCGGGAGCCGGCGCGGGAGCGCTCGTCTCTACCGCGGGCGCCTCGGCGGCCGGGGCCTTGCGGCGGGTACGCGGACGCGGTTCGGCCGCAGGCTTGTCGCCGGCGCCCTTGGCGTCAGTGGAATCTTTCGTTTCGATATCGGACACGGGCAAACCTCACGGGGCGCCGTTGGAAGAAGAAGGTGGGAAGGTCCGCGGGATGGGGGACAGCGAGGTGTCCCAAGGCGAACGCTTAGAGCCTAGCATCGTGTGGGGCGCGAGGTAAAGCGCCCCACACGGCGGCTAACGAAAGCCTGGCGGCTTCAGATGGACTTATCGATGAACTGGGCGAGGACGCCCTTGTTGACGGCGCCGACCTGGGTACCGGCGACCTTGCCGTCCTTGAACACCATCAGCGTGGGGATGCCACGGATGCCGAACTGGCGCGGGGTCTGCTGGTTTTCGTCGATGTTGATCTTCACGATCTTCACCTTGCCCTGGTACTCATCGGCCAGCTGCTCGAGGGCCGGCGCGATCGCCTTGCACGGGCCGCACCATTCCGCCCAGAAATCGAGCAGGACGGGGGTATCGGACTCGAGCACGTCCTTCGAGAAGGCGGCGTCGCTGGTGTGGGTGATCTTGTCGCTCACCGTGGTCTCCAAAGTGGGTTTAGGGGGAGTTGACGACCGTGACGCTGGCATCGGCTACACTTAGGAGCCCCATGTCGCGGGTCCAACCGGAACCGAAGGTCTTGGCCGTTGCAGCCGGTGGCCCTCATTCCAACCCAACTAGGGGCGCGATACAAGCGATTCAAGGTGCCAGCGGGTGGTTTCCGTTGACATAGGTAAACCGGTTCAGTGAAGCCGGTTCAGCTATGCCAGCGGGAGCCGTCGGGCCAGGCACCACCGCCTCCGGCCAACGTGCGCCGGGCGCGTCGACATGCCGCCGGGCTGGCAACCGGGGG
>NZ_JBQCFT010000206.1:0-4981 GCF_051958795.1 Luteibacter sp. | reverse complement strand
CGAGGGTCCGTTCGCTAGACCACCCGATTCTTGGCGCCGCCCGCCGAGGCAGGCAAACTAGAAATTCTTCTGGCTTTCCCCAAATTTTTTTTGAAGACTTCGCGATGAAGCGTTCGCTACCCCTCAACGCCGTGCGTGTGTTCGAACTTGCGGCGCAGCATTTGAGCTTCACCAAGGCCGGTGAGGAGCTCTCGCTGACAGCGGCTGCGGTCAGCGCGCAAGTCAAATTGCTGGAGGCGTACCTCGGTACGCCGTTGTTTGTGCGTAGCAACAATAAGCTCGCTCTGACGGCCGCCGGGGAGAATTATTTCCCGCGTATCCGGGATGCTTTTCGTGCGTTGCAGCATGCCACGGACCAGGTGATGGGTCAGCGGAACGCCTCGCTGAGGGTCGCTGTGCCGGCCACGTTCGGTACGAAGTGGCTTGTGCCCCGGCTATTCCGCTTCTTCACCCGGCACCCGGATATCGCCGTCGAGGTGGTCACGGATGGCGGTGACGCGGGCTGGGATCTGGCGATCGACGACCGCCTTGGCGAGGGGATGGAGCTTTTGGTCACCACGGGTTACACCCCGGTCTGTGCGCCCGCCGTGGCGGACGGAATCGTCGAGCCGGCCGACTTGTTTCACTATTTACTGCTCCATGAGCGCCCCGGTCGTCGTGCGGTGGCGATCGCTAGCTGGGATCAGTGGTTCGAGCAGGTTGGCGTGGAGCCGACGGCCATTTCCCGTGAGATGGGCTTTGGCGACGGCACAATGATGCTCCAGGCTGCGATCGAGGGGCAGGGCGTGGCACTGGCACAAGATCTGTTGGTCGCCTATGACCTGGCTGCAGGGCGCCTTGCGGCACCCCTGATGCAGCCTGTGCCGCTTCAGCACGCGTGGTATTTCGCTGTGTCGCGCGAGGCAGTGCATCGGGAAGAGACGACGGCATTTCGCGATTGGCTTTTCTCTGAGCTCTCGCGTTAGCCCGAAGAAGGCAGGAGGCCCTCAGCCGATTGAGGGCCTCGTTGGTATGGGCCGTGCGACGTTAGTTCTTCGCGCTGGAATCATCGAATGGTATATGACGTTGCCGCGCGGTATCCGGCAGATCGAGTTCACCGAGCGAATACGTCTGGACTCCGGTTCGAAGCGCATTGGCCCTTACGCCAATATCATTCGTAACGATCAACTCGCAGCCCGTGGATCGTGCAATCGCCACAATCTGTCGGTCAATCTTGATCTTTTGCCATGACGCTTCGACGCCATCCTTCTTGCTGCCAGAGTTGACAGCTCCGCGATCAATGAGCTGAAGCTCAACCGCGGGCCGACCCCCGCAAGTCCTGCCACATCGCCATGGGGTCGGGCACCTCGTCCCAACCGTTATCCGGGAGCGTAGCGATTCGATCGAGGACATCACGAACGCTCGTCATGTCCAGAACCTCAAAAGAACGAACCACGCACTTGCCACTTTTTGGCAGCCAACCGATATCGGTCCGCTCCCATGGTCCATCGGCGACGAGGCGGATCATGCCGGATCTGAAATGGGGGAGAATCTCGCGCGCGAGGGTCATGTCGCGAATGACTACATTGATGTCTCGGTTGTAGTCATCGCGAAGATGAAGATTGACCGTATCGTCCGCGCCGATTAGCCCGGTGACTACGCCGTCGATCGTGTCGACCTGGCGCAGCGTGAATGACTCGTTGTTAACAGGATGGACAACAGACAGATTTGCAACCACGTTTCCCTCGGCGTCTAAGATCGTTGTTCCGCGAACGTTATCTTCGCCGAGCATGACTTCGATGCGATGTAGGGACTTTCCCGGGTTTCCGTCAGGGTTCGCTTGAGCTTCTCGTAGGCGCGCATGAACAAACGATCGCCGGTCACTCGCAATCGTTGCGACGATGCCAATGCTCGATGCTTTGATCGTCGCGAAGCGAGGATCATTGCTCTTTCCCAGGAGATGGGCGAACGCCGCTATGTATTCGCCCATGCGCTCCATGGGAATGGCGTCCGGCAGGCGTCCGGGAATTCTGAGTGTGAAGTTGGTCGTAGCCATACTGCATCCTAACCGCTGACGACTCTACAGAGGATGGACCGCCGCTTGGCCGACTAGCTGCGTTCGTCGTTTCCGCGCAGACGCGAGCTCAGATTTTTCTGGGGTTGCTCTTGCCCGCATCGGCGTTCGGTGTGCTTCCTGCGCCACCAGAGCACACCGACAACGATGACGGCGGCGCCGATGGCCAGCCAGAGGCCGGCCTGGCCGCGACGGATCCACATGGCGAGCCATTCGTGGTTGTGGGCGCCCAGGTAGCCCAGGTAGACCCAGATCGGCACGCTGATGGCGGCGGCCATGCCATCGAGCAGCAGGAAGCGGAGGAAGCCTACGCGGTGGGTGGCGCCGGCGGTGATGAAGACGGCGGTGCGCATGCCGGGCAGGAAACGGGCCACGAACATGAGCCGGTTGCCGTACTTCTCGAACTTCTCCTGCACCTTGGCGTAGCGCTCGGGGGTGAGCAGGCGGGCCACGAAGCGCCAGCGCATGATCCGGCCGCCGAAATGCCGGCCGAGCAGGAACATGGTGGAATCGCCCATCAGGACGCCCGCCATGCCCACGCCCACCATGGTGTGGACATCGCCATAGCCCAGGCCGGTGATGATGCCGCCGGCCACGAGGGTGATGTCCTCGGGCAGGGGCAGGCCGGCGCCGCACAGAATCAGGGCGAGGAAGACGGCGATGTAGCCGTTCCGCCCGAAGACGTCGACGAGGCTATTGAGCAGTTCCATCAGGCTTTGGCACGTCCGGTCAGGGCCGGGTCCTTCGGGGTACGAAGACCGGATGATCCCATGGATCGCATGACATCGCAGGTGCGCCGCATCATTCCGCGGCCGCCTTGCCCTGGGCGGCATGATCGGCAAGCAGGACGCGCAGTTCAGCTTTCTCGGTGTCATCGAGGCTGCCGATACGCGCGCTGAGCGCCTCGCGGCGCTGGGTCGTGGCCTGGCGCTGCATGCCGGCCAGGGCGCCCAGGAAGTCCACGCGCTGCATATCGGCCTCGCCGATCACCTCGGCCTGCATCAGTTTCTGCAGGGAGGCGTACTCCGGCCGGTCGAGGAAATACTCGACCAGCACCGCCGGGCGGATATCCGGCCGGGAGCGGATGACATCGATCAGTTCGGCCAGCAGGTTCACGCCGGGGCGGTCCAGGCGCAGGAACGGGTAGGGCGGCTCCACTTCGAGGGCCAGGGCCGGCTGGGCGAGCAGCAGCGTGATCGCGCTACGCACCAGGCTGCGCTGGGTTCCGCCCTGGGTGGGGGCGCGAGCCGGGCGGGCCTGCGCCGCCTCGGGTTCGAAGGTCGCGCCGGCGCCGGTGCGCCGTTTCAGCTCATCGGCCATCAGGTCGCGGAAGGCGCCGTCGGGCAGTTTGGCGATCAGCGGGCGCGCGCGTTCGGCAAGGCGGGCCCGGCCATCCAGGCGGGTGGTATCCACGTCGCGGGCCATTTCCTCAAAGAAGTACTCGGAGAGCGGCATCGCGTCCTTCATGCGCTTCTCGAAGCCTTCCTTGCCCTCCTTGCGGACCAGGGTGTCCGGATCCTCGCCGTCCGGCAGGAACAGGAAATGAGCCTGCCGGCCGTCCCGCATGCGCGGGAGGATCGATTCGACGGCGCGCCAGGCGGCCTGGCGGCCGGCGCGGTCGCCGTCGAAGCAGAAGTAGACATCGGGCGCCGCCCTGAACAGGACCTCGGCATGGTCCGGGGTGGTCGCGGTGCCCAGGGTGGCTACGGCGATGGGCAGGCCGGCCTGGTGGAGGGCGATCACATCCATATAGCCCTCGACCACCATGATCCGGGTGACCGTCTGGTTGGCCTGCTTCACCTGCCACAGGGCGAACAGCTCGCGGCCCTTGTGGAACAGCGGGGTCTCCGGGGAGTTGAGGTATTTCGGCCCCTGGTCGGAGGACAGCACTCGGCCGCCAAAGGCGATGACCCGGCCGCGGCGGTCCAGGATCGGGAACATGACCCGTTCGCGGAAGCGGTCGTAACGGTTGCCGCGTTCGTTGCTGGCCACCATGCCGGCGTCGTTGAGCAGCTTGCGCCGGTTGTCGGTGGTGCCAAGCGCCTTGAGCACGCCATCGAAGCCCGCCGGGGCCCAGCCGATCCGGAATCGCTTGAGAATTTCCTCATCCATCCCGCGCCGGTCGACGTAGGCTTTTGCCTCATCACTGCTGCCCAGCTCCCGCTGGTAGAAGCTGGCCGCTTCGTCCAGCAGGGTATAGAGGTCGCTGCGGTCCTCCCGCGGCTTGTCGTCGCGGCCACCCTCGTAGGGCACCTTCATGCCGACCGACTGGGCCAGCTCCTCGATCGCGTCGGGGAACTCGAGCCGGTCGTAGTCCATCAGGAACTTGATGGCGCTGCCGTGGGCGCCGCAGCCGAAGCAGTGGAAGAACTGCTTGGCCGGGCTGACATAGAACGAGGGCGAGCGCTCGTTGTGGAACGGGCAGCAGGCCGTCCACTCCCGTCCCGCCTTCTTCAGGGGCACGCGCCGCTCGATCACGTCGACGATGTCGACGCGAGTCAGGAGCTCGTCGATGAAGTTGTCAGGAATACGGCCGCGCATGGGGCGCCTAGGATGCCACGCAACCGCTCCCCGAAGGAGTCTTGCGGACGCTTAAAAAGCCATCTTGAAGACGCCGACCACCGCCAGGATGGCGATGACGAACAGGATCAGGAAGATGGCGAAACAGACCTTGGCGATGGTGCCGGCGATGCCGGAGACCTTGGTGAAGCCAAGCGCGCCGGTGATGAGCGCGATGATGCCGAAGATGATGGCGTACTTAAGCATGGGGTTCCTCTCCAGATAGAGCCGGAGGACGCTCCCCCTGCCGCGGCGGGAAGGATGCGGCGAGCCGCGTGGGGCAATTGTGAATATGTTTGTGGGAGCGCGGGGGGGGGCGCGGGGGGGGGGGGGAGCTCCCAACCCCCCCCGCCCCCCCCCCCACCAGGC
>NZ_JBQCFT010000205.1:0-15051 GCF_051958795.1 Luteibacter sp. | reverse complement strand
GTCGAGCAGTTCGCGCGCGAGGCGGCAGGTGCGCACGGCATCGTCAGCGGTGTAGCAGCCGGCCGTGTTCGGCAGCAGGGTGAAGCGGTCCGGCGGCAGCGCGTCCAGCAGGTTCGGCTGGCTGGCGTCCTGGCCGATGTTGACCCGGCGGATGGCAAGGGTGACGACCTGCGCGCCGGCGGCCTCGGTAGCCTGGCGGGTTTCGTCGAAATCCTTGTACTTGCCGGTGCCGGTGAGCAGGCGCGAGTGGAACGTACGGCCGGCAACGATGAGGGGATCATCACCAGCGGGGGAAAAGTGGTTCATGCGGGGTCTTCCGTCGAGGGGCGCGGCTCAGCCGCCGCCGATGGCATGGACGATCTCCACCTTGTCGCCCTCGGCGAGCAGGTGGCTGGCGTGCGCGCTGCGCGGCACGATCTCGAGGTTCACCTCCACCGCCACCCGCTTGCCGGCATAGCCAGCCGAATCGAGCAGGGAGGTGACCGAGGTGCCGGGCGCGCAATCGCGCGCTTCGCCGTTAAGGGTGATCTGCATCCGCCCATTGTAGCCGCAGGGCTGGCCGCGGGCCCACGGCCGGGCCCGTACCAGTCAGCGGTTGCGGATCGGCACGCTGCCACCGCGCGGGATCTGCGGCGGCGGGCCCGAGCCGGGCTGCTGGTACAGCGGCACGCTGCTCTGGCCGGCGCCCGGGTTGTACGGGCGCGGCGGCGGTTCGTTGATGCTGGGGCGCGGGCCGTTGGGGTTGTTGAACCCGGTGTTGTAGCCGGTGTTGCTCCAGCCGCCACGGTCGCGGTCGTGGTCGTGGCGGTTGTCGTTGTTGTCGCGGACCGGGGCTACGTTGAAGCGGTTGTCCCGATTCGGGTTGGACTGGCCACCCACGACGACCGTGTTACCCGGGTTGGGCCTGCCGCCATGGTCTCCGTTACCGCCGTGGCCGTGGTCGCCTTCGTGCCAGCCACCGCCGCCGGGGCGGCCGTGGCCCGGATAGCCGTTCCCGGGATAACCGTTGCCCGGGTAGTTACCGCCGTAGGGCGGGGCGCCGACGTAGTAACCACCATCGACGTAGCCCCCCTCCACATAGCCGCCGCCGACCTGGCTGCTGGACGACTCGTAGCTGCCGGTGCTCACGTGGCCGCCGACGTAAAGCCGTGCCGGCGTCGGCAGGGTGCCGGTGCTGACCGTCTCGCGGCGCTCCGGGGCCCCAGGCCCTGAGATGTAACTCACGCCCGGCTTCGGCATGTTGGCGGTAGACACCGTGCGCGACTGCGCCAGCGCCGACCCGGCACTGAGCGTTAGCACGACGGCAAGCGACAACGTGGCAAAGCGCATGGCGGCGGTCCTCGTAAGAATTCCCCGACCTGATTATGCGCCGCGGCCCGACCGCCCGCAGGGCACGGATCCGGCCCGTTCAGGCAGCCGCCACCTTTCCCCTGGCCGCCATGTCGTTTAACATCCGGGGCCTGATGCGGGTGTAGCTCAATGGTAGAGCTGTAGCTTCCCAAGCTACTGACGAGGGTTCGATTCCCTTCACCCGCTCCAGCTTTCCGCCCGTCGCGTTCGACACGCGCTTTTTGATGGACGGCGCGGTCTAACCCGCTGATTGACTCCCTCGCCTCTGCTCTCGATGCCGCTTGCTCGGCTTGACGCCGCTGCGACTTATGCAGAATTATGGCGCTTTCCATAATTATGGCATTGGCCATAAACATGCATAAGCCATGTCCGTCAACTTTGATCTCCCCTACTTCCCGCGCGATGGCCTGCTTCAGGAGGTCTTGCGGGTCTTCGAAAGCGGCTTGAAGCAGGGGGTGACGCTTTTTGCACCCCGGCGCCAGGGCAAAACGTCGTTCGTAAAGCACGAACTACTCCCAGCTGCCCACGAGTTTGGCTGGAGGTCGTATTACGTCGACCTATGGAAGCGGCGCGGTGAGCCGGAGCTAGCTCTGGTAGAAGCCCTGGAGGCGTTCGCTAATCATCGCGGTTTGCGGCAGAGGCTTCGCCTTAAGGAGGTCAAGAGCAAGGCGAAGGCTCCTGGTGCGGAGATCGAAGCGACGCTCGAGCCCGGCGGGCATCGGCCTGACGATAGCCTGGAAAATCGTCTTGATGCTGCCTTGTCTGCACTCGTGAAGGACGGCGTGACCTTGCTCGTGCTCGACGAAGTGCAATCCCTGGCCGGGGCGAAGCGGGAGGATTTCGTCGCCGCCTTGCGCACGGTGCTGCAGAAATTCCAGGGCAAGCTGCTGGTCTTCTATACCGGCTCGTCGCGCGAGCAGTTGAACGCGATGTTCCGAAAGCAACGTGCCCCGCTCTTCGCCTCGACCATGGCTGTGCAGCTGCCTGAACTGCACGACGACTTCGTCGATGATCGCCTCGCGTTCCTCGCGCAGCGATCGGTCGCCACCGTGTCGAAGCGCGAGTTCGTGCAGGCGTTTGATGACCTTGGACGTACGCCGGGGTTTTTCAACGAACTGGTCCTGCACCTGATCATCGCGGGCGATGGCGATTTGGGCAAGGCAATGAACGCCTGGCGAAAAGCACACGTCGAAGCCGGCGCGGGTGCCCAACTCGAGAGCCTGCGACCGATGGAGATGGCCGTCATGCAACTGCTTGCCATGCGTGACCACCCCAGCGTCTACAGTGCGGATGCGGCCGAATTTATTAAGCGGTCAATCGACGACGCGGAATCGGTCACGCCGGCAAAGATTCAGACGGCCATCAAGAAGCTCATGAGGCTGGACCTCGTTGCCCCGACGGGGAAGGTTGCCGGTGACTACGAGATCGATGATCGCGCGATCCTTATTCAGTTGCGGGAAGGCTTGCTTTAGCCGCGAACGACCTATACTCACACCACCTAACGCGGGTGTAGCTCAATGGTAGAGCTGTAGCTTCCCAAGCTACTGACGAGGGTTCGATTCCCTTCACCCGCTCCAGCTTTCCTCAGCGATCGGCACGCATGAGGCAAAGGCGTCGACGCCGATGGAAGTTGGCCGGAATCGCGTGTGACCAAGGCGCGTCGCATCGCTACCTGCAAAGATCCGCATCGATAATCATGGTTAGTGACTTGTCCTTGTCGGCTTCTGACTCGCCGAACGTGAACTTCGAGCAAGGGATTTGCTGTAAAGGTAGGTGGAAACGGTCATGTCACGCCGGTCGGAACGTTCACGGCCGGCAATTGGGAAAAAGATCACACTAGCAAGTTATACGGTTCTCAAGCAGATACTGCATGGAGTAAGACACTTTTTGGAGGAAATGCATTTGGTCCCTACCAGCTGCATATCAAAGAATTGGAGAAGCGCGGGATATTTATCCACGGAACGATGGGGCCGCGATGGTCTACGACACTTTCGATTAGCGGCTTGGTGATGTCGCAGACGTCTCATGGCTGCGTCCGTATGTGCAATCGGGACAATCTAGAACTGCACGAAATCGTGCCTGAACCGGCGGGCAATCGAATTCGAATATCGAATGGTGGCGGTGGCGAGGACGAGGAATGAAACGTTGGATGATTGCTGTGTGCGTAGTGCAAGCGTTTTGCTTTCTGATAGTTCTGCTTCAGATCCTCGGATTGTGGCCGGAAAGCCTGTGGGCGACCGCTTGGCTACTCGGGCTGCCCGGGAGTGAAATTGGACAAGCGTTCGCCGAACACTTGCTCTGGCGGAAAGTGAGCGGCTGGCCGGTTGGAATGCTCGGAGCTCTATTCATGGTGGTGATCAATGTTCTTCTGGCGTTTGCGCTCGGTGCACTGACACGTTTTGTCTATCGTGCGGCGCGTCGTAGGCCGTCGTCTCAAGAATCTGAGAATTCGCGGTTTTGAGAAAGTGTTCGGTGAGGGGTCGGCAACACCGGAAAATATGGCCACCGTCGCCGCAGGGTATCAAAAAGTTGGCATCCGCACTTCGGGATACTGGGCCGAGTGCAGCACCAGCGAATGCGACGACATCAGATCAACTTGGAACGAAATATGGTGCTCCTCCATCTGTTCTGGCAGGTGTTCCCAGTGACGGAGCCAGGCTTGTTGTCGTTAACGTCACTCATCCTGATTTTTTGAGCCAAAAGGAACTGACGTGGGCTGCTGGCCACGAAATGGCGCATCTGGAACCGGGATTCAAGGATGAAATGATAAACGGCTATAAGGCATACAAATTTGAAGAGCCTGAAGAGCGATCATCTTCCGATGCGCTTCCTGGTCAGCAGGGGCTTGTCAATCCCGATCATCTGATGCAAGAGGCCTATTAGATGAGAATAGGGGTGTGTTTGCTTTTGCTGGCAACCATTGTCTTGCCGGCGTGCTCAAGGCAGGCTGCGATACGGTGGGCGACGTCGTCAGCTTATCAATTTTCGATCGCCGACAATCCGGCGGCTCATCGCTTCGACGTGAGACTTGGATCTTCAACCTCTGACGATCTGTGTATAAGTGTGCAGAGTTGGCCGACTTCGCCGAAACTGCCACTGGGTTTCGATGGGGCTATTGTCAAGGCCGGAGCCGAGGAGCATCAGTTGGTCGGCACGGGGAGCATGTATTGTCCGGGTGGGTGTGGCCACATCCGGATAGCGCCAGGTGGCAGCGTAGATGGTTCGATACCCTACGATGCCTTCGAGGATCCGAAGTCGATAGAGGTCGACTCGCACAGACAGCTCATATTTTCAGTCCATCCGACAGTTTGTGCACGATAATCGCGAGGTTAGACCGGGGGTTATGACGAGTGCGATGGATATCTCCGGCGAGTGTCAGGCTGGCGCAAGCCGAACCTCGCTCTGAGTGCATACGCATCGTCGCGGGATAAGAAAGCCAGCGCCGCTGGCCGAGGAAGCCGCAGACGTGCCGTCCACGCGGAAACGACACTGAATTATGGGTGGAAGTATCGGCAGAGACATCTACGCGGGCACACAATTCTTGGTGATCGACCTCCGAACGGATCTCTGGGGAGGATGGGGATCTCGCCAATGAAGCGGTGGATGCTTGTCGTATTCGGATTGCAGATTTTCTGCCTGCTGGTATTCCTGCTTCAGCTTCTAGGGTGCTGGCCGGACCGGCTATGGGCGACCGGCTGGTTGCTCGGCCTGCCCGGGAGCGAACTGGGTCAATGGACCGCTGAACGCTTGCTTTGGAAGAGGTTGAGCGGATGGCCGGTCGGATTGCTTGGCGCTTCGCTCATGGTGGTGATCAATCTCTCGCTCGCGTATGCCGCCGGCATGTCGACGCGCCTTCTTTACCGCAAGTTGTATCGACGATCCGCGTCCAAAACGCCATTGATGTGACGATCGCAAGCGATGGCCTGCCACAAGCAATAAAGCGACCTATACTCAGCCACCCCCCTGACGAACGCACCCCCTATGACCCGTCGCTTATCGGCCTGGCCTGGTGGTTTGATCATCACCCTTGCGCTTGCGTTGTCCCCGATGTCATCCGCACACGCACAGGGGTTTGATGGGGTCGGTCAGTTGAGAGAGGGCGGCGTCGCCATCGTCGTGTTGCTCGCGATGTCGGTGATCGCGCTCTGGGTGGCGATCGAACGGCTACGCAATGTGCGCAAGACGGTCGTGGTTCCCGACGGGCTGGCGCGCAGGGCGGATGGCTTGTGGCTGGAGGGCAGGATCGACGAGGCGCAGACGTTGATCGCCAGCCACCCGAGCACGCTCTCGCGCATGCTGCGCTACATGTTGGACTACCGCTCGCTCGATCTGGCGACCATCACCAAAGGGGTGGAGGACATTGCCTCCATCGAGCTTCGCGATCATTTGCGCCGCATTTACCCGCTGGCGATCATCGCGACCGTTGCGCCGATCGTAGGCCTGCTCGGCACCGTGGCAGGCATGATCGAAGCGTTCCATGCACTTGCCTTCTCCGGTCCGATTGATCCGGCGTTGCTGGCGAGCGGGATTTCAAAAGCGCTGGTCAATACGGCCGCCGGCCTTTGCGTGGCGCTTCCGGCGCTGGCCTTCTACCACGGCTTCAAATACCGCATTACTGCCTTTGGTATCGAACTGGAGCGACAGGCAGGCGCGCTCCTGCGCACCCATTTCATTCGCACGACTACCGGCGCAACACCGTGAAGATCGACCTGGGGGTCGACCAGGAGCCGGAGATCGGGCTGGTCGCCTTGATCGACTGTATTTTCTTCCTGCTGATGTTCTTCATGGTGGCGACCACCTTCAAGCAGAGCGAAGACAGCCACCGGATGCGATCCATCCCGGTCGACCTTCCCAAGGCGGCAGCGACCTTTCGCGCCGAAGAGGCGCCTTCGACGGGTATCGTCATCGCGGTAGCGCATGACGGAGGGGTTTTCATCGATGGTGTCGCGGCGACGCAGGGTCAGCTTCACGATCGTCTGCGCGATCTGGCGGCCCACGATACGCATGCGATAGTCCGCATCGACGGGGATCGTCGCGCGCAGTTCCAGGATGTCGTAAGCGTCATGGACCAGTGTGCGTTCGAGGGGCTCACCAACCTCGCGGTCCACGTTCGGAATTAGCATGGCCGCGCGACCGTCGTGGGACCCGTACCGGCCGGTTCGAAGCGAGAAACCAGGGCACGATGTGCTTTGGTCCATCCTCGCGCACGCCCTCGTGCTGGGGCTGGTGTATTACGTTTCGCAAATGCGCCCGGCGTCGGACGCCGTGCGACAGCGGGTCGAGGCGACGCGCAACGCCGCATTCCAGGCAGCAGCGGCCCAGCGCCTCAACGAGCTGGCATCGGCCGAGAGCGCACTCGCGCAGCGTTCGCATGGGCCCGCGCCGCCGCCTCTCGCGCCTGTCAAATCGGCGCAAGAGGCGCTTGAGCAGGCAAGAACGCGCTACGACGCCATGCGAGAGGAGCAGCACCGTGCTCGCGCCACCGAACTGGCGAACCGGCTTCGCATCCCGCTCGACGAGGCGCTGAAACACACCCGTGCGGACTTGCCGGCCCTGCCGAAGGCGCCGCACACGGAGGCCGAGGCACTCGCGCAATTGGCGCAACTCCAGGCGCAAGCCGCCGCGGCGGCACGCGATGCGCAGGCCGCCGCGTCCGGTGGCGCATCGCCCGGCGGGGCGGCGTCCATGGGAGCTCAGGGAGGTTCCCGGGTGCTCGGCGGGTCAGGGGCAACGGACCTGAGCCCGTTCGAGGTCGAGGCGGATCCCGCTCAGGGACCACAGAACGTCCCGCGAGGTCGCTTCTCTTCCATCCCGCCCCTCGACGCGCCCGTCCGGGCGGCAGGAGGCCGCAGTCTTGGCGCCGGCGGGACATATGCCAACCGCGTATACATCGACACGTGGTACGTCGTGGGTCCGTTCGAGGCCATCAGTGACCAGCCCCTGGAGCATTCGGAACTGCCTGAAGTGGCCGTCGACCTGGACGGAACCTATGCGGGCAAGTCCGGCCGGACGCTCAGGTGGCGCTACGTGCAGGCAAGCGAATATCCGATGTTCCTACCCGATGCCGCCGAGAGCGCCATCTACTATGGATATACCGAGCTGAGGCTCGACCGCGATATGGACGTCTGGGCCTGGATCGGTGCCGACGACGATGCGAAGGTCTGGGTGGACGATCGGCTGGTCTGGAAGGGCGGCGCGCCGGTAAAACCCTGGTTCCTGAGGGACGCCCGTTCGATGAAGCGGGAGATCGCCGATTACAACCTGAGCGAAGGCAAGGTGCGTCTGCGACTCTCCGCAGGGCGTCATCGGGTGCTCTTCAAGTTGTACAACGGCGCCGATGTCATGTTTTTTTCGCTGGTGCTCACTGGCGCAGATGAGCGCGGCACGGTCCCCACTGCCCAGCCTTGATGGGCCCTGCATAAGCGGTCGCCGCCGCACTTCGTCGGATTACCCCACGCACAGTGCCTTCCAGCACTGTTCGATCCCCGGACGCCCGACTAACGTGCCGTCGAAACCGACAGGGAGTGCCCGATGAGAACCCTCTTCAACCTGCTGTGGTTTGTGCTTGGCGGCCTGGTGATGGGCCTTGGCTGGTGGCTGGCTGGCCTGGTGGCCATGATCACCATCGTCGGCATCCCCTGGGCGCGCGCCTGCTTCGTGATCGGCCAGTTCGCCTTCTTCCCGTTCGGCAAAGAGGCCATCAGCCGGGCCGAGGTGTACGGCAGGCACGATATCGGCACGAGCGGCCTGGGCTTCATCGGCAACGTCATCTGGTTCCTGTTCGCCGGCCTCTGGCTTGCGATCGGTCACGTGATGTCGGCGATCGCCTGCTTCATCACGATCATCGGTATTCCGTTCGGCATCCAGCACCTGAAGCTCGCCGGCATCGCGCTGGCGCCGATCGGCAAGACGATCGTGAGCGTGGAGATGGCTGATGCCTCGCGCCGCTACAACGCTGACGCGGCGGTGTCGCGCATGCGTGGTGGGTTCTGATCGATTCCCTCGGGATGATGTCCCGAGGGAATCCCAGCCGTGAATGTTGCATTTTTTAGGTACTTATCGATAAGTACCTAAACTTTGCAACATACGTCGATCAAAACACCCCTGGATCCTCCACCCGCGACGTATCCGCCGACCCATCCGGATGCGTGAACCAAAGCAACCGGTTCCTGCCACCCGAGCAGCCGCCGCCATCGGTGGCTGAGGTCAACAGGCCGGCGGTGGTGACCACATCACGCCCATAGCAGCTCCCCAGGTTGTCGCTGAAGCGGAAGCTCTGGCTGCTGGCCTGGCCCGAGTGGCCGGTGACCGCATTGTCCGTGAAGGCCAGCGTATCGCTCGTGCTGATGTGGTTATCCACGTCGCTGCGGTAAAGCGTCAGCGCACCGAGCTTCTTCGCAAAGTGCCTGGTGAATCCCTGCGTGACCTGGCTGGGCGAGGACGTGATGTTCCCATCAGCGTCGAAGGCGTAAGCAAACCGGGCTGTCAGCGGGAAGTCGTACGCCACCGTGGTTGTCGTCCCGATTCCCAGCGGCCCCTGGCGCGTCTTCGTCGTGCTGTCGACCGTGGTGCGCTGGTCGATGGCCTGCACGTACTGGCTGGCATCGATTGTGAAGTCCTGCGTGTTCGCGAACGCGACGGTCTGCGCCACCTCGGTCGTGATCCGGCCGCGTGAGGTATCCACATAGCCCGCCGTACGGAACGTCCGTGACGCATTCGTCGTCACGCCACCGCTGACGACACCGTTCGCATCCGTCACCGTGTTCCCGATCGTCGCGTTCGCCGGCTGGCCCTGCAGCGTGTTCGCGGTCACCGCACCCGTTAGCTTCTTCCGGTTATGGTCCTGGTAAACGAACAGGTTCCCCGTAACAGCGAAATAGCCATGGGCCCCCGTCACTGAAACGGCGACGGTATGCGGCACTCCATCGTTGAGCAACGCCGCGAACGGCGTAAGGTCAACGCGGTAAGGCACGAAGTTCAGCGTCTGCACGCCCGGCGTCGGCCGCCACATGTACGGGTCGATACCACCGGTGAAGATCCACGGATACACCGGCGCCACGCCGACGGCCTGGCCATCGATCGACACCTGCGTCTCGCGATAGGAGCCGCCGCCGCAGCTCTGCAGCTGGTCGGCGAACTGATCCGGCACGCACGAATACCAGAACTCATCGCCACCCTGGCCCTGGGCGAACACATCCAGATAAGCGCGCTCGATATTGGTAGGCAGGCTGACGGTGCGCGACAACGTATCCGTGCCCGTGTTGAGCGTGACGGGACCACCGGCCGTGCCATCCGAGAGCGGGAACACTGCATCCGGCGCATCCATCTTGGGTGCAAGGACATTGGCGGGATAGAACACCAGGCGCGCGGAGCCACTGATGACGCCGGTATAGGTGCTGTCGACGATGTTGCCAAGGATCGCCTGGCCCGACTGCGGGTTGGCGAGCAGGCTGGCGAAGTCGCTGACATCGCGCTCCACATGCCAGCTCGGCGCGACCGTCGCCGACGGCTCCTGCGTGGTGCCGAAATAGATATTCGCGCCGCCCAGCCAGAGCGACGCCGTCCGATCGAACTGTCGCCCGGCGGTCACCGCGAAATCCGCTTCAAGCACCACCTTGGACCAGGAACGACCGCAGCCAGTCGGTGGGGCATAGGTGTACGGGTGGTTCGAGAAGTCGGTGAACTGGAAGCCGTTGAACAACGTGACGACACATGCGCGGCCAGAGGGTCGCGGAACGACCGGATCGGCCACCGCCACGTTGGGCGAGCCGGGTGTGAAGCCCGGCGCGCTGGCGGCTGAGACATCCGGCGTGGCGAACGAAAGCGGAAGAACGAACGCAGTCATCACTCGCAATAACTTGCGACCCACCCAAGGCGTGACGGCCATGGCTACCCCTCACGAAGCGTGATCCCCCTGCGCGGACGACCGTAGCACAGCGATAAGCCATAACGGCATGAAGCGCAGCCATGGACACAAACTGTGACCCGGGTGGCCAACCACGCTGATATCGAGTGCTACACCTTTTCAGGGGACTGGGAAACGAGTTCGTTCATTCAACCTTGAAGGAAGGGCAGACACATGGCTTCAATGAAGAAGTACGGGCAGAGGTATTGGGTGGGTGCATGCATGCTTGCGGCGATCGCCAGTGCAGTGCCGTTTTCACCCGTGATCGCCGCAGAGCAAACGTTCGATATCGCCGCCGCGGCACAGGCACAGGCCCTGGCATCGTGGGACCAGACGATCAAGCAACAGGCACCCGCCGTCGAAGGTTGCTTCAGCGCGTCGTACCCGAGCGTCGCATGGCACCCGGAACAGTGCGAAGCGCCACCCCCGTTCGTTTCGGTGCCACCTGAAACCAACGGCAACGGGCTGACGACCACGACGCGCAACGAGAGCGTGTTCACGGTCGGCAACGGCAATGACTTTGCCGCGCGCACGCGCAGCCTCACCCGCTCGGCGGTCGGTACGTTCCCCACCGTCACCGGCGTTACGACCGGCACCGCGGATTACTCGCTGCAGATAAACACCAATATCGGCAGCAACCCGACCACGTGCTCGCAGTTCGGCTATTCGTCGTGCCAGACGTGGGAGCAGTTCATCTATTCCACCGATAGCGATGGCAACCCCGGCAACGGGCGCACGCCGGTCGCGTTCATCCAGGACTGGTTCTTCGCGGGAAGCCAGTCACAGTACAACTCAGTCGGTTGCCCCTCGGGCTGGTTCTCGTATCCCGACCAGCTGGCCTGCTATCGCAACAGCAATGCGGTGAGCGTACCGCTGGTCGCCGTCTCCAACATCGGCACGATCAAGCTCACGGGTTCGGCAACCTCGGGCGGCGTGGATACCGTGACGTTCTCAGTAAGCGGCTCGGCGCATAGCGTTAGCCAGACGGCCACCACGCTCAACATCAACCGCATCTGGAACCAGTCGGAGTTCAATATCTTCGGCAACGGCAGCGACAACCCGGTGGTCTCGTTCAACCGCGGCTCGCATGTCACCGTGAACCTCGCGGTAAACGACGGCAGCACCAGCGCACCCACCTGCCTTGGCAATGCTGGCACCACGTTCGAGAATAACAACCTGACCCTGGGCAGCTGTTCCGCCACCGGCGGTACGACGCCGCACATCAGCTTCGTCGAGAGCAACTGATCCTGAAAAAAACGCCACCGCGTTCGGGCGGTGGCGAGGGGAGCGTTGCACGGCCCCGTTGGGCGAGGCGCAAATAGTTATGGCTACCTCCGGCACCCCATCCATGGGGTGCCGGTCAGTGCATTGCCTGTCAGATCAGAAGTCGTACGTCGCCGTCAGGCGGGCGTAACGCGGCTGCTGGTAGAACTGGCCCAGGTCGTAGTTGTTCAACACCGTCATCGGCGTATCGGATTCATACGTCGAGAAGCTGTTGAGCGGCTTACGCTCGTTGCTCACGTTGAACACCTGCAGGCCGAACGAGGCCTTGCCGTCGAAGAACGCCGGGCGGTAGGTGACCGCGAGGTCGAGCTGCTTGAACCACGGGTTGCGCTTGACGCCCGGGGGCGACGGCACGCCGTTGCAGTTGTGGTACGACGAGCCGTAACCGATCGGATCCGGATCGGCCAGGGCATTTTCGTAGCCCAGGCATTCCTTCGGCGAGCCGGAGGCCAGGCGCAGGTTACCGGAGACCATCCACTCCTCGGTGAGCGAGTAGGAGCCGTAAGCCTTCAGCTGGTGGGTGCGGTCATTCGACAGCAGGCCGTTCGCCGAACGCATCAGCTCAGCCGAATCCCAGTCCTGGGTCTTCGAGATATCGGTCTGGCCGATATCCGACTTGGTCTGGCCTTCGGTGTTGCCGTACGAGCGGGAGAACGTGTAGTCGATGCGACCCTGCCACTTGCCGTCGTACGGGTGGTCGAGGTACAGGTCCAGGGCGTAGTACGCGCGCTTCGCCTTCTGTGAGAAGCCCCAGTCTTCCTGGTTCATCTTCACTTCGGTACGGCCGCTTCCATCGAGGTTGGCGAGGCTGAACGTGTTGGTGGAGCCCGGGTTGAAGATGACGCAGCCCGGGATGTTCACCGAATCCGGATCCAGGCCTTCGCGTGCCATCTTGTCGGCGATCTTGCCCGTGTCGCACACGTCATCGATGGCGGTACGGAGCTTGCGCACCGTCACCTTGGCGCCGGTGACCCATGCAGAACCGAGCTGCTTGTCGAAGCCGAAGATCGCTTCATCCTGGTACTGGCTCTTCAGGTCGCGCGCGGCGACGGCCTGCGCGTCCACCGGCTGGCCATATTCGCCATCGGGCGAGGCCGGGCCATTAGCGCTGAGCGAGGTCAGGCCGGTCGGGCGGCCGTACTGATCGATGCCCGTGTAGTTGAAATACTCGTACGTGAGGGTCGACGGCGAAGCGCCGCGGACAGCCACGTTGTTCGGCAGCGCCAGGTAGTAGCGACCGAGGTTGCCGTAGATCTTCAGGCTGGAATCACCGAACACGTCCCAGGTGGCACCGAGGCGCGGAGCCCACTGCGCCTGGTTGTTCACGTAGGGCTTGTTCTTGTCGTTGAAATTCTTGAAGCCGTCGTTACGGATACCCACGCTGACCAGCACCTTGTCCGTGACCTGCCAGCGGTCTTCGAGGTACTGGGCGCGCTGGTCGAGCGACATGTTGGTGACCGACGAGAAGATGCGCTGGCTGACGTAGTAGCCATCGCCGCCCGGGGCACCGGCGCCCAGGGCGCCGCTGATCGGGTTGTTCGGGTTGGCCGAGTGGCCGTACTGCCAGTAATAACCGGGGCCGCTCGTGGCGATACCTTCGTTGAGGCCGCGGTAGTGCATGTTATCGATACCACCGGCGAGGTGGTGGTCGCCGACCTGCCAGTCCAGATCGATGCGGAGACCGTGGGTGCGGCTGCCCGCGCCGGGATCCTGCGTCTGGTTGGACGGATTCAGGTTGGTGATCGGGTTGCCGCCGTTGAGCGCCGGATTCTGGTTCTCCGGGAAGTTGATGTACGGCTGGCTGTCGATGTTCGGCGTCGGGTTGGCCAGGTAATCATCCGTCCAGCCCTTCGCATACGTCGCCGACAGGGTCAGGTCATCGGTGATGTACGAGGTGTACTTGGCGATCGCGAACTTCGAGGTGATCGTCGAGGTGTTGGCATCGGCGCCGGTCAGGCCGGTATGCGAGCGGGTGTCGTAGTCGTAGCCGGTGTAGACGCCACGCTGCTCATCGGTCGAGTGGATGCCAGTGACCTCGAGGATGTTGGAATCGTTGATGTTCCAGTCGAGCTTGGCGTAGTACTTCGGCAGGTTGTACTTGTAGTGGTTGGTCGCCACCGGGTTCGCTTCAACCGAGGAGGTGCTGTCGCCTTCCGACTTTTCCGCTTCCGCGGCGACGAAGAAGAACAGCTTGTCCTTGATCAGCGGGCCGCCGACATACGCGCTGTACGTCGTGGTCCACTTGGTGTTGTCCTTGTAGTCGCGGTACGGCGTACCGACCTTGCTCTCGTCCTGGTAGCCGTAGCCCGGCGGGAGCGCACGGGTACCGTAGTACTCGGTGCCCAGCGAGGAGGCGGCGAAGCGCGGCTCCCACAGCACCTGCGCACCGAAGTGCCATTCATTGGTACCGCGCTTGCCGACCTGCGAAATCACGCCACCGTCGGAACGGCCGTACTTTGCCGAATAACCGCCGGTATAGACTTCCTGCTGGTCGATCGCGCCGTACGGCAGGCCCACGCCGCCGAGCGACTTGTACGGGTCGGTCGTGTTGTAGCCGTTGATGTAGTAGGCGTTTTCCGAAGCGCCCGAGCCGCCGAACGACACGGTGCGGTAGCGGCCATTGCCCAGCGTGCTGGAGCCCGGCACGGCGCCCGGTGCGAGCAGCGCGATGGCTTCGGCGTTGCGGCCGAGCGGCAGGCGGGCGAGGGTTTCGGAGGTGACGACGGTGCGCGAGTCGACCTGCGAGGTATCGATCGGCGGGAGGGTGTTCGCGGAGACGGTCACCGACTCCAGCGCCTGGGCGTTGGCGGCCGTCGCGGCGGCGGCGACGAAGGACACATCCGTGCTGCCACCGACTTTGATGTTGACGTTCTTGCGGGAATCAACGACGGCACCGTTGTTCTTCGCATTGACCGTGTAGGAGCCGAGCGGCAGGTTGCTGATGTTGTAGCGTCCCTGCGCGTCGACCGGTACTTCGCGGCTGAAGCCGGTGGTGCCGGTGACCTGCACCGAGGTGACGGTGCCTGGCTGGACCGTACCAGCGATAGCGCCCGTGGTGGCCTGGGCGTGTACGCCCCCCGTGAGTCCCAGCCCTGCCGCGAGGGCGAGCGCCAGCGTAGACCGACGCAGCATCTGCGCCTGTGCTTGGTTGCGTAGCATTAAATTTTTCTCCCCAGATGGCCTTTCGGCCGCGAAGCGAAGGCGAAATGTGCCAACGCCAAATTCGAAGGTCTTACAAAACCCTATCGAGTAGCCCCGCAAGAACCAGAGCCCTCCAGCCCGTCATTGCGAATGAGACGTTAGAATTGTGTGCGCAATACTGTCCATCAGACTTTTTCCTATGTAGGCAGTAATAGTCATCGCAATAACTTGCGAACCAACCATGTGGGAGCGGGGGGGGGGGGGGGGGGGGGGGGGGGGGGGGGGGGGGGGGCGGCGCGCGGCCCCCCCCCCCCGCCGGCGGGGGGGGGGGGGGGGGAGGGGGGGGGGGGGGGGGGGGGGGCGGCCCGCGC
>NZ_JBQCFT010000204.1:0-26220 GCF_051958795.1 Luteibacter sp. | reverse complement strand
GGCCGACTGGCCCCGCCCCTTTCGCATCACGCCACGACCGGTGCAGGCGCGGGTTTAAGCACGCGCCGCCTCAGCCAGCGGTTGGCCGGTTCGGAGAAGTACCGCGCGACCGCGTGGCCCAAAGCCCATGCGAGCAACAAGGCGGGCGCGTACCAGATCCAGCCCCATGCCTTGTCCGTGCCGCTCATGCGCGCCACGCCGACGAGCGCGAACACCACGAACATGTGCGTGAGGTAGATCTCGTAACTCGCGCGCCCCATGGCCTGCAGCCAGCCCGTGCCACGCATGCCCTTGCCGCCCTCTGGCGAGGCAAGGACGAGGCACGCTGCGGCCACGATCAGCACGAGCAGGTATGGCTCGTGGATCAGCTGCCAGACCCAGCCGCCGGAAAACATGATCGCCACCAGCGCGACACCGCCGATGACGGCGAGCATGCGGCGCACGTGCACGGGCGGGACGCCCCAGCGTGTCCGGGCCAGCGCCGCCAGGACGCCGGCGGCGATCGCCCCCATGCCTGGCAGGTAGGCCTTCTCGCTCCAGATTTCGTTATCGGTGATGGCCGCGCGGGTGAACGGTACCGAGAGGGCCAGCACCACCAGCGCAGGCACCAGCCAGCGCGTGCGGCCCAGGGTGAGGCAGACCAGCGGGAACGCGAGGTAGAACACTTCTTCCACCGATAGCGACCAGAGCACGTCCCAGCCGCCTGGCAACCAACCGTTGCGTCCCTCGTACACGTTCAGGGTGAAGGTGAGCGCGGACAGCGTCGCGCCAGCCGGCGACTGGCCAGGCTTGTCGAAGACGTAGTTCGGCACGCCGGCCACATGGCAGGCCAGGAGCACGGCCAGGAGCGCAAGCAGGCAGGGCACGATGCGCGCCACGCGACGCAGATAAAACGCGCGCCAGTCGATCGCGGCCAGTGAAGCGTCGCGTTCAACGACGTGCCGGGTGATCAGGAACCCGGAGATCATGAAGAACAGGAAGACGGCCTCGTAGCCGTTATAGATGAACCCCTTCAGCAGGAAGACCGGAAGCCACTGGGCCGCGTCGGTCTTGTGCAGCGGAAGGCGCAGCCCGAGGTGGTGCACGACGACCAGCAGGATGCTTATGCCGCGCAGCAGGTCGATGCCTGGGCTGCGCGGTAGGGTGCGTTGGGACACGGGGCGGCTTCCGTCCGGGAAGCCGCCAGCTCAGCGTCCTCAGGTGCAGCCACGCACCAGGAAAATCAGGATCAGAACCGGGATCGGCACGCCAAGGATCCACAACAATACGTAACCGATGCCACCCTTCTGCTTTTCAGCGACCGGCGTCTTCTGTTCTTCCATCTGCGTTTGCCTCCGCACCTTGGGGTGGGGCCAGCGTCGGGTCCGTGGCGTGGAGTGCGCGTGAGTATTGCGCCAGTAACGCATTCGCAACGACACGCCCGTCGCACATCGTGCATTATCTGTGACGGGCTCCCACTGCCAGAAGGACGTCCCATGAAACAGCCGCGCCCGCTCCTGCTTGCCGCCGCCCTGCTCGCCGCCGCGACGGGCGCCCACGCCGCCACCGTGATCCGCGGGGCCCGGGTGATCGATGGCACCGGTGCGCCGCCCCGAGACGACATGACCCTGGTGATCGACGGCGACCATTTCTCGCTGGTCGGGCCCGGCGTGCGGGTGAAGATGCCCGATGGCACCCGCGTGGTCGACTACACCGGCAAGACGATCATGCCCGGCCTGGTCTCCGACCACGGCCACATCGGCCAGGTCGATGGCACGCAAGGTGGCGCGCCATCGCTCTACACGCGCGAGAACGCGGTGCGCCAGCTTCGCCAGTGGCGCGCGTACGGCGTGACCACGGTCACCTCGCTGGGCCTGAACGACCCCGCGGTGTTCTACCCGCTCAGGGCCGACCTGCATGCGGGCAAGGCCGAGGGTGCCGACCTGTACGGTGCGGACCATGGCATCGGCGTGCCCGACGGTGCGCCGCCGGCCAAGGCCAGGACGTCGGGCTCGAACCAGCTCGATCGCCCGGCCACGCCGGATGAAGCGCGCGCGGCCGTCGATGCTGCCGCCGCGCGCGGCACGGACCTGATCAAGATCTGGGTCGACGATTTCAACGGCAGCCTGCCGGTGAAAATGAAACCCGAGATCTGGCGCGCGGTCATTGCCGAGGCCCACGCGAAGCACCTGCGCGTCGCCGCGCACATCTACTACCTGGCGGATGCGCGCCAGCTGGTGGACGATGGCGTGGACATCCTCGCCCATGGCGTGCGTGACAAGCCGGTCGACCAGGGTTTCATCGACGCCATGAAACAGCACGGCACCTGGTACATCGCCACGCTGGACCTCAACGAGTCGGCGTATATCTATGCACGCCATCCCGCCTGGATGGACAAGCCCTTCTTCGCCCACGCGGTCCAGCCCGCCCTTGCCACGCAGTTCGCGGACAACGCATGGCGCGAGAAAGTGGACAAGGATGGCGCCACGCCGGTCAACGAAGCGGCACTGAAAACCAACGAGCAGAATCTCAAGCGGCTCTACGATGCCGGCGTGAAAACCGGCTTCGGCACCGACGCCGGCGCGACGCCGTTGCGCATCCCGGGCTTCGCCGAGCATCGCGAGCTGGCACTGATGGTGGATGCCGGACTCACGCCCGTGCAGGCGATCAACGTGGCCACGCAACGTGCCGCCGAGCTGCTCGGCCTCGATGACCGCGGCGTCATTGCCAACGGCAAGCGTGCCGATTTCATCGTGCTCGATGGCGACCCCACGAAGGATATCGAAGCGACCACCCACATCCAGGCCGTGTGGCAACGCGGCGCGCAGGTGGCCGGCCCCGTGACGACCTTCACGCCCTGAGCCGCCGATGACCCCGCCCGCCGACACCTTCGCGTTCCTGCCGGTCGATTCGCCCACGGCCGCGGAGATCCGCGCGTTCGACTGGGCGACCACGCCGCTCGGCCCCGTGGAAGGCTGGCGGCCCGCGCTCAAGGCGATGCTTGCCACGATGTTCGATACACCGCGGCCCATGTTCCTGTCGGTCGAACCCGGCCAGCAGTTCTTCTTCAACGACCCGTACCGGAGCATGCTCGGCCGCCGCGCGTCGGGCGCCATCGGCAAGACCTTCCGCGAACTCTGGCCGGAGGTCTGGGACGATGTTGCCGCGACCGTCGAACGCGCCCTGGCCGGCGAAGGCACCCTGCACACCGACCTGCCCCTGCACATGACAAGGCAGGGGTTTGACGAGGAAACCTGGTGGACGTTCTCGTATGCCCCGCTGCGCGATGAGCGCGGCGACATCTTCGGGATGTACAGCATCACGAACGAGACCACCCGCGCGGTCCGGACCACGCAGGTGTTGCGCGAGCTGAATGCGTCGCTGGAAGTGGAGATCGACCAGCGCACGCGCGAGCGCGACCAGGTCTGGGCGATCGCCCGCGATCTCTACGTGGTGATGACCCGCGATGGCCACTACCGCGACCTCAACCCCGCCTGGCGCACGGAACTCGGCTACGCACCCGATGAACTGGTCGGCCTGGGCTTCGAGGAACTCATCCACCCCGACGACCTGGACCGCGCACGTGACGCAGTCAGCCAGATGGTCGAAGGCGATGTCGTCGAAGACCTGGAACTGCGCCTGCGCGGCAAGGATGGCGGTTACCGCTGGTTCGCCTGGACCGGCGTGCCGGATGGCGACGTCATCTACGGGATGGGGCGCGACACGCAACGCCGGCGCAACATGGATGACCAGCTACGGCACGCGCAGAAACTCGAAGCGCTGGGCCGCCTCACCGGTGGCATCGCACACGATTTCAACAACATCCTCGGCGGCATCGGTGGCGCCATCGAGGTCGTGACCGAACGCCTCGACCAGGGCCGCGTCGACGGTTCGAAACGCCTGCTCGATGCGGCCCGCGGCGCGGTCCAGCGGGCGGCCGGCCTGACCCACCGCCTGCTTGCGTATTCGCGCCAGCAGGCGCTCTCGCTTTCCGACGTGGATGCGAACGCGATCGTGCATGGTCTCGACCTGTTGTTGCGCCCGTTGCTTGGCGAACAGGTGAGCCTGCAGGTGGACATGGCCGATGCCTTGTGGCGCACGCTCTCCGATGCGAGCCAGCTGGAAAGCGCCATCCTCAACCTCGCGATCAACGGCCGCGATGCCATGCCGCACGGCGGCACGCTGACGATCGCGACGCGCAACGCGGTGGGCGCGGATATCGGCAAGGGGCCGTCTGATTACGTGGTGGTCGACGTCACCGATACCGGCACGGGCATGTCGGCGGCCGTTGTCGAGAAGGCGTTCGATCCGTTCTTCACCACCAAGGCCATCGGCCAGGGCACCGGCCTTGGCCTCTCCATGGTCGATGGCTTCGCCCGGCAAACCGGTGGCCGCGCCGTCATCACCTCCGCGCCCGGCAGGGGTACCACGGTGAGCCTGTGGTTGCCGCGGCATGTCGGTGCGCCGGCGGCGAAGCATTCGCACATCGAGAGCCCCGCGCGGCGTGGCGGCGGCGAGCATGTGCTGCTGGTCGAAGACGAAGACATGCTGCGCTCGCTGACCCGCGAGGTGCTCGAGGAAGCGGGCTACACGGTGAGCGATTGCGCGGAAGCCAACGCCGCGCTGCTGTTGCTGGCCGCCG
Organism: Luteibacter sp.; assembly: GCF_051958795.1. Classification (GTDB taxonomy): domain Bacteria; phylum Pseudomonadota; class Gammaproteobacteria; order Xanthomonadales; family Rhodanobacteraceae; genus Luteibacter. The sequence continues at coordinate 21,599 of NZ_JBQCFT010000204.1, read as the reverse complement.
AAGACGCGCCGGACGTGCTCGTGACCGATGTCGGCCTGCCCGGCATGGACGGGCGGCGCCTGGCGCAGGCGGCGCGCGAACGGCAGCCGGGCCTCCCCGTGCTCTTCATCACGGGCTACGCGTGGGAAGCGTTTTCGGACAGCCCGGTGCTGCCGGAAGGCTGCGCCATCCTCAGCAAGCCGTTTTCGGTACACGCGTGGGTGGATGCCGTAGCCGACCTGCTCGACGGCACGCCCGCGTAACGCACGCATTCCATTTCCTTGACCCCGGCGCGCGGAGACTGCGAAGCATGAAGCCCGGAGAACCCATGAAGCGCACCCGCTACTACGCCTTGATCGCGTTGATCATCGCCATGCTGGCGATTTTCGTGGTCGGTGCGATCCGCAAGGGCGGGCCAAATGGCGACGTGCCCGATGATGGCCGGGCGCCGTCGAGCCAGCCCTCGGGGCGTTAGGCCGGTTCGGCTTCTTCGTTGGCGCGCATGGATGCCTGGGCAGCGGCGGCGCGCTGCATGGCGACAAGGAAATCGACCCCATAGCGCATGACGAACGGCGCGACATGACCCGGCATGCAGCCATCGGGTAGCGCGTTCACTTGGGTGTTATCGAGTGGCTCGGACAGCGACGAACGACTTGCCATGGCCTTGACGGCCCCCTTTCTGGTATTCCCCCGTCGCCCTTGTTAGCGGAAAGCCCCCGGCGCGTCAATAGCGCCACCCCCTGCGGCATTTGGGCGCACGCGACTGACCGCCTCCGGCCCATGGCGTCACCAGCCCTAAAATAGGCCTTGCGCGCTTGCTGCGCGCGGGAGGTCCAGCCGTGCATTACGCCCCCGATGTCGCCATGCCACCGCCCGCCCTGCGTCGTGGCGCCGCCTGCTGCAATGACGCGTGCCGGCATGCGCACAGCTGCCAGGCCACCCGGGGTGGCGCCGCGGAACTGCTGGCCATGCGCGACATCGTCGAGCGCGTAGGCCCCTTCTCGGACGGCGACCGCCTCGTGCAACCCGATGCGCCCCACCTGGCCGCCTATGCCGTGCTCTCCGGCCTGGCCATGACCGTGGCCGGTGGCCGCGTGCTCGCGTTCCACATGCCGGGTGAGCTTTTCGCGCTGGATATCGCACGCCAGGGCCAGCATACGGCCTCGGTCGTCGCGGTGGGCAAGACGTGGTTCTGCCGCTTCCCGCGCGCGGCTACAGACGCCTTGTGCGAGCACGACGACGCCATCGCGAGCCACCTGCGTGGCTTGCGTCGGCAAGAGCGCCGCCTGGCCCTGCGGGGTGGCGATGCCCCTGCCCTCGCCCGCGTCGCGTCCTTCCTGGCGGACCTGCTTGCGCGGCGCCGCCAGGTGGAACCCGATACCACCTTCATACCCCTGCCGATGTCACGCGACGACATCGGCTCGCACCTGGGGATGAGCGCGGCCACGGTGACGCGCATGCTGGCCCGCCTGCGCGCCGATGGCAGCCTGACAGTCAGGAACGACGGCGTCGGGATCACCGACGCCGCCGCCCTGGCCGGGCACGGCCTTACAGCTTGACCTTCACGCCGACGGTGAAGAACCGGCCCACTACGCCCGCCTGCGCATAGGTCGGGTTGTAGTTGAGCCCCGCATAGTTCAACGGATCGAACGGCGCCTTGCGGTCGAACGCGTTCATGATGGAGCCCGTGATCGATACCTTCTCGGTCACGTCGTAATTGCCGGTGAAGTCGACCTGCGTGTACGACGAACTGCGGCAGGAGGACGGGAAATCCGCGCCGGTCAGTGTGTTCGTCGACTGGCACCCCGGCGCGACATCCGGCGCGGTGAGCTTTATGCTGCTGGTGTAGTAGATCGTCCCGGTAAGCGTGAGCTTGCCCCACTGCACGCTGTTCGCCCACGAGCCGCGGTACCGCGGCGTGCCTGCGCCGGACGAAAGTCCGTACGGACCATGCGTGCCGACGAACTGCAGCTTCGAACCATCCTGGAGCGTCAGCACCCAGCTGATGATCTTCGTCAGGTTGATCTCGCTGGTGAAGCGGACGTTCTCGGCGAAATTGAAACCGCCCTTCAGGTCGAGATCGATACCCTTCGTCTCCAGTGAGTTCTGGTTGACGTACGGCGCGACCACGACGATTGGTCGCGGCAGCGCATCCGGCGCCGCCGGGTCGGGTACGTCCTGAACGATGCTGGACGCCGTCGGCAACGGCTGGCCGGCGTAATACGCGGCAAGCACGGCCGACGGGCTCTGCTGGCCGATCACACCGGTCTTCTTGATCCGGTAGTAATCGAGCGACGCGCTGATATCGTCGGTGGGCTGGAACACGAGGCCGAAGGTCCAGCTCTTCGAGCGCTCCGGCTTCACCTTCGGGTTGGCCGCGGTCAGGAACGCCAGCGGGTAAGGCTGCACGTAACCGCTGTTGTTGTGCAGGTTCTGGAACTCCTCCGGCGGCGTGTACGTAGCGAACCCTTCCGCTTCGCTCGACCCGTTCTCGGCGAAGCTGGGCGCGCGGAATCCTTTCGAGAACGTGCCGCGCACCGCCAGTTGCTGGATCGGCTTCCACTTGATGCCGATCTTCGGCGAGAAGCTCTTGCCGAAGTCCGAGTAATGGTCATAACGACCGGACACGTCGACCTCCAGCGATTCCAGGAACGGCGCATCCAGTTCCACGTACGCGCCGGTCACCGTGCGGTTGCCCTTGGTATGCGCGATGCCCAGACCCTGCGCAGCGAGGTCGGGATTCAGGTCAGGATCGTTCTGCTCCTCGTGGCGGACGTCGATACCCGTGGCAAGGCCCAGCGAGCCGCCCGGCAAATCGAGCAGCGGCCGGCTGACCCGGAAATCGAACGACTGCAGGTCGCTCGTGGAGGTCTTATGCAGCGCGGGCGCCAGCGCATCCAGGAACGCGCGCGAATTCTGCGACGGATCCAGGAAGTTGTACGTGCCGTTGGTGATCGCCGCGATCAGCGAGTTGTAGTTGAGCAGACCGTACGTATCGGTATCGAGCGATGAATGGTTGAACACCAGCGCGGTGTCGTAACTCCAGTCACCCCACGAACCAGTGACGCCGCCGGTGATGCGCAGGTTGTGGTTCTTGTTCTGGCCACCGCCCGTCACGCCCGGGAACGTGTAGTTGATCAGCGCGGCCTTGCCATCCGCCGCGAACGGGTTGTTCGGGTTGAGCGAGCCATCCGGCAAGGTCGCCGGCAGCGCGATCGAGTTGGTGTTGTTCGGCGTGCTCGCCTGGATCTGCGGCGGTGGGCCACGGAAGTTCGTCTTGACCTGGTAGTAGCTGGTATCGATGTACGCCTGCGTGGTGTCGTTGAGCTTAAGCGTGAAGCGGCCATACACGCCCGCGCGTTCCATCTCCGGTGCGATATCGAAGTACCGGGTGCGGTTATAGGCGCAGTAGCTCCCTGGGTTGTTTGGGTCGTCGGTGATCAGCGTGCTGCCGGCGCCGCAGGGCACGAGTGGCTGCGAGACCGCGCCCGGGTCGGCGACGCCCGAGGTCACGTCGCCCGGCGTGCCGAGCGTGCCCGGGGTCACCGTGCCGTACAGCGAACCGGAGTTCTGCGAGGGCTGGCCGCCGATCAGGTTGTTGCCGCCGCTGCGCCGCGTGTCGTTGGTGTTGTACGGGTAGCCGCGGTCGCCCACCTTGATCCGGTCGTCCTTCTGGTACTCGGCGCTGAAATAGGCGTTCCAGCCGTCCTTGCGCAGGTCGCCGCCGCCGAACAGCACGGTGCCACGCCGGGTGGTGCCGCCGCCCTTCTGCGACGTACCGACCTCGCCGCTGAACTCGGCGCCCTTGAAACTCGGCTTGAGGATGATATTGACGACGCCCGCGATCGCGTCCGCGCCGTACAGGGACGACGCGCCATCCTTCAGCACTTCGATCCGGTCGATGGCGTTCGAGGGGATCGTGTTGAGGTCGACGAAGGAACGCTGGCCGTCGTCAGCCAGTGGGTAGTTCGCGGCGCGGCGGCCGTTGATCAGGACGAGGGTGGAGTTCACGGTCAGGCCGCGAAGCGCCACGCCCGAGGAACCCGCCGCAAAGCCGCCGGTGAACGCCGGCGGGATCGAGCCGCTGTTATCGGCGGAAACCGCGCGGATGACATCCGAGACCGTCGTGAGGCCGCTCTTCTGGATCTGGTCGGCGGTGATCGTGGTCACCGGCGATGGCGTCTCGACATCGATGCGTGGCAGTGCCGAACCCGTCACGGTGATCGCGGCCAGTTCGGTCGTGCCCTTCTGGTCGCCCTGCTGCGCCGGGGCGGGTGGAGGTGGCAGTGGGGGCGCGTTCTGCGCGTAAGCGGAGCCGCACGTGCAAGCCAGTGCGGTGGTGATGGACAAAGCGAGGCCGTGGCGCCGAAGCGCCATGTGTGCGTGCGTTTTCATTGTGAGTCTCCGGAGCCTTTAGGGGAGTGGGGCTGGGACTTTCGCGGCGGGGGAATATGCGAAAAACGCAACATTCACGGGGCCGCAATGAAAACCTACGCCGTGTAAACCGCGCGTACCATCGGCCATTCGGAATAGCTTACGCCGCGTTGCGCGGCGTTTTCTGGCACGACCTATGCAGCGTACCGGCGCCGCCTACTCGTCTTCGCCGGGGTCGAAACCCTCGCGTTCCTTCATCAGCTCGCGGGCCGCCGTGATGCCCAGGCGCAGGCCCTCGGCGCAGGCGTCTTCCTCATTGTCGTGCAGGGTGACGCACAGCTTTTCCTTCAGCTCGTCGCCGTCTTCGCTGATCACGTATTTGCCGCGCCAGCGGCCTGGCTTGGCCACGTAGCACGAGCCTTCGACGTCGAAATATCCAATCTTGCGATGTGCCATGGTCGGGTGAATCCTCCTCGATCCACCCCATCGTATGCATCGCGCATCAACGCAATGTGCAGCCGCTACTGCAGGCTCTGCACCGGTCGCTTGGCATTGGACTCGAACTCCCGCCAGACGCCATCGGCGCCCTCCACGGAAACCAGTACCTGGACCTGTCCCTGGGTACCCAGCAGCTTGGATTGCTGCACCGCGTAGGCGATGGCCGCCACGCGCGTTTCAAAATTTTCCGAGGGCACGCCGTTGAGCTGGACATGCCAGAGGCCCGCCAGGTCAGGGTGGAACGGGATGTCGTAAATCACCAGGGCCATGGGGAACGCGATTGCTCCAGCGCACATGCTTTGCCGCCGGTCCCATGGGGTTGGGTTCTTACGGTCGGACGGCGCAGCTTAGTCCTCCGGCGACCCGGCCACAACGGAAGATCGCTTGGCGAAACCTTCACGGCACCTACACCCGGGTGCGCGTCAGCGCGGCGCATCGTACGTACCCGGGCTCTGCGCCGTCGCCCGCCACGCCTCGGTGCGTTCCCGGCCCGCATCGAGCAAGCCCTGGCGCACGCCTTCCAGGTCACGGTCGGCGGTGTACACCGGGGTGCCGGGCTGTTGCCGCCATGAGTCGGCAAGCGGACCGGCATCGACACCGTCGAAGCCGAGCTGGTCCACCAGCTTCAGCACGACGGCCTTGGCGTTGTCGTCGTCACCGGCCACCGGCAGGGCGATGCGGTCGCGCTCGGTGGCTGGCTTGCCCATGGCGCCGAGGTGCTCCGCGTAGATGTTGTTGAACGCCTTGATCACCGGCCGCCCCAGTTGCTGCGCCACCCACTGGCTCTCGGGCATCCCCTCCTCGATCGACGCGATGCGGCCGTCGCGCTGGCGCGGATAATAATTGCCGGTGTCGACCACGACGACATCACCGGCAACGTTCCCGAACAGGTTGGCCGGGAGGTCCGGAACGCGCGATTCGGGGATGGTCACGATCACCAGGTCAACATCGACGACCGCTTCGCTGGCCGCGACGGCGACCGCGCCGGTCTGGTTCTCCAGCTCCGTGAGGGTCTGCGGCCCGCGTGAGTTCGCGATCTTCACGTCGTGGTCGAGTTCGCGGAAGCGCCGCGCCAGCGTGCTGCCGATCTGCCCTGCGCCGATGATCCCGATCTTCATGCGTGCCCTCGTCCACCGTGGAAACTTTCGATCATCCGCCGGTGACGTGAATACAAGGCGAGCGCCGGGTGAGCCTGTCGCCATCCCCTGCAACGGCCTCCGCTAGACTCCGCGCATGACCCGACGTCCCCGCCTCCCCCTGCTGGTCCTCGCCCTCACCCTGGCCGTAGGCGCCAGCGCCGCGACGGCCCAGACGCCCCCGCCACTACCCGCACCCGCGACCAGCGTGCCCACGCTCGAGGCGGTGACTGTCAGTGGCGTACAACCGGGCCCGGGCCTGTGGCGGGCCACGCGAGGCGACCATGTCCTGCTGATCCTCGGCACGCTGTCGCCCATCCCGGGCAACATCACCTGGAAGACCGACGACGTCGACGACGCGGTGGCGCACGCCGGCGCGCTCATCCTGCCACCGCACACCGAGGTGAAGCCCAACGTCGGCTTCTTCGGCAAACTGGCCCTGCTGCCCTCGCTGATCGGCGTGCGCAACTCGCCCGATGGCAAGACGCTCGAGGAGACCGTACCGCCGGACGTCTACGCACGCTGGCTTGCCGTCAAGGCGCGTTACATCGGTGACGAACGCAAGGTGGAGCGCTACCGGCCGATCTTCGCCGCGATCGAGCTCTATAAGCAGGCCGTGAAGAAGTCCGGCCTGCGCAAGTCCGGCTACATCACCGATGCGGTGGTGGACATGGCGAAGCGGCACAACGTGAAGCAGGTGCCCGTGGAATACACCCTGCTCGTCGATGATCCCCGCGCGGTGGTGAAGGAATTCAAGCGCTCGACGCTGGACGACCTCAGCTGCTTCACCCAGAGCGTCGACAACATCGAAGCCCAGCTCGCCGCCATGCGCGAACGCGCCAACGCGTGGGCCACCGGCGACGTCGATGCGCTACGCGATGAACGCCGTGCGAAGCAGATCTCGACCTGCCTCGACGCCGCCACGGAAAGCGGCCTCGCCCAGCGCATCGGGCTGACCGATGTACCCGCGCAGGTGCGTACGCGCTGGCTGGCCGCAGTGGACACGGAAGTGGCCGCCAATGCGCAGACCGTCGCCATCGTGCCGCTGGATGACCTGATCGGCCCGAACGGTTACCTGTCGGCGCTCGCGGCGAAGGGCTTCACCGTCACCTCACCGGATGAGGGCGACGCCGCGGACAAGACCGCCGGCGGGACGCCCTGACGGATCACCGCTGAAAAATCATCGTCCGGACCGCTCGCCCACGCGCGGTCCGTGACCCGGCCCAGCCGGCGCCACTCATCCACCGTCATGCGGTTGTCGAGGGCGCCGTTATCCATGAGGTATTCGGGCAGGTAGCCCGTCAGCAGCAGGCGGATATCCATCGGCAAGCCATCGTCGATGCGCCGTGCCATGCGGTAGACGATGGTCGTGCAGTTCGAGGTGATGGTGTTGTAGAAGCGCGGCTTGTCGGCCAGCCGGTTCGCCGCCTCCACGTAGGACAGGAACAGCGAGCGCATCGCTTCCGGCGGCATCCGCAGCGGGAACAGGTAGTCGTCCTCGCCGCGCACGTTGGTGCGGACCCGGATGATGTCCCGCTCGTCCGCCGCGATCAGCACCAGCTCGAACTGCTTGAAGAACCCGCCGACCTCGGAGAACGCTTCACCCTTTTCGCGGCGGATCTCCATCGAGAAGACGATGTGCCGGCCATCCTGAAAGCCGAACGAGAGCATGGCGTGGGCAATCGCCTCGCCGGACCAGTACGACAGCACCGCATCGGCGGAGACGAGTTGCGTCAGGTCGTACTCACGGGTCTCCCAGCGGCTGTCGTAGTCGTCCTCGGCGCGCCACGTGAAGTTGCGGACGTTGTGCAAGGTGACCCGGTCGCCGTGCACCTCGCCCGAAAGCAGGCGGGCGACGTCATCCGACCAGAGCCGGTCGTTGCGCGGCGGGATCGTCATCCACCACGCGACCAGCACCCCCAGCAGGGCGACGAGGCACAGCGGCGCCCACCACACACGCCAGCCGAGAAACGCAACCAGCAGGGCCAGGTAGATCGCCGACCATGCGACAGCGCCAGCCAGGCGGACGCCGGGCGTGCCCGGCAGCTGGTAGCGCAACGCGAGGGCACCCCACGCGCCCGACGCGAACAGCAACAGGCCGGCGACTGCGCCAGCCACGCTGCGCGCGAGCATCCGGCGCTTCCTCATCGGGTAAAACGGTCGTGGTGGTCGCTCATCCGCCTAGCGTGGACGGAGCGGGACGCGCTTGCAACGTTTCCAGGCAGCTCAGGCGTTGCCGCCCATGCTCGCCTCGCGGATCGCCCTCTCGAGCTCCTGCGCACTGTAGGGCTTGCGCACCATCGGTGCGCGGTACTTTCCCGGTATATCCAGCGGCATGGCACCGGTGGCGATGACATAGGGGATGCCGCGGCGCTTCAGTTCATCGAGCGCCGGGTACGCCATGATGCCACGCAGGTCCAGGTCCACCACCGCCACGTCACAGCGGGCGACATGGGCCACGCGCAAGGCTTCTTCGATGCAGCCGGCACATTCCGCGACGTCGTAACCGAGGCGCGCCTCGAGCAGGTCGGTCAGCGCGGACGCCAGTCCGCCATGGTCCTCGAAAACGATGGCACGTGGTGCGACTGAAGTAGTGGCCATAGCGAAGCTCACGTCAGCAGTTTCGGACTCCCCGGAGCAGAAACTACTACCGAATTTGCATGCGGGCCATAGTCCAACAGGCCGATTTGGAGCATTTGTACGTGCGTACTTTCACGTATGCGAAGGCGCGCACTTTTATCTCGATCCATACGTCGTGGCGTCACATAAAAACCTACGGGCGATCGTCTGGCTCGACAATAAAAGGCGGGGCCCCGCCCTCGCCTTTCCCCCGGGTGCCGACATCGTCGGCCACGCGGGCGAGGCGCTGCGCGATCCGCGCGCTGTCCCGCCGGAGGGTATCGCCCGGCTTGCCTGCCTGCGCACTGGCGATCATCGCCGCCTGGGCCTGCTTGAGCCGCACGACGCCAAGGTTGTACTCGGCCTGTGGGTAGCCGGGCCGGAGCTGGATGGCGCGCCCGTAGGCGACCACCGCCTCGTCCGGCTGCTGCAGGCGGAACCGGGCGTTGCCCAGGCGAAACCAGGCGTCGGCGTCGTCAGGCTGGGCATCCACGATCGTCGCGTAGAGCTCCGCCGCGTGGCGCATGTCGCCGGCGGCATAAGCCTGGTTCGCTTCCTGCGTGCTTTTCGCCACATCGAGGGTGGGCCGCCGCGGCGGGAGAGTCCCGTGGCTGGCGCAGCCCGCGAGCAGCGCTACCGCCATGCCCACGGACCAACCGGAAGTTACACGCTGCATCGGACGCACTCCTCTGGTGCAGGTTCGTCCACCCGACATTGCCCGTGCAGCTGCCCATCCGTCAATTCTCACAAAAGGTCGAAGGCCTTCAGGGCATTGCGTAAACGGCTTGAGACCAGGTCGAGGAGCTTGCGGCGCAGGTAGAAACGCCAGGCCAGCCAGGTCGCCAGCCGCGCGCGCAACCCGGCGGTCGCGGCGACGTACAGCGCCTGCATGCGGCCTTCCGCCAGCGGCATGATCGTCTCCACGTCAAACGCCCCCCGCGGCCACGCCGGCACGGGCTCGCGCAGCGAGCCGCAGCCACCGACCAGCGGGATGACCGGCGCGAAGCGTTCGCCATCGACCTCGCGGAGATACCCCGCCATGGCCGGGTCGTCGACCCAGCTGGCGAAGATCGGGTTGGCGGCGGGCACCAGCAGGCGCTCTTCGAGGAAGCGCTGGCAGTTGCGCCGGCCGAGCAGGAAATCGTGGTGGCGATACGCCTCCGAGAGGAACCCGGAGAAGCCACCCAGCGCGCCGGCGGCCAGCGCGCGGCCACCGATCCAGCGCGGGCCCGGTTCGAGCGCGGGACGGCTCGGCGCGATCATGAAGCGGCTGTACACCGGCGCGTCGAGCGCCAGCGCCACTTCCTCAGGCTTGAAGCGCGCCTGCTGCTTCCAGGCACCGAACAGCGACGCCATCGATTCGATCAAATTGGTCGCATCGGCTTCCACCGGGCCGGGTGCCTCGGCTTCCGGGAACGGGTCGAGCATGATCACGATGCGGTTGACCTTGTCACCGTCGCGCGGGTTGCGGCCCAGCGTGCCTGCCAGTTCGGTACGCGCCAGCTCGAACGGCTCGTTGTCCATGGCCCCGCCATCCACCGCGACGAACCGGTATTCACCGTCCTCGCCGTCACCATCGGCCCAGGCCGGCGGCAACGGCACCGGCGTGGCCATCCCGTCCCTGCCCGGGACCACCACCACACGCTGGTCGTAGTCGGTCCACGGCCGGCTCACCTGGCGAAAGCGCAGCCCCGCGGGGAACGCCGACGAAGCCAGGGCGGCCTGCATGAAGGCGCGCCACGGGGGCGTACGCGCGTGGCTGGGGCCGGTCACCAGCCGCTCGTCGGGAAACATCCACTCGCCCGCGCGATCGCCCTGCCCCGTATCCACGGCGAAGCGCAGCCAGTCGGCGTGGGCCATCATGCCGTGGCCCGGGATTTCCGGGTTGCCCTTGAACTGCACCATGTACGGCACCCCGCGCAGGTTCGTCACGGTGAAGACGCACTTCAGCGGATTGGCGACGTACGGGCGTACTGCGGGCGCGCCCGTGTGGTCCAGCATGTCCGCCGCGATCGTGTCCAGGCAGGTCGAGTCGAGCAGGGACGCAATCGGCTGGCTCGGATCGGCCAGGTCGGCCTTGCCCAGCAGTTCGCGCACATCGATCCGCTTCACCCAGGCATCGTAGAAGGGGTTGCCCGTCACGCCTTCCGGTGCAGGCCCAGCGTGCACATGGGGAAAGCGGTACGGCAGCGCGATGCCGGACAGCACCCCGTTGATGCTGCCCGCGGAGGCACCGGAGATGACCCGCAGAAGTACGTCGTGCCGGGGCACCGGCAGCCCGCGTGCCTTCGCCTCGTACCAGTGGTCGAGCGCTTCGTAGAGGAAATCGAGCACGCCAGCGGCGTACGCGCCGCCCGATACGGCACCGGCAAGCGCCAGCCCCAGCTCGAACGTCCCCGGCCGGCAGGCAGGGGTCTCCCGGGGCCGCGCCAGGGGTAACTCGTTATCAGCCATCGATGGATCCCGTGGGGTCGCAGGATCGCGCCGCCCCCTCGGCGCGTCTCGTGGAACGCGGCGACCTTACCGCGCCATCCACTGCGCGGCCAAGGCCAGCGCCGCCGGCAAGGCCTGCACATAGAGGATCCTGCGGCTGGCGGTGAGCGCGCCCCACAGCCCGGCGACCACCACGCAGCCCAGTCCGTAGAACACGAACGCGGTCGCAAACGGCTCGCGCAGGGCCAGGCCGAGCACCAGCGCGACGACCAGGAACCCGTTGTACAGGCCCTGGTTCGACGCCAGGGCTGCACTTTCATTGGCGAACGCCGGCGTGATCCCGAAGACACGCGGCCCGCGCGAGCGCCAGAGCAGCATTTCGAGCACCACGATATAGACATGGATCAGGATGACGATGGCGGTCAACACGGTGGCGAGCAGGCTCATGGCGGTCCTTCGTTCGGTGGCGATCCGCGCAGCATAGCGATGGACGGCCGGATGTGAAGGGCCGTGGGTTTACGTAGGCCGATCGTTCGATTGCGCCGCGCGGGCGGGACGGGTCAGATAGCGGGATGCGCAATGTCATGGCAGCCCAGGAGATATCGCTGGAGGCCCTCGGGCTGCTCCAGGCCTTGCTGCACCACGACTACGATGAAGCGCACTTCCGCGCGGGCCACGTGGCCCGCCATGCCGCGCTGCACGAGCACCTGCCCGTCGCCGATGCCGCCGAACGCATCGAGACCCTGTTGCAGGAGGGCACGCCCGATACCGATGCCCTGCACGTCGCGCTGCGCAGCCTTGCACATTCGGTCGATCGTATGCAGCTGATTGCCCTGCGTCGCGCCGGCAAGCTGTTCTGAGCGCCCTGCTCGGGTAGGATCGGGATCTACGTCCCGGAGCCTGCCGCATGAGCCACCTGTCCGACTTCATCGATCCAAGCGTGCCACCCAGCGGGACCGGCTGCGTCGAATGCATGGCGGCAGGCGACTGGTGGTTCCACCTGCGCCGCTGCGCGAAATGCGGCCACATCGGCTGCTGCGACGATTCGCTCAACCGCCATGCGCGGAAGCACTTCGAGGAAACCGGCCACGAGATCATCCAGACCTTCGAGCCCGGCGAGGACTGGTTCTACGATTACCGCACGGACGACGAGGTGCGCGGCGCGCCGCGCCTTGCCGATCCCCAGCACCACCCGCGCGACCAGCCGGTCCCCGGCCCCGCGGGTACCGTGCCGCGCAACTGGCAGATGATCCTCATGCGCCGCAACGAGCAGGAACAGAACGAACGCAATGACTGAGCTTATCGAGTGGGATGACTTCACCCGGGTGGTGATGGTGGCTGGCACGGTCACCCGCGCCGAGACCTTCCCCGAGGCGAAGCGGCCCGCCTACCGCATCTGGGTGGACTTCGGCCCGCACGGCGAACGCAAGACGAGCGCGCAGGTCGCGGGGATCTACCAGCCGGATGAACTCGTCGGCCGGCAGGTCATTGGCGTGATCAATTTTCCCGAGAAGCAGATCGGCCCCATGCGCTCGCAATTCCTGCTCACCGGCTTCCATACCGATGAAGGCGTGGTCATCGCGACCACGGAACGTAACGTGCCCAATGGCACGCGGCTGGCCTGAGATACCGATGTCTGTTTCCGATCCGTTTGAAAACCTCCCTGTCGACGAAACCCCTGCCAGTGTCGTGGCCTTCTGGCGCGATGCCGGCCCGGCGCGCTGGTTCGAGAAGGATGACGCCTTCGACCGCGAGTTCCGCCGGCGCTTCCTGCCTGCGCACATGGCCGCTTCGCGCCGCCGGCTCGATCACTGGATGGAGACGGCGGAAGGTTCGCTCGCGCTGGTGATCCTGCTCGACCAGCTCCCGCGCAACGCCTTCCGCGATTGCGCGCACATGTTCGCCACCGATGCGCTGGGTCACCACGTCGCCCGGCAGATGCTGGCGCGCGGGTTCGATCAGCAGATCGAAGGCGACATGCGCGTGTTCTGCTACCTGCCCTTCTCGCACGCGGAAACGCTGGCCGACCAGGACCTCGCCGTGGAACGCAACGAGCCACTCGGCGACCCGTACCTCAAGTTCGCGATCATCCACCGCGACGTCATCCGCCGTTTTGGCCGGTTCCCGCACCGCAACCATGCCCTGGGCCGCGAGACGACGGCTGACGAGCAGGCGTTCCTCGACGAGGGCGGCTTCGCAGGATGAGGGCATGGCTTTGAATATCTGGGTCGACGCCGACGCCTGTCCGAACGTCATCAAGGACATCCTGTTCCGTGCGGCCGAGCGCGAGCAGGTCGAGGTCACGCTCGTGGCGAACCAGTGGATCCGCACGCCCGCTTCGAAGTTCATCCGCTCGATCCAGGTCCCCGGCGGCTTCGACGTGGCGGATGACGAGATCGTCCGCCGCGTGCAACCGGGCGACCTGGTCGTCACGCAGGACATCCCGCTGGCGTCGTTCGCCATCGAGAAAGGCGCACTGGCCTTGCATCCTCGTGGGGAGCTGTTCACCCGCGACACGATCGCGGCGCGGCTCTCCATGCGTAACTTCATGGAAGAGTTGCGCGGCGCAGGCGTCGATACCGGTGGCCCCGCGGCGATGCACCCGCGCGACCGGCAGAACTTCGCCAACGAGCTCGATAAATGGCTGGCGCGCCGGCGCAGCCAGGCGAGCCGCTAGGTCGGCACGGCTCAGGCGGTGGCGGGAATCGTCCGCGGCAGTTCGGCCGCGGAAACCGGGCTGCCCAGCAGGAAGCCCTGCAGGGCGTTGCAGCCGAGCCGGGTCAGCAGTTCCTGCTGCTCCACGGTCTCCACGCCCTCGGCGACGATCTTGAGCCCGAGCGTCTTGCCCAGCGCGATGATCGCCGCGACGATCGCTTCGTCGTCATTGCCCTGGGCCAGTTCGGTCACGAAGCCGCGGTCGATCTTCAGCTCATCCGCGGGCAGCTGCTTCAGGTACAGCAGGCTGGAATAGCCCGTGCCGAAGTCATCGATCGAGATGCCGACGCCGAGCGCGGCCACCTGGTTGAGGATGGCGAGGCTGGTTTCGGCATCGCGCATGGCGGTGGATTCGGTGACTTCCACGGTGAGGTGGCGGGCATCGATCCCGTGGCGCGCCAATGCGTCGCGCAGCGTATCGACCAGCCCCACATGGTTGAGCTGGGCCGTGGAGACGTTCACCGCTACTGTCCACTCAGCGTGCCCGGCATCGCGCCACACACGCATCTGCCGGCACGCTTCGTCGATCACCCAGTTACCGATGGGCACGATGAGGCCGGTGCGCTCGGCCACCGGCAGGAACTGGTCCGGCGGCACCAGGCCTTCGCCCGGCTTGTTCCAGCGCAGCAGCGCTTCAACGCCCACCATGGGACCACTCGGCGAGACCAGCTTCGGCTGGTAATGCAGGGTGAACTCGCCACGATCCAGCGCACGCCGAAGGTCCTGCTGGAGCTTCAACTGCTGGTGCACATTGACGTTCATCACGGTCTCGAAGAAGCGGAAGCCACGGCGGCCCTGCTCCTTCGCGTGGTACATGGCGGCATCGGCGTTGATCATCAGCTCGTGACGCGAACGGCCGTTTTCCGGATACAGCGCAATGCCGACACTGGCGGAAACGTGCGCCGTCACGCCGTTGATCAGGTACGGCTCGCTGAGCAGATCGACGAGTTCCTCGGCCAGCATGGCCGCATCCTCGGGGCCGCTGATGTCGAAGACGACGACGAATTCGTCGCCACCAAGGCGCGCAACCGTTTCTTCCTCGCGCTTGCAGGCGAGGATGCGCCGTGACACATCACGCAGCAGCTCGTCGCCGACATGGTGGCCGTAGACGTCGTTGACCGCCTTGAACCCATCCAGGTCGAGGAACAGCACGGCAAAGCGGCGGCCGCTCCTCGACGCATTGTGGATCGCCTGGTCGAGGCGGTCTTCCAGCAACACGCGGTTCGGCAGGCGGGTCAGGTTGTCATGCATGGCCAGTTGCAGCAGTTCGCTGTTGGCGCGGTCGAGCGAGCTGGCCAGCATGTTCGCGCGCGCATCCAGCATGGCCACGGCGAGCGCACTGGCGAATACGGACAGGGTCACGACGATGACCACGACGGCGAGGTACTTCACATCGATGCCACCCGCCACGGCCGCACCGCACCAACTGCCCTCGGGGAAGCTCGCGGCCGCCATGCCGGTGTAATGCATGCCGACGATGGCGCAACCCATGACCAGGGAGGCGCCGAAACGCGCAACCCATACCCGGCCGGTATCACGACGCAAGCGGAAAGCGATCCACAGCGCCGCGCCGGAAGCGAGCACGGCGAACAGGACGGAAAGGGAAAAGAGCAGCGGGTCGTAGACCACGCCCGGCATCATCCGCATCGCGGCCATGCCGGTGTAATGCATCGCAGAGATACCGGCACCCATGAGCAACGCGCCCACCGCCAGGCGGCGCTTCGGCAACTCGCTCTGGCACACCAGCCAGAGGGCGAACGCCGACGAGGCCACGGCAATGACCAGCGACAAGGCGGTCAGGTCGATGTCGTAACCAAGGGTGATCGGCAGGCTGAAAGCCAGCATGCCTACGAAGTGCATCGCCCAGATGCCCAGGCCCATGGCGAACGAACCGCCCGCCAGCCAGAGCAGCGACGCCCGCCCCCGCGTGCCGGCCACGCGGCCAGCCATGTTCAGCGCCGTGTACGAGGCCAGGATGGCCACCACGAACGAGAACACGACGAGGACATTGCTGTAGCTGCTGACGAGCATCACTGCCTTCCACACTCTGCCCGTACGTGGGCCATAGATAACAATTTCGGTAGTTATGACGAAATCTTGAGCACTTTGCCGAATTTGCCGTCGGTTTCTTTCGAGCACAAAAAAACCCGCTTTCGCGGGTTTCTTTGCGATCCGGCTGAGGTTGTCCGGATCTCTGTTGGTGCCCAAGGGGGGACTCGAACCCCCACGACCTAAGCCGCTACCACCTCAAGGTAGTGCGTCTACCAATTCCGCCACCTGGGCATAACTTTTAAAACTGGGGTGTTGCTCTGTTACTTCTTGGCCGTCGAAGCGGGTGCCGGGTTGGCTGCCTGCTGCGGGGCCGGAACATCGTTGTTCGCCGCCGGGGCCGTGGCCGCCGGGACATCGCCGTTGGCCGCGGGGGCCTTGGGCACGTCGGTAGCCGGAGCCGCCGCGTTGTTTGCCGGAGCCGCCGGTGCCGTGGCGCCAGACATCACGCCGAGATCCGCGGTGGGCTGGGGGTTACCCGTATGGCCAAGGTAGATACCCATGCCAAGGCTCAACACGAAGAACAGTGCGGCGAGCACTGCGGTGGCACGGGTCATGAAGCTCGACGAGCCGCGCGCACCAAACACGGTTGCGGAAGCACCGCCACCGAAACCAGAACCTGCCTCCGCACCTGCACCGCGCTGCATAAGAATCAGCACGATCATCGCTGCGGCGATCAGGATATAGAAAACGCTGAAGAGAATGAACATGTCTTCTTGTTTGCCGTGTCGCGAATTATCGACGCGCCGCGGCGCATTTGCATATATCCAGGAAATCGGAAGCCACTAAAGCCGCGCCTCCGATCAGTCCCCCGTCTACATCCGGCTGGGCGAAAAGTTCGGCCGCATTGGCCGGCTTGACGCTTCCGCCGTAAAGCACCCGGGTCAGGAGCGAGATATTAGCATCCTTTTTTGCCAATTGGCTACGGATGAACGCATGAATTTTTTGCGCCTTGTCCGGCGTGGCCGTCAGGCCCGTTCCGATCGCCCAGACCGGCTCATAGGCAATGACGGCTTCGCGGAACGGCTCGATGCCGTTGTGCTCGAGCACGGCGCCCAGCTGGCGGGCGATGACCGCCTCGGCCTGCCCCGCCTCGTGTTCTTCCTTCGTTTCGCCCACGCAGAGGATCGGGGTGAGCCCCGCCTGCCGCGCGGCCTCGAACTTCTTGGCCAGCAGGGCATCGGATTCGTGCTGGTACTGGCGGCGCTCCGAATGGCCCACCAGCACCCACGTGGCGCCTACATCGTGCAGCATGGCGCCCGAGATTTCCCCGGTGAAAGCCCCCTGGACGTGGTGTTCGGACAGGTTCTGCCCACCGAAACCCAGGCCCCGGTCGCCGTAGCGGTCGGTCAGCTCGTTAAGGAACACATCGGGGGGAAACACCAGCACATCGGTGCCATCCGGCAGGTCTTCCACGATATCGCGGACGAGCTTGTCGGCCATGGCCCGCGAGCCATGCATCTTCCAGTTTCCGGCGACCAGCTTCTTGCGCATGGCTTGGCTTCCAGGCGGTGGCAAAGGGGCGGCAGGATAGCGGCGGGGCCGTAGCTGGCAAAGCTGCATTGCCGCATCGGGCCGCCGCATGCGGCGTTCACCGAGGGTAACGCATGCTTCGGGCATTTGAGCTTGTCGGATCCGGCCTATCATTGCCCCATGCGTATTTTGAGAATTCTCTTCATCGCCCTGCTCCTCATCGGCCCGGGGCTCGCCGCCGCCCAGGACACGGACGCAGCGCCCACCCCGGCCCAGCAGCTGGACGACCTGCGCGGGCGCCTGGATGCCGCCGAAAAGGCCATGAAGGCCGCCGACATCACCGATGGCCAGATCGACGATCTCCGCGGCCAGGTCAGCGACATCAACAGCCAGTCGCAGAAGCTGTCGAGCTCCCTGCAGCCGAACCGCGACGCCGCCAAGGCGCGGCTCGACCAGCTCGGCCCCGTGCCGACCGGCGGCAACAAGGAGCCGCCCGAGGTGGTCCAGGCCCGCCGTGATGCGCAGAAGGCGTTCGATGCGGTGGACGGCCAGATCAAGCAGGCCGACGCCATGGCCCTCGAGGCCAGCCAGACCGCCAACGCCCTCTCCGATCTGCGGCGTACCCGCTTCCAGGAACGCATCTCGCGGCAGAGCTATTCCCCCCTGTCGCGTCCGTTCTGGTCGGAGCCCGCCAAGGCGTTCCCGCGCGATGCCGCCAACGTGCGGGACTTCGTCAGCCAGGCGCAGGCGGATATCGCGAACAGCTGGAGCAACGGGAACCGCACCGCGCTGGTGAGCTGCGTGGTGCTGGGCCTGCTGATGATGACGGGGCTGCGCTTCTGGATCGAATCACGCGTACGCAGCCTCACGGCCAACCGCATGCCACCGGGCCGCCTGCGCCGCTCGGCCCTGATCGTCGGTATCACCCTCACGTCGGCACTGACGACGGGTATCGGCACGCAGCTGTTCTATGTGGGCCTCAACTGGCGCGACACGTTCAGCGACGAGACCAACGAAGTCGCCAGGGCGATCGTGCGCCTGGTGTTCTTCGGCGCATTCGTCGCCGGCCTCGGGCGCGCGCTGATTTCCGCGAAGCGCCCGTCGTGGCGTCTACCCGCCATTTCCGATGAGACCGCGCTGAGCCTGCGTCGCTTCCCGATGCTGTTTTCGTTCGCGGTCGTGGTGTTTTATTTCCTTCGCGTCCTCAACCGCGTCATCGGTACCAGCCTCGCCGCCGAGGTGCTCACCAGCAGCCTGCAGGCGCTGGTGCTGACGGTGTTGACCGCCCTGGCGCTCATCCGGCTCAGCCGGACGCACCACGTGGTGGAAGAAGGCAGCACCGAGCCGCCGCGGCCCATCTGGGCCAGCCTGTTCATCGCAGCGGCATGGGTGGCGATCGTCGCCTCCTGGATCGCCCTGCTCACCGGCTTCATCGCCTTCGCGTCCTTCGTGGCGGGCCAGGTGGTGTGGACGCTGATCGTTATCTCGGCCACTTACCTCGCCATGCGGCTGGTGGATGATCTTTTCGAGACCCTGCTCTCCGAGAAGGGCCCGATGAGCGCGCGTGCGCAGGCGATCTTCGGAACCCACCCCAAACTGCTCGACCAGGCCGGCGTGCTCCTGTCCGGCGTGTCGCGGCTTGCGCTGTTCCTGTTCGGCCTGACCGCCGTGATCTCGGGTTTCGGTGCCGGCACGTCCGACATCATCGATCTCGCGAGCAAGCTGCAGCAGTTCAAGGTCGCGGGCGTTACGCTGCAGCCGGGACAGATCCTCGGTGGCATCGGCGTGTTCTTCGTGGGCCTGCTCGCCGTACGCGTGGTGAAGAGCTGGATGGCGGAGCAGTACCTTCCGCGGACCAACCTTGACCCAGGCATGCGGACCTCGCTGACGACGCTGCTCGGCTATGTCGGCATCGTGGTTGTCGTGTCGATCGCCCTGCTCTCGCTGGGCCTGTCCCTGCAGAACATCGCCTGGGTCGCCTCGGCACTCTCCGTGGGTATCGGCTTTGGCCTCCAGGCGATCGTGCAGAACTTCATTTCGGGCCTCATCCTGCTGGCCGAACGGCCGGTCAAGGTCGGCGACTGGGTCGTGCTCGACGATGCCGAAGGCGATATCCGCCGGATCAACGTGCGCGCCACCGAGATCCAGGTGGCCGACCGGTCGACGATCATCGTGCCGAATTCTTCGTTCATCACGAAGCCCGTGCGCAACATGACCATGGCGAACCCGCAGGGGCGCGTGCTGATCAAGCTGCCCATGCCGCTGGATTCCGATCCGGTCGCGGTGCGCGATCACGTCCTCGACGCCATGCATCATCACCAGGGCGTGGCGGAAACCCCCGCGCCGTCGGTCACGCTGGACAGCATCGACCGCGCCGCGATGACCTTCGCGATCACCTGTTACGTCGGCAGCCCGCGCGACGTGGGTGGCGTGAAGAGCGACCTGCTGTTCGAGATCATCGCGCGACTGCGCGGCGCGGACATCCCGCTGCTGCGGCCGCAGGACCTGGTGCTGCGCTCAGGCGGGAACATGGGCGACCTGGTGGGGCCGACGGGGGCTGGGGCGCCGAAGGCTTCGACTGATCCGGAGGCCTGAGCCACGATCCACCGCGCTGTAGGAGCCCACCCTGTGGGCGACATCTTTCGCGGCGGCGCCACAGGTCCTGTGGCTCTTGCGCGAACGGCGTCGCCCACAGGGTGGGCTCCTACATCGATTAGTCCTTGACCGGTGCCAGGCGCAGGTCCTGGAAGTCGAAGCTGAAGTCGGTCAGCGGCGAGACCGGCTCCATGCGCACTTCGCGCACCTTGCCGTCCGGATCGAGCGAGAAGTTGACGAACGCATCGCCGTTGAGCGAGCGGTCGTTCCAGTGCGCGATGAACGTATCGTGCTGCCACGGCTCCAGCGTGCCGGTGAGCTGCGCGGTCTTCGTGAAGCTCATCACCAGCTTGCCGCCCTGCTTCGTCACCTTGACGTCGCCGTACCACGGGTCGCGATACGTGCCGGCGTAGCCATCCAGCGGCAGCGAGGGCTTCGCGCCCTTCATGCGCGCCGCCTCGTGCTTCTTCATGCTGTCGTCGGCGTTGCCTTCCTGCTTTTTCACGGAAGCCGCATACGCCGCGATCCAGTCGGTCTTCGGCGCATCCATGTATGCATCGAGCGCTCGCATCGTCACCGCCTGGAACGCTGCGCCGCTTTCCTGGTTGGTCAGCACGACCACGCCGAGGTTCAGGTCAGGCACCAGGGTCAGGCGCGAGACCATGCCCGGCCAGCCGCCGGTGTGCCACACCAGCTTGTGCCCGCGGTAATCGGACACGAACCAGCCCTCGCCATAACCGGAGAAGTTGGGCACCGCGGCCTTCAGTTCCGGCACGCTCGGCTCGGAGATGCGGATCGGCGTGAGCAGCGACCACATTTCCTTCTGCCGCGCAGCGGAGAACAGGCGCTGCTGATTGCCGTTCGCATCGGTGTACAGGCCGCCGGCGAGCTGCATGTTCATCCACTTCGACAGGTCATGCACGCTCGAATAGATGCCGCCGGCCGACGGGTTGTTGTTCCACGACATCGGCTCAACCGGCTTCAGGTCCTTGAAGTCGAACTTGGCGTGGCCGATCGCGGTGTCGTCGCCCGGGTTGATATGGTCCGGCGCGCTGGTGATCGACTCGGTCATGCCCAGCGGCTGGAAAATGCGATCGCGGACAAAATCGGCCCACGAGTGGCCGGACACCTGCTCGATGACCAGGCCGGCCACGGCGAACAGGATGTTGTCGTACGCGTACTCGGCGCGGAAGCTGTTGGTGATCGGCACGTAGCGCAGGCGTTCGACGACTTCCTTCGTCGTGTACGTGGTCGCCGGCCAGTACAGCAGGTCGCCCGCGCCGAGGCTCAGGCCGCTGCGGTGTGCCAGCAGGTCGCGCACGCGCATCTCGCGGGTGACGTACGGATCCGACATCTGGAACCACGGCAGGCGGTCGACCACGCGGTCGTTCATGTCGAGCTTCTTCTGGTCGGCGAGGATCGCCAGCGAGGCCGCGGTGAACGCCTTGGTATTCGAGGCGATGGCGAAGCGCGTGTGCGCATCCACCTTCGCCGGCTCGCCCAGCTTGCGCACGCCCGAGCCCATCTCGAGCACGATCTTGCCGTCCTTCACGATCGCCACGGCAATGCCCGGCACATCGAACTGCTTGCGGGTGGCGTCGACATAGGCGTCGAAGTCCGCGAGGGCCACGGGGCGTGCTTCGCTGGAAGCAGTGGCGGTGGCCGGCGGGGTGTCCTGCGCCTGGGCTGCGCGCGCGAAGGCGAACGACGTGACCCCGAAGGCGAGGA